>JAVBUF010000012.1:0-5270 GCA_031555615.1 Lachnospiraceae bacterium | reverse complement strand
TTTTAAAGAAATAACCGAAAAATTGTATATCCTGAGAGAATATGGTATTCGGATATCTTTGGATGATTTCGGAACAGGGTTTTCTTCCTTATCCTATTTGAAGGGATTGCCGATTGATACATTAAAGATTGATAAGAGCTTTATTGACACCGTTATGACGGATGAAAATACCAGAATAATCACGGAGTCTATTGTATATATGGTTAAGAAGCTGGGATTTGAAACCATTGCAGAAGGAGTAGAAACAGAAGACCAGTATAAATATTTACAGTCCATTGGGTGTGACTGTATTCAGGGATATCTTTTGGGACGGCCAATGCCTCCGGAGGATATTGAGAAGGTACTATTGCAAAGGTTGTAACAATCTGCAGCAAAATGCAACAGAGGAAAAATTATGGTAGTGGGACGTACTTCGGAATTGAAATATTTAAATACATACTATGACCGAAATGGAAGTCAGATCATAGTGGTATATGGGCAAAGGGGCATCGGAAAAACAGCCACTATAAACCAGTTTGTAGAGGATAAACCCAATTATTATTACAAGGCTCGTTCCTGTTCCGAAAGGGAACAGCTTTATCAATGGGGAAAAGAACTGGGAAAAGAAGGAGTTAAGGTGCTGAAGCACCCTTCTTTTACTGATATTTTTCAAGCAATTTCTTTTAATAAAATTACCAAAAAAGTAATTATCATTGATGATTTTCAATATATTGTCAAGAGCAGCCGGTCATTTATGCAGGAACTGATTGCTTTTGTTCATGGACAATGGAACAATGGTCAGATCATGGTAATACTCAGCAGCTCATCCATCGGATGGGTGGAAAACAGCATGGTCAGCAAAATTGGGGAGGCCGCATATGAGCTTTCCGGATTTTTAAAGATTAAGGAACTGACCTTTCAGGATATGTTTGACAGCTTTTCCGGTTTTCGGTTAGAGGAATGCGTCGAAGCATATGCCGTCCTGGGTGGTATCCCGGATATGTGGCAGTATTTTGACGATAAACTCAGTATTAAAGAAAATATGATTAAGAATATATTGTTTCCCAATTGTTTTCTTTATAAGCAGGGCGAGCGTATTGTCGCCGAAGAATTAAGGGAAACCGGAGTATACAATACTATTCTGGCAGCCATTGCCGAAGGCAATCAAAAATTAAACGATCTGTATTTGCATACGGAATTTTCCCGGGCTAAGATCAGTGTTTATTTGAAGAACCTGATGGAATTGGAACTGGTAGAAAAGGTATTTTCCTATGATACAGAGGGAAAAGAAAATGTTCAGAAGGGAATATACCGAATCAGTAATCATTTCGTTAATTTTTACTTTACCTATTTCTATCCCCAGATCAGTGCTCTGGAAAGTATGATGCCATCCGAATTTTATACCCAGTATATCGCACCGAATTTTAAAGGTTATGTAGCCGAATATTTTAAAAAAGTATGCGCTCAGAAACTGGATCAATGGAATAAAAGAAACCGGCTTCCTTTTGTATATGAGCAGAGCGGAGAATGGGTCGGAAAAGTAGGGACAATCGACATTGTGGCCCAGGACGAAAAGGGAAATACCCTGATCGGTCTTTGTAATTGGGATAAGCCGATGATGACCTATGATGACTATGAGTGGCTCATTTTTTGCGCGGAAAAAGCAAAATTGCGGCCTGATCATATTTATTTATTTTCAGTTGGGCGTTTTGATGAAAAACTGAATTTGGAAGCAAAGGTGAAGCAGAATATTAAGTTGATAGGCGTGGATGAGTTTTAATGGGAAAAAATTTATATATTGCAGAAAAACCAAGTGTTGCCAGAGAATTTGCCAAGGCATTACAATTACATACGAGTAATAAAGACGGTTATATGGAATCCGAAGAAGCAATTATAACCTGGTGCGTGGGGCATCTGGTCACTATGAGTTATCCGGAAGCCTACGACGAGAAGTATAAACGCTGGTCCCTGGATACAATTCCGTTTATCCCTGAGAAGTTTCAATATGAAGTGATCGGGAATGTTAAAAAACAGTTTACTATCGTCAGTGGTTTGCTCAACCGTAAGGATGTGGATACGATTTATGTATGCACGGACTCCGGACGGGAGGGTGAGTACATATACCGGCTGGTGGAACAGCAATCCGGTGTTGCCGGAAAAAACCGCCGCCGGGTTTGGATCGATTCTCAAACCGAAGAAGAGATTCTCCGCGGTATCAGAGAAGCAAAGGACCTGTCAGAATATGACACTCTTTGTTCAGCAGCCTATTTAAGAGCCAAAGAAGACTATTTGATGGGAATAAATTTTTCCCGGGTGCTGACCCTTAAATATGGCAATTCTATTAAATCCTACTTAAAACTGGATAAAGCGGTGGTATCCGTAGGTCGCGTGATGACCTGCGTTCTTGGTATGGTAGTGAATCGGGAACGGGAAATCAGAAGCTTTGTAAAAACCCCTTTTTACAGGGTTCTGGCTCAGACGGAAATCGGCGGCAGAAGCTGCGAGGGTGAATGGAAAGCAGTGGAAAATACCAAATATTTTAATTCACCGTTATTATATAAGGAAAATGGATTTAAGGAAGAAGATACGGCGAAAGAGTTAATTGCTTTTTTATCCCAGCCCGAACACACACCGCTATTGGTTGAAAAGGTTGAAAAGAAAAAGGAAACGAAAAATCCTCCCTTACTTTACAATCTGGCCGAGCTGCAGAATGATTGTTCAAAATATTTTAAAGTGAGTCCGGACGAAACCCTTAGAATCGTTCAGGAACTTTATGAAAAGAAGATGACCACTTATCCCAGGACCGATGCCAGAGTACTTTCTACAGCGGTTTCTAAGGAGATCTATAAGAACATTAAAGGACTTTCCAATTACGGGCCCTGTGGCGAGTATGCCGGGGAAGTACTGGGAAAAGAGCTTTATAAAGGGCTGGCTAAAACACGCTATGTAAATGATAAGCAGATTACCGACCATTATGCTATTATCCCCACCGGACAGGGGCTTAATAATCTGAACAATCTGAATCCCACGGCAGCAATGGTCTATGAGATCATCGTCCGAAGATTCTTAAGCATTTTTTATCCGGCGGCGGTCTATCAGAAGATTGGGCTGACCATGGATAATAAAGGGGAAAAGTTTTTTGCTAATTTTAAGGTATTGGCAGAAGAAGGATATTTAAAAGTCAGTAATCATTCTTATGGCCGCAAAAAAAGTGACACCGATAAAGAAGGTGAGGAAGAAATCGGCTGTGATATGGATTTTATGCAGGTACTGTCGTCCTTAAAAAAAGGAACGGAACTGCCCCTTTTAAAATTGGAGATCAAAGAGGGGGAGACATCTCCGCCGAAGCGATACAACTCGGGAAGCATGATTCTGACCATGGAAAATGCCGGACAGTTTATCGAAGATGACGAATTGCGGGCTCAGATCAAAGGGAGCGGTATCGGAACTTCAGCTACCAGGGCCGAGATATTGAAGAAACTGGTAACCATCAAGTATCTGTCCCTGAACAAAAAAACACAGATCATTACCCCTACTCTGATGGGTGAAATGATCTATGATATCGTCAATAATTCCATCCGCCCATTACTGGACCCGGCGCTGACAGCAAGCTGGGAAAAAGGACTGACCATGGTGGCCGAGGGAACGATTTCCGAAGAAGAATATATGCAGAAGCTGGACGACTTTGTTTCACGCCGGACCAATCAGGTGAAACAGGCCGGCAATCAGAATAATCTGTATCATTTTTTTGATGATGCAGCAGCTAACTATAAGGCAAATTCAAAATAGGAAGGTGGAAGAAATATGGAACAATTTAAAATCAAACAGTTATATAATCTGGACGAAACTATTGCGGCATCATTGCTGCAAACAGCAGATTTTCCATGGGAGATTCTCCCTAAAATCAAAGATTTTATAATGGAATTGGGAGAAACTCTTTCACATGAGCAATTTGACCGGATCGGAGAAAACGTGTGGATCGCCAAATCGGCAAAAGTTGCCCCCACCGCATCCATTAACGGACCAGCCATCATTGATGAAGAGGCAGAGATTCGTCATTGCGCTTTTATCAGGGGCAATGCCATCGTGGGAAAGGGTGCAGTAGTGGGAAATTCTACGGAACTGAAAAATGTTATTCTCTTTAATAAGGTGCAGGTACCTCATTATAATTACGTTGGGGACAGTATCCTGGGCTACAAAGCTCATATGGGTGCCGGTTCCATCACTTCAAATGTCAAGAGCGATAAAACCCTGGTAGCGGTGAAAGCCCATGAGGAATGTATCGAAACCGGATTGAAAAAGTTCGGGGCCATGCTTGGTGATAATGTCGAAGTGGGATGCAACAGTGTATTGAATCCCGGAACAGTGATTGGCCGCAATTCCAATATTTATCCAACCTCTATGGTCAGAGGATATATCCCGGAGAACAGTATCTACAAAAAACAAGGGGAAATTGCTTTAAAAGTTGAATAAAATTGTACTGGATTTTTTGTCGGAAGTATGCGAAAATGGTTAAAGTGTTGTAATACATATTTGAAAGGAGATTTCACATGATTTATTCTAAAGAAGTAGAAGAAATGTGTAAGGTAGCGCAGGGCGTTAACCATGGCTGTGCTCCCATACCTGAAGAAGCAAAATGGGTAAAAGCAAAAGAAATTAAGGACATTTCCGGTCTGACACATGGTGTTGGCTGGTGTGCACCTCAGCAGGGAGCTTGTAAGCTGACCCTGAACGTAAAAGAAGGCATTGTACAGGAAGCATTGGTAGAGACCATCGGATGCTCCGGTATGACCCATTCCGCAGCAATGGCCGCTGAGATTCTTCCCGGAAGAACACTGCTTGAAGCACTTAACACAGACCTTGTTTGTGATGCCATCAATACAGCAATGAGAGAATTATTCTTACAGATCGTATACGGAAGAACCCCGAGTGCGTTCTCTGAAGACGGACTGCCCATTGGCGCTGGTCTGGAAGACCTTGGAAAAGGTCTGAGAAGCCAGGTTGGTACCATGTACGGAACCCTGGAAAAAGGTCCCCGTTACCTGGAAATGGCCGAAGGCTATGTAACCGGAATCGCTTTGGATGCCGAAGACCAGATTATCGGATACCAGTTCGTAAGTCTTGGCAAGATGACAGACTTTATCAAAAAGGGTGACGATGCCAATACTGCATGGGAAAAAGCCAAAGGCCAGTATGGCCGTGTAGCTGATGCAGTGAAGATCATTGATCCCAGACATGAATAAGAGAAGGAGGAAATAGAAAATGGCTTTATTTGAATCATATGAAAGACG
>JAVBUF010000042.1:0-89583 GCA_031555615.1 Lachnospiraceae bacterium | reverse complement strand
AAGCGTCGCCAATAGGTGGCGCTTTAGTTTAATGGTAAGCGGAGGATTTGACGTTTACACACCATCCATGATAACATCCTTGATGAACGAATGGATATATTAGTTAATTACTATACGAGTGCCAAAACAAGGGACGAAATGCAAGAATATATTGGAATTAGCAACCGTGCATATTTTAGAAAGGCGTTCTTAAAGCCACTTTTAGAATCGGGACGTTTAAAAATGACTCTTCCCGATAAGCCGAGTAGTCGAAAGCAAAAATATATAAAAGCATAGCGTAAATAGTTCAAACCCATTGCTATGCTGGAGAGCTGGCCTTTTACTTACACTAATTTCAAGAAAATAAAGCTGGCTTTTTGATAATTGCTTAAGTAAAATTTGGGGGATGCCTATCATAATGGTGTCTCTCATAATGAGGTTTTTGGGATATTTGTTAACAAAATACTAATTGAAGAATACACTGCGAACGCATCCTCTATTTTCCCTTAAATCACCATACAATGTCTTTTTCACTCATATGTTGGATATAAGCCTTCAGCTCCACTATATCTTCTATCTCTTCTATATAAAATTCTTCAATCAAGTTACCTGCATATAACATATATATCATTATATATCCCTCTATTTCACCCAAATCCGCTCTATCCTTCCACCACCTGAACACATCATCTATATCCAAGTGATTCATTTTATCAATGTACTCCATACCCTTTCTAATATTAATGCAGTCATTATCTACAATAACAACTAATGCCATATTAGCTAAAGCAAAATTATCATTATTGCTTACTCCATTTTCCAATATCATTGGTGCCGTATATTCAGTACCATGACGCATAACTCTGGTTTGATTCTCATTCCGCCTTAGCATATAGGCCAAGTTATTATTTCCCTTGTCATTATCATTTTTAAATTCATATAAAAATGCAAAAAAGGCTTTATCATAATCACCTTCCTGATAAGCATAATACCCATCATTAAGAGAATCTCCAAATTTTCCAATATCCTTTTTCACTTGTTGCAAGCGTATATCTGCACTACCATCTTTTTCTCTTTCATTAAGGCTATAGTACCCCTCCAAAACAGTAAACTCATCTACAATTTTCTCTAAATCATACCCAAAAACACCCACGAATACACAAATAACAAAATCAAAAATCTTTTCTTCATACTTTGCTACTGCATATTTTTTTCTATAATATTCCTTAATTTCATTACTTACCTCTACTTCCATTAACATAGCTAAAGTACGATATATAATCGGACACATGGAAAATATGTTTTCAATTATAATTTTCTTCTTTTCATTATCAAAAAGAACCAGTGCCAGCTCTGCCATTTTATTCATTAAGTCTATATTGTAAAACTCCTGATTGTTTATACTGCCACTAAGTATTAAATCCTTAAGTAAATCCGTCTGCTCTTTTTCAAATGGCGATTCTTGATTTTCAATTCTTTTTCGAAGAGCCAACATACTTTTTTCATTCAACATGGTTAAATACTTGCTATAATTAAATGCATTTCTAATATTATTATATTTGCACCAAGATAAAGTTACCATTATATAAAGTCCCTTTAACATATTAATATTATCATCAAGCAAATACAACTCTTGTGCTATATTGTAGGGATTTTGTTCTGTTGCTTCCATTCTATATATTTCTATTGTTGCATAGACAAAGCAATATTTAACATTTACATCTTTAATGCTTCTTTCAAACTCTCTTTCTATATAATTAACAAATTCTTCCGATCGCAAATCAAATATATAGTCTCTTATTTTTACTATTTGGTAATCTGTTATTTGATCTTCATATAGTAATTTAAATATTAATTCACGTCTCTCTTTCTTTAATGGTATATAATTTATCAATATTTCAAACAATAAGCTTGTTACGTAAAAATCTTCTTCTACTAAATCAATTAATTTTTGAACTACCGCATTCGCTATTCTTGAATCTTGAAGTAATACAAGAATGATAATTTCTCTCCAATTCGCATCTTTATAATGTTTTGCCAGTATTTCCTCTTGCATCATACCATTATCATTTTCATCAGAACAACCATGTAAAATGGCATATGCCGTTAAATATTCTTGCAATTGCATATGTGTAAATTCATATATTACTTCATCGCCAACAGAAATTGCTCTCTGTAATATGCATGCTCTTTCTTCCAGTTCATCAATAAAAACCTCTATTTGCTTGTCATCTACTTTATTTACAGAAAACATACCATCCAAATCTTGATAACACTTTTTCAGAACATTTACTAAGGATTCTTGAAGAATGCTCGTCAAATTATTTTTCATCATATAACTTGCAATATATGCTAATTGCTTAAGAACATCTAGTGGTGCATGCAATCCCCGTGCATGCCAGTTTAGAGCGATTGTCATATATTGTTCATAAAATTCAATTTTACTCTTAGGTAGTGATCCTGATATTCTTGTTAAACATAATATATTTGTCAAATATAGCGGAACAGATACCATATTCGATATATATTTAAATTGAGTAGAATTAATTTGGTTAATAATAACCTCTACTTCCTCCAGTCTTCTAATATCATTTGGAAAAATCACAGAATACCACTTTCTACAGAACCTTGAAATCTCATCTTTATTCAGTTTCTCAATTTCATTAAATTGAATCCCCTCTATTCCACATAGTGCTGCGATTGCTTTTGTCCTATTTTTTCCATAAGCAAATGTAACTGTTCGTGAAGTCAACAATAGATTTACTTGTGGATTTTTTTCTAAGTAATCTTTGAGCATTATTGAAAACATATTTTGGGTATCCTGATCAAATATTTCATCAAAACCATCTATAAATAAAATCAAATCATTTGTTTTGCATAACTCAGCTATTAATTTGCGAAATTGTACTTCAGACGTTCCCAAATCCATAATATTCCTTCGTGTCATTTCTACAATAAAATCTTCAAAGCATTTAATATGCTCTAAATCTTCTTTAAAATCATTAAGAGTCCTACAAAACAATATCACCGGAAATAAGTTGTGAGGCAAATCATTTTTTGATAAAAAATCATTATCATTACTCGAATACGCTAATGCTAGTCTCTTAATCAATGTAGTTTTCCCAAAACCAGGATTTGATAGAATAACATGACGCGAACTTCTCTTATTACCAACTGGGCTAATCGGCTTATTCGAAGTTAATACCACGCTTGATTTTACATTATCTCTATAATCTTTTTCAAACAGCAGTTCCTCCAGCAGCCTATCGTTTTTATCAAAGTAGTTTTCTTTTGTATCTGTACTTATGCTTTTTTCAATACCAATAATTTGTTGATCCAATAATTCAATGATCTTACTATATTCTGCATTAATAGTTGAAACTGATTTAGTGCGTTGATTCATCTTTCGTAATTGATTATTTACGATTTCCTCAATTTCACTTACTCTCTTTTCTAAATTATCACTTTCTTCCGATGTATCCTCTCTTCCTTTCCATAACTCATTATTTCTCAGATTATATAACGCTAAATTCGTATCTTTATTAGATTTGAAATTAATAGGCAAATAAATATCACCTAATGATATTTCCCTGTACAATAATTCCCCTGCACCGGGTAAACCATCTAGCTTATATCCAATACAATATTTAATTATGCTTTCCTTATACTCTTGCTTAATCATCATTAATTTATTTACTATAGACTACTCAGAGCTATAGCTAACTCCTTAATTTTTATAAGATACTCTTTACGTTCTTCGTCATTTAATCTTCCTGTTGCGAACCTACATATTTCTCGATAGTATCGGTCTATTGTAAGAAGACTGGCATCTATATGGATCTCAAAAACCTCTGGTGAAAAATTGATTCCATTATATGATGCCGAATATCTATACGAAATTTCCCCGTCCTCGTTGTCCAAGTGAAATGCACCATATCTTAGTGGCTGATTAATCACTGCTAAATAATCAGCAAGCAACATCCGACATGCTTTCTCACACTCTATCGGAAGCAATGCATTGTATCTTATAGATCCGGCATCTTCCTCAATCATAATATTTAATCTTACTATTGTGTTTTTCATTTTGAAATTCAGCAATATGTTTTTCCCATCTTCTGAAAGGTTTGTATAATGCCATTCTTTACTCTTTAAAAGCATCTGTATTTCATCGGTTATCCTTTTTGCTTCTTCTTTTTGTTTATTCTCTATTTCCTGTTTCATTTTTATAAAATTTTCATCGCTACTAGCCTTTTTAATAAGATCAGCTAGCTCCTTCCGCCCTTCATCATCTATACTTGGTATCTCTTTTTCTACCATCTTTAACATTTCCTCTAGATACTCTAAGTTATCCTTTTCATTTGCCATATCTATATGTCCTCCAATATTTTCTGATAGTCACTTGATTCCATATACTTAATAATTTGTTCGCTGTTCCTATTGTCAGTGTTTTGTGATATCACTTTTGCAATTTGTTTTTTAATTTTCATCCAAGTCCCATTTGCTTTGTTATAAAGAATGCTGGTTCCAAATGTCTGCTGCAAGACATCCACAAATATTTCCTCAATGATTAGCATTTCTTCTTTATCTAAACTTAACACATGTCTAAACATCAATACTTTATATAGTGGAATGCTATAATAATCCCGTTGACCTTCTCTATTAGTTAATGAAAAGAACATTAATATAACTTCTTTCCAGCATTCTCCCTTTAAACTCTTTGGTATCTCTTCAAGAAAAAAAGCTATCACCTCCGATTCATTGGGTTTATATGGAAAACTTAACTTCGTCCTCTCCAGAAGATGTTCCGCAATTAAATAGTTTTCTATTACTTGCATTTGAAATATATATCCGCTCTTCGTAGGTATTAATATTCCCGCTCTTGCGTTCATTTCTTTGATTAGACTATTACATGTTTTAATATTAAGATCAATATTATCATCTACATACTTTGATGCTTCTAAAAATTTATTAGCCAACTCACCTTCTGATATTGATTTTTTGTTTGTTTTAAGCTTATCCCATGAAATATAAGATAAAATTTTCCGCATGTGTTCTGCTGAAATATTATGCCTATAGTATTTTTGTAATGGCCATCGTTTTTCTATTAACTTAGTTATTATATAAGACAGAATATCATTTGGACAGGAAAATCCATTGGTAGATCTATAATATAAAACCTGACTAAGCATATATGGATTTCTTACTAATTTTAATAAAAATCTGTTAGCTATTAGCCACTCATTTATTTCGTTAGAACTATAGCCTTCATCTTCGCCATGATTTTTTTCTGGTGACACTTTTATTAGCCATTTCTGAATTAATTCTCTAATTTTATCCTCATTAAAGGTCTTCAAATCCCACCTTTCCATCGAATTAAATATATCAAACTCTTTAAATATTCTTACATCTATTGGTCTACAAGTTAGTATTATACTTATATCTCCGTATGCCTTAATCATCGAATCTAGCAAGTAACAAAATTTATTTTTCTTTTCTTCCTCTATTTCATCAAGCGCATCTATTAGTAATAGAACATTATTCTTTTCTTTTTTAATGATATTAGTTAATAATTCCAGTTCATCACCTACTTCGCTCGCATAATACAATAGGTTATCTTTATTATCGCTATAATTATCATTATAGTTTTGAGCTTTTATATATATCGGAAAAAAGTCTTTCTGATAATTAAACTTTTCAACCAGAAAAGAGTATTCCTTTAATCTATCTTGACTTATATTCTTTAATAGTTCCGAATCAAATTTCTGCAAACGCCTAAAGATGCAAGTCATAATGATTGCCTGTAATAAGCTACTTTTTCCAACTCCTGAATTAGCTGTAATCATTCTGACAAAAGTGCTTTTTTCCGCAATAGGTGACAACATCTCCTTATTATTAAAATCAAACTGGGGATATACATAAAGATCACAAATATCCTTTTCACCGGTAAAATCGTCTACAATATCTCTAAGATCAAGTTTTTTACAAATTTTCCACAAGTTCTCATAATATATCTGCTCATATTCCTTTTCTGTTTCCTTATTTTTAGGCACGCAATCACCCATTTCTTGTTTAAACATACTTAAACAATATTGGCCAATATCATTTTCCTTTTTAATGAAATTACTTTGGTCATACTGAGGATCCCATTCATAAAAGTCTAGTTCAACTATTCCATTCTCTTCATCCCATAAATGCCAAATCATTCCAAAATCCGAATAATGATCATCTTCATCTGTAGTTCCTTTGTAACAAACAATGTTCGGTATTGTTTCTGCATTAGCCATTTGACTAAGGTAAATATATTTTCGATTTCTCATATTGTTCCGCTTATGTTTGTCTCCACATAAATATGCACGAATATCTTCATGTAAGAAAACAGCTGTGAGCGAGTTTTGATGTTCTTGGCATAGGTCGTAAAAATCATTGTGTCCTATTGCAATGGTTGGTAATTTTTCTTTCCTCAATTGTTTTTGTATATTATCTGATGTAGCAGCAAATATGTCCAAAAGTTGATTATCTTTTTCTTTTTCATCAGCTACTAACGCTGTATTTAAATGTAATATATGTAATTTGTTCCGCCAAGTCCGTACATGAACAGTTGCTGGGACATCACCTTTTCCTTTTTCATAAATTCCGAGTTCTGTAACCATTTTCACATAACTTTGAAATGATTCAAGAAGAAGGCTATTATAGTTTTTGAGCTGCCCTTTATCCAATTTTATCTTACTTATATATGCTGCTCGTTTCACTCCGTCGTCAATCGCATCATGATTTCCGGGTATAACAAATACATCTTCCTTCGGATCAACATCCATAACATTAAAAAGTTCGGCTAAAAATTCTAATGCATCATTATAATGCTTCATTTCAAAATTGTGAAAATCTCCCGTAATCACCACTAGCTTATTCCCTTTTGGAACTTTCTGCATCTTATTTCCTATTTCTTCAAAAAGAGTATGTTTCATATTATTTTGTAGTGCACTTGTAACAAAATGAAGATCAGAAATATGTAACAAAAAAATCATTTTTATACCTATTCCTTTCAAATTTTTCTCAACCTCAGAACGAAGAAATATCACAATAAAATTCATAACACAAAACTATAAATGCCACTAGAATTTACCATTCTAGCGGCATTTATCATGCTTCAATTCCCAATTATATCAATATGATCATTGATTAAATGTAAATTTCCCCGCTTATAATGTTCTTCTTTAATATATAAATAATAACATATTTTTATCTCATCGCAAACTAAAATTACATTTTTTTACAAATATTAACAAATAAACTAAAAAAATCTTGTTTTTTTTTAAATTATATTTATTTTTCCCTGCCGAATTCTCTCAACACGATTTTACTCGCTACCATTTATAACCAAAAAAAGACCCTTTACCTTCCTTCTCAAATAAACATCGCTTCCCTAACCAACTTCTAATGGGATTAATCTGCTTTGCCTGATTAATGATTCCCGTTGGTTGCCAATCATATAATCTCAAAGTTCTCCCAATTCTTCCTCAGTAAACCCTTATGACTTCTCAATGATCCCCTCCGGGACGATGCCTTCAGCAAAATCACTGTCTCGCAAAAAGGAAACACGCACAAAATTCCGCTCGTCTGCTCGCAGTACTCCTGATAGCATCATGTTAATTGATTCCAAGATTATTACCTACGTCAACAAGCCAAGTTGCAACATCTACATTTTGTATTCTCTCTTACTAATAGCCTTTATGCCAATATAGGGAATGATCCCGCTCCTTCATCAGCTTTTCATCATAGACGGCCAGGAACTCTTTTGTCAGCTCCACCGCCATCTGACATACATATTTAAAAATTTCTTTCTCAATATCCTTGAAAGTTAAGTAATCTTTTTCTACAATGGTATTCATACGGTATAACTCCTTTATGTTTTTTTCTTGGCAATTAACATCATAAAAGATTTACTGTGTCTTGGGAAGATGGATTATCCTTCTTCCCTCTTTCTTTACTATACATTTTGCCAACTAATATTTTACTCTAACACTTTTTCATTTTAAAAAACTTATATTTATAATTAAGATGAAGCAACATTTTCATACCAGTTAGATTTATTGTATATAATTGTTTTGATTTATGAGTAGCATTATTCATTAATAATTATTCTTTTTAAATATTTTTCTACAGCCTCACCATCTGTTTTCCTTTCCAACTCTTCATACTCTTTTATAGTAAATAGTAACTTAACCACTTTCGGCTTTGATAATTCTCTGTCTGGATATGGTTTTATTGAATAAAGGAATCCGCTTACCCCAGAATAAATTATTTCCCAGTATTCCACCATTTCTCCATCACCAATATCAATCGGTTCCGATGTTCGATATATATTTCTTTTTCCCTCTGCTCTCTCTACTTCAATATCTTCAGTTGCTAATCCTTTATTCAGTAGAAATCCTTTTACTTTAACTCCTTCATTTTTTATTCCGAAGTAAACAGTAAATATTGTTGCCGTAAATAAAATAATAAGATATACACTTTTACAAATATCTTTTCTTTTTCTCATATCTTCCCCTTTCCAAAACACTTTTTATCTTCTATTTTGCCGTTCAGAAATACATTGCAATTACATTATGCCGTCATTAAGCCGTCAGTATGTTTTGTGCCGTCTTTTTGACTGTATAATTAAGTCATTATTATTATCAGCTATTTGGGAGGAAAATATTATGTCCAATGAAATATCAAAATTTACAGTCAGAGTAGATTCTGAATTGCTAAATAAATTTCGCTTTGTAGCTGAATATAATGCTCGTTCAGCTAATCGAGAATTAGAAACATTAATGAAAAAGCATATTTCTGATTTTGAAAATAAGCATGGTGAAATCAAATTAGATTAAATACTCCACGAATCCCGCAGAGAGGCATTTATCTTGCCCCTCTGTCCCTACGATGATATGTATAACTTTTCTCCTGCTCGTTTACTTTTTTCTGATACTCTTTCAGCTTACCTTTCACACTTTGATTCTGCTCCACTGTGCCATAGGTCATTTCCCATTTCTTTACTTCGTCCAGATACGTTGCATAGGTTACCTTAGAAGCATAATATGCCCTCAAAAATTCCTGTATTGAATAATAGTCGTACCGCCTTACTATTTTGGATAATGCCCCCTTCATCTGCTCCGCCTGACCATTTAATCTATCAATCTTTATCTGCAATTCACCTTTCTTCGTCAGCGCCTTGATTCCTTTTAAGTTACCTTGTTCAACCTCCAGTAAACTTCGTTCATGTTCTACGGCAAAGATTGCTTCATTCTGTTTCTGCAATTCCTCATATATTTTTTTCAATTTATGATATTCTGCAGCATCCGGAGGCATAACAGGCTGTGGCAGAATCTGCCGTTCAGCCACGCTTGGCTTGTCCGGTATCGTTTCTTTCCTCTGTGTTACTTCTACTGTCTTTTCCTGATTCGGCTCTACATTCCAAATATGTGCTGCCATTTCTCTCGCCTTTTGCAGTACCTTAGAAACCAAAAGTGCCAATGCCATAACTGCCGTATTCACAATATTACCAAAGCGTTCTGGTTGATTGCCAAATACTGCAATGGAGGTCTTTATCCGGTCTGTGATATACTCCTTCTTAATCTGTTGAATATCTCCCTCCGGCACCGCACTCACAAGTGCCCGATCTACCTCTCTGTTCCACTGAATACGTTTTTCATTATCCGCCGCTATCTGCTCCGTTTTGGAATTGTTCTTTCCTATTTTCTTGGTTGGAAGATACAAGCTTTTTTATCAAACACCTGTAGTTTCTCCTTATCATCTTCCACCAACAGATTGAATAAATCTGTGTAAAAGTGCTTTATATCATTTACAAAACTGTCTTGCTTGAACAGTTTATTTTTTGCTGAAAATAGGCTACGCTCATATACTTCATTCTTTTTAATAATTTTACACCCTTTGCGGACATTTCCGCTCTCATCCAGTTTTTACTTTTTGGTACGGACGTGTTTTCCCCGCTCGCCATAGAACATATTTCTGATTGCTCTACTGCCTTTACCATCCGATCTGTGAAGGCTTCTTCCCGCTCCCGGCTTTCCAAATATGGATCACTTTTTACAACCAGGTGTCTTTCGTAAAAATCATTGATTGCCTGAATAGCAAACTCATTCTGTGATTTAAAACCCTGTTTCACTTCCTCAGAGTGAAGGATGTTCCAAGCTCTTGTAGCCTCTTCATTCTCCATGTTGAAACGAAAGTTGTGATTCCAATATTTCTTCGTCATCCGTCCACCTACTTTCTGCGGTTCTGACTTCTTAGTGCCATATAGCAGTAATATTCATAGCCTTTAGCGGTAGCACAGATATCATGGTTAAACTGCGTGCGTTCCTTATCATAATTTCCAACCGTCTCCACAATCCTTGCTCCGCCTCCCATGAAATACAGCTTCATCAACTTTTCATTAAATTCATAGTCTCTCAATTTTTGAAATATACCGCCCACATAAGCCTGCGCCGCCTCTCTCATAAGAGAAGCATAAGGCTCTACAATATCTGTAACTCCGGTTTTAAGATAATTGTCAATTACTTCATTCATCAGAATGGTTCCTGTTTCATCCAGCACTTTATTACTGATTTTCTGAATACACTGGAATACCCCCATCTTTTCTGTCCAGACTTGCTCTCCATTGCCTTACCATTGTTCAGATACATGAGATTCATTGTACCGTTGCCGATATCCACCAAAAGATTCATTCCGGTAAACAGCCTTAGATTCTCTGCCACCGCCGCATAACACTGCGGCATGACCGTACAACCGGCAATTTCTACTTCGTAGATTCTGCCCTTATATTTGAAATGAATAACAGGCTCCCGCATCAGATACTCCTTGAATTCTCCCCGCTGTGACTGTACCCCTTTTAGCGGAAGTCCACCGCAAGATGTACCTTTATATGATTGTGATTTTCTTTAATGCCTCTGGCCTCTAATTCTTTGGCGATAGCGGCCATTGTCAGGATATAATTATCCTCATCTGCCTGTTTCTCTGCCACAAAGCTCTTGTGGCCCTCTCCGATGATATAAAACTTTCATTATATTCAATATAGTCCTTACTGAAAATCGGTGCGTTGTCACTCTTAATTACATTAGTAGAAAACACCCTTCTGGCAGATTTGATATTGCCGTAGCCATGATCAATGCCGATAATCATTGTTTCGTTGATGTTGTATTCTCTAATTTTTCTGTCATATATTTTCCATCCTTTCGATTCCCAGCGATTCTGCCGGTAATAATGTTATTATTTCGATTGTTGTCACTACAACTTGTAGATAATATCATGGTAGATAGTCTCCTCCGCTACCTGCTTGACCTGTTCTCTTAACCGCCACATCTCCATCGTCGATGATGGCTTGATTGGTGGATTCTTCTTCATATACTGCTCCATAATAGAATCCAGCATTTCATAGGCTTCTTCATTAACCGCTGCCGCTCTTTTTCTGATTCGCCCACTGAAAACCAACTCCCGGTATCTCGCCGGCTCATTTTCTTTCAGATACTCAATCCACAAATGGCCACACTTTCCTGTAAAAAAAGTTACCTGCTGCCCTTTATCCAACGCAAGCATCGGATATAGCAGACCATCCTTTTCTTCATAGCTGCCACCCATTTTTTCAAATATCGTTTTATCACTATTCATGCTAAATCCATCCTTTCATAAGTCCACAATTTTACTCCATTTGAAATAAAAATGACACCCAATGACACCGCTTGACAAAAAGTAAAAAGTCCCGCAAATGCCCATTTCTAGGCATTTACGAGACCTGACAACGTAAGACGAAAGTCGCTCCATTTTAACAAGAGGTGAGTGCTAATGTTTTTATAAAAATTTGTGAAACCTTTATAAACACTGGGTTTTTCGCACATTGCTCCCGGATATACAGAGAATATGAAGCCTGCGTTTCATTCAACACCTTCTGATTTTCGTGTGGTATTAAAAAAACAAATTTCAACTTGGATGTTGAAAACATCCATGACACCATCCATGATAACATCCATGATAAACGTATGGATGCTTTAGTTGATTACTGTACAAATGCCAGAACAAGGGACGAAATGCAAAAATATATTGGAATCCACAATCGTGCACATTTTAGAAAAGCATTTCTAAAGCCCCTTTTAGAATCTGGACGTTTAAAAATGACTCTTCCCGATAAACCTAGCAGTCCAAATCAGAAATATGTAAAAGCATAAGTTGAAGTGCCTATGCCGGAAATAGCTTTACAAAATATATTTTCAAATTGAGACAAAAGGGATGCCCAAACTTTTGACTTTGGGCACCCTCAGCGTATTTAATAATTCTCAAAAATATCAGTTGATTACAATTGGCTTACAGGTATTCCCAACAAATTACAGAAAGTGAAGAATCCATAATAAGTTTCCTGATCCTGCAATAACGCTTCATAAGAAGTTCCTGCCGGCAATGTAAAAGTATAACTTTCATTCTTATATTCAAAAGTTATTTTTACACTTAAATCCGGTCTATCTGCAAGTTTTCTTATTACATAGTCGTTGATTCCTGTCCATCTGTAGGAGTTATATTCAATGAAAGCACCTTCAGAAGCATCCTTGATTTCACCATACAATCCCTTTATGTATACCTGTGATGCCGGAATAATCAAGGTTTCCTTTACATCTCCGCAAGAGCATATATACTGTTCCTTGCCATCTGCGTTCAAGCTCGCATCTGTTATTACTGTCCATTGGTAATAATGTTCATGATGGTAAACCTTTTCTTCCTGCTTTGCAGGAGTATTTGTAATCGTAATTGAAAGGCTCTTGGTATCACTACCTAAACTGTTTTCAGCTTTTACAACAAACGTACTCGTACCTAATGCTTCCGGTGTGCCAGTAATAGTACCATCAGAATTGAGGGTGAGTCCGGCAGGTAAATATCCGCTGTCACGGCTCCATGTAATGGTAGCATCTCCAGTCGCTGCAAGGGTTTGATTATATGATTTACCGACTGTTCCATTTGGAAGGCTGCTTGTTGTAATCACCGGTGCACCACCTATATTCTGCGTAAAACTGGCAGTTATGATTGTAGCGTTGCCAGGCATAGTAAATGTAGTGCTTTCACTGCTCGCATCAGCAAATGTGCCGCCGTTTGATGAAGTCCAGCCGCTAAAGATGTAATCACTATCAGGAATTGCTGTAATTGACACAGAATATCCTGCTGTGTAACTGCCGCCACCGCTCGCTGTGCCACCTGTTCCTGCGTTGACCGTGAGGGTGTAAGCCGGGTCGTTACTGCCTGTTACAGTACATGTCGCATTCACTTTCTCTGCAAGAGTCGTCTTAATCAATGACGCTGATGTCTCGCTGCTTGTACCATCTCCTGTCCATGCATAGGTATAGCTGGCGGCCCCAGCACCCACAGCGGTAATTGTAAGCGTTCTGCCGCCTGAGACTACATCACCGGAGGCGATTACCGCACTGTCGTAAGTAGCAGAAATTGTGGAGCCCGCTGCCGGAGAAACATCTTCGACCTCAAATTGTACAGTATAGTAGTTAAGCGCAGCACTCGCTGCCATACTATTTACCGTTACATCGATGCCAGTATCTGCTGTACCATCATATACGTCATAAATACCGTTATCCACAGCAGAGAATGTAACTGTGCCGTCTGCACCACTACCGGTATATTTCGATGCTCCGCTCTGATACAGATGAAACGTCTTACCATGTGAATTGTATGCGCTGCCATCCTTATTAACGGTCAAGGTAACCGGATAAGTAGGATCAGCCGCTTTTATCAGCGTCAAATCCTTGTCCGTCACATTTGCATTGGAAATGCTGAAAGATGCTATTGTACCGCTATCATATCCCGTTTTTGAAACATCTATGGTGTATGTGCCGTTTGCCACGTCTAAAATAGTGTACTCACCGTTTATATCTGTATTAACAGCACTGCCCATATTACTGCCCCCGCTTTTGAGCTGAACTGATGCACCGGATATACCAGCACCGTTTGTATCACTGCCGGTAATTTTGCCGCTGATGGTGTAGGCGGGCAATGTCTTTGCGTATTTTGTAAGTGTATCAGTGCCGCTGACATATTCACCATCGCTCTTATATACATAATAGCCTTTATTCGTATTATCGAAGGTAAGAATATTATCACTCGCATCCGCAACTGAAGCGCCGGTAAGTGCCGACGATGTGAGCCACAATGCCGTGCTGGTGCCCGTGGTGGTGCCGCTTCGGGCAATGATGGAGCCGCCCGTCATGGAAACTGTTGTCCCATAAACGCCGGCACTGGTGCCGGTTCCGGTATTATTGCCGCCTGTACCGCTTAACGTACCGCCATTCATGGTAATTATTGAGCCACCCATTACACCACGGCTGAAACTGGCGCTACTAATATTACCTGCAGTTCCCGTCACCTCTGCGCTGTCAGAAAGGGTGATCGTGCCGGTAGCCCTCACACCGCAAGAAAGACTGCCAGTAGAATTACCACTGGTTCCAGTTAACTTGGCAGTGTCGGAGAGCTCCAACGTACCACTTACGTAAACAGCCTGAGTATAGCTGGCAGTGTTGCCCGCACTCGCCGTTAATTTGGACGAGCCAGAGAGTGTCGTATTTCCGCTGACTTGCACACCATAGCTTGTACCACTTGTACCGCTTGAAGTCTTACCGGTCGTCGTCACATCAGCAGCATTGAAAATTGTTAAAGCTCCACCTACATTAATGCCTGTCGAACCCGTGCTGCCGGCAGTTTGCTCGGCTCCCGTAGCGGTTACTTTACCGCCCGAAATCGTCAGTGCTCCACCGGTAGTTATTCCATAGCTATTTCCAACACTCACTGTACCGCCGGTGGCGTTAATTGTGCCACTGTTTATGGCGCTGTTAGGTCCCATATAAATTCCGGCACTGAACTGGTAGTTCCCATTTGTTGAGCCGCCCTCTGCGTTCAGGGTACCGGTGCCCGAAATGGTAAGCGTACCCGACATACTACCATGAACACCGGCGGTGGCAAGGTCTCCGTTATATGTACTCTTTACCACATTCGTGCTGCCCGCCATTAACACGATGGTTGCACCACCAGGCACGTCAAGCGCATACTGAGCAGTTGTTTCAATGTTAACCCCGTTTAGCACGAGGGTATTGGCTTCATAACCATCTGCGGCAGTGAGATACCACGCCCAGCCCTCGGTGCTGAGCTTATCTTCACTTGGGGTATTGTACGCAATTACCAGCGCATCTGTGCGCTGGTTCACCGCCGCCCTTGCGGGTATACTCATTGCCGGCAACATTATCAGCAGCATTGCTGCTGTGAGCAAGAAACTGAGTATTCGATTTGGTTTTCTTATTATTTTCATTTGTTATAACCTCCTTGGATTTTCCTTAGTTTACATTTAATTTTGCACTGTGAATATCATACAGTACGATACCGCAAATCACCCATCGCCCGCACCACCTGCTCCTGTTTGACAGGCTTTTGCAGATAACCGCTGGCTGGGATATTCCATGCTTCCGTGGCATACTCGTCTGTTTCAGATACAAAAACTAAATTTACCCTTGGGTTAAGCTCCTTCAGCTTTTGTGCCAGAAACAATCCGTGCATAAGCGGCTTTTTCATGTCTATATCCACAAAAGCTACGTCCACGGGATGTTCTCTGGCATATTGCAAAGCTTCTGAAGGCAACATAAAAGTTTTTAGATCCACATCGGATTGTACAGCCATTTCAATAGCGTTCTCTAAACAATTTAATATAAGCCGGTTATCACAGACCGCAATAATCCGCATGATTTCCCTCCTTTTAAGCCCAAAAGCACCCGATACACGGATGCTTTTGATTTGGTGCAAACTTTTATTATTATAACAAATTAAAAATCAAAAAAGCTGAACCTTGCGAAAAAACAAGGTTCAGCTTCAATTATTTTAAATGTGTACGGTAAGGCAGTATCCCTTGCCACGGATTTGCTCAATATTGATTGCGTGATTTGTGCCGCCATCGTCCAGTCCAAGTTTCTTTCGCAAACGGGATATATGAGGATACAAAGCATTAGCATCCTCTCCTGCATCCAGTCCCGATGTCTTTGCGTACAACTCCTGCGGTGTGAAATATATTCCCGGATTACACACAAGAAAATAGAAGATCGTATATTCACGCGGCGTCAAAAGCGCATCGTGTCCGTCAACATATACCCGCTTGGCTGTATGCTCAAAGATGTAAGGTCCCAACCGGTCAACCATCTTTGGATTATTTGCATCGCTGGGAGGATTACGTAAACGGCTGATCTCAAGAGCTATTGCCTCCGGCTTTACAGGTTTCATAATATATCCGCTGGAGCCGAGAGAAAATGCGTCCACCGCATAGTCAGAGTAGCCTGTGATAAAGATAATATTAGTTTTGTTGTGTATTTCCTTCAACTTCTCGGCAAGAACCAGACCGCTCATGCTTCCCATTTCAATATCTAAAAATGCCACATCTATGACTGTGTTCTTTGCATAAGCAAGAGCTTCCTTTGCCGATGTAAAGCCCATAAGCGAACAATCCGGCAACGCTTTTCGGATTGCCTTTTCAACCAGATATAAAACCGGCTGTTCATCATCTACGGCAATGATATTCATAAATCCCCGCCTCCTGTCTTTGGAATGGATATTGTGGCTGTTGTGCCTATTCCGAGGGTACTGGTAATTTCTAATGTACCGCCGCACATTGACTTTAATCTGCTGCGTACATTTTCTATACCCACATGGGAATGGTCATTCTTCCTTTTTTCATCCATGACAAACCCCACACCATCATCTGTCACCGTAATATGCCAGAACGCTTCATCTTCAAAAGAGCGTACCGTAATGATTCCGCCTTCATCACGTTTGGTAATCCCATGCCTTACTGCGTTTTCGATAATGGGCTGAAGCGTAAGTGCGGGTAAGAAAAAGTCTGTAACGGCTATGTCATACTCTGTTTGTATCCTGTCCACGAACCGCCTCTTTTCCAATGACAGATAGAGGTTTGTATGCTGCAGTTCCCTCTTAAAGGGAATCGGGTTTTTATAAGTCAAGGAATCCATGTTTCCCCGAAGATATTCTGAGAAATCCTGCACGGCAGATACCGCCTTTTTTGCACCTTCAATATCACATAAGTATTCGATGGATGCCAGCGAGTTATACAAAAAATGCGGTTGGATTTGGCTTAGCATGACAGCAATTCGTGCCTCGGCCAGCTGGTTTTCTCTCATTACCGATTGATGCCTGGCTTCCACCTGAATATTTGTATACAACAGCAAATATGCCAGCGCCGCACCAAAATTGGAAACCCAAATGCCCGGAAACAAAACCTCTATCGTGTATGCCACTATTAAAATCAGAGGATAAGCAACGAGTGACAAAAATTCACCTGTCGGAAGCACTTTCCTACTCCTGACAGCAAGAAAAATAAGAATGGCTGTGGTAATCATCGGACAAATGGAGCCAATCCAGTACGTGTTCTGCTGATAATAATGGTTGTATTCATCAAACCTTGCATACAGTCCAAAAAATGCTGCAAATATTGCTAAAAAAACACATACTGCCGACAAAGCACCGAACAAAAAGCGGATATCGCTGTTTATTTTTATCTTTGTATTAAGCAAATCATAATAATACATACCAAAAGTAAATATTGATAAACCTTGGAATGAAAAGCTGAAGCAATCGGCCACCCGCGCAAGCATACTAAAAAATGGTCCGGTATGCCCTTCGCAAAATACCACTGTGAAATCGGAAATGACTAATAAAACACTTAGCAGCACAGTCAGAAAAAACCACCGATTGACGGGCAGCTTCAAATCCGACGACGCAACTGTACCAATCAACAGAAAGACTGTTATGATCAAGTAGGCAAGCGCTGATGAAATATTAATGATATAGGTTACATCCATGACAATTCACCTCGTAAAACTAACTGATTTTATTTGGTAGTGTAAAAGTTAAATGCAATGTTAATTGACAAACCCGTGCCGCCATGCGCTCCCCCTTGCTGCTAGTTTTATATTGCCATCTTTTACTTCACTTTATAATATAAAAACCGATATACCTAATGTCAATATTATCACATCGTACTTGTTACAAAAAGCATTTTTTAACTCCAAACCTATTTACCAACTGTCTTTAATAGATTCAATTGTTCTGTCCTTTTGAGTAAACGATCGATTGATTATTATTGGCTTTGCTCCATTCTGTTTCTGTAATTCCGCATATAGCTTCCTGCTGCCCTTTATCCAACGTAAACATCAGATACAAAAGACCATACTTTTACTCCAATTTTTACTCCATTTGAATGAAAAATGACACCCAAAGACACACTGCTTGACAAAAAGCAAAAAAGCCCGATTTATAAAAAATCGAGCTTTTTAAAAGAATATTATTTTATGGTTCCTAATGTAAACTCCGCCCAACTATAGTTTTTCATATACTCACCATGGTACCGGTTGACAGCCGACAGTTCACAGTTTTCATAGCGGTAATAATCACAGACCACTTGGTTGGTATCCAAAGAATAAATACCCCGTTTATTGCGAACTATCTCGCGGATTCCAGCCACTTCCAGTGCTTTGTACATTTCCGATAAAATGTTTTGCAAATAGGCCTGTATATTTCGATTGTAGGGCTTGTCTTCCAATAAAACCGCCGCCAACTCTTTTTTCGTCACACCGGCTCCTTTCCTGTCTACAAGATAAGCCAGTGCTTCTTTGGATTTTGCTCTGGCAAAGTCCACTGCTTTACCATCTACAAATACCTCAAAATTGCCAAAGCATTGAATCTGTATTCCCGATTTGTCCGGTATTACCGGGTGACGAAGATTTTGAAGTGCTGCGGCCACACGTTCCGGGCGGACTGGCTTTATCAAGTAGTCCGAGGGGTTGACGGAATAAGCATCCAGCGCATATTGGCTGAAACCAGTCAAAAAAATGATATTTATATAAGGCTTTATGTCTTTCAGTTTTTTAGCAAGCAGTAAACCATTCATTTCCGGCATTTCTATATCTAAAAAGGCCACGTCAACAGTGTTTTCCTGTGCGTAAGACAGTGCCTCATCGACATATAGGAAATTGTTTAATGTAGCATTAGGCTCCATTTGCTTTAGTACCCGCTCTAAAGATTGAAGTACATGCGGTTCATCATCTATGGCAATGATATTCATTATCCTTTACCTCTCTTTGGTATTTCAATAATTGCTGTGGTGCCTTTATGGGCTTCACTTTCAATTATAAGTGTTCCTTGGCACATAGCTGCCAGTCTGTTGCGCACATTTGAAATACCCGTGTGGCTGCGTCCGTCTTTTTTCAGCAGGCTTTGGTCAAAACCTGCACCATCATCAATAACCGTTATGCGAAAGCTTGTCTCCGTTTCTTCCGTGCGGATAATGATACTGCTTCCACCCCGCTTTTTTGTTATGCCATATCGCACTGCATTTTCTACAATTGGCTGGAGCGTCAATGTAGGAAGCTTAAAGTTTTCTTTTTTTATATCATAAGTTATCTGTAATTTGTCAGCAAAGCGCAATCTCTCTAAACGGAGATACTGACGAGTATGCTCCAGTTCCTTGCTAAATGGAATCAGCTCCTTTTGTGAAAGGGAATCCATATTCCCACGAAGATAATCGGAAAAATCCAGCATGGCCTTGTGCGCTTCATCAAGATTTTGAAAGTATAGATTATCTATGGCATTCAGAGAATTATATAAAAAATGCGGTTGTATCTGACTGAGCATGACCGAGATACGAGCCTTAGTCAGCTCTTTTTCCTTTATTGCCGCTTGATGCCTGACTTCAATCTGAATATTGGCATACAGCAGCATAAATGCAATCGCTGCACCAATATTGGAAACCCAAAGCCCCGGACGCAAAACCTCTATTGTGTATGCCACTATCAAAATCAGAGGGTAAGCAACCAGTGAGAGAAACTCACCTGCTTTAAGCACCTTTTTGTTCTTAACCACAAGAAAACTAAGAGTGGCTGCCGCCACTATCGGACATATAGCTGATATCCAGAACATATCCTGTGTGTAATAATGATTGTATTCATCAAACCTTGCATACCATCCAAAGAACGCCGCAATGATTGCCAGAAATACCGATATCGCCGACAAAGCACCGAACAAAATACGGATATTACTGTTTATTTTTGTTTTTACATTTAACAATTCATAATAGTACATACCAAAGGTAAATAGAGAAAATCCGTGGAATGAATAGCTGAAGCAATCTCCCACCCGCGCAAGGGCACCAAAAAACGGTTCCGTATGCCCTTCGCAAAATGCCACTGTGAAATCGCAAATGACCAATAAAACACTTAGCAGTACGGTCAGAAAAAACCATCGGTTGAGAGACAGTTTAAAATCCGACGCTACCACCGTACCAACCAACAGAAAGGTCGTAATGATCAGGTATGCAACTGCCGACGAAAGATTAATGATATTGGTTACATCCATGACAATTCACCTCGTAAGATATTTCTTTTAGATACTAAAATATCAATCTAGTTGACTTACAGGTATTCCCAATAAATCACAGAAAGTAAAGAACCCATAGTAAGTTTCCTCATCATGCATTAACAATTCATAGGAAATGCCTGCCGGTAAAGTAAATGTATAATTTTGGTTTTTATGCTCAAAGGTTATCACAACACTTACATCCGGCCTGTCTGCCAGTTTTCTGATTACGTAATCGCTGATACCTGTCCATCTGCCGGAATCGTATGTAATCCTTGCACCTTCCGGGGCATCCTTAATTTCACCGTAAATCCCCTTAATATATACCTGCGATGCTGGAATAATCAAAGTTTCTTTCACCTTTCCGCAAGAACATATATACTGTTCCATTCCATCTGCGTTCAAACTTGCATCAGATACCATGACCCATCTATAATAATGCTCATGGCTGTAAACAGGTTCTTCCTGCTTTGCCTGAGCGGTGGGGTCACCCCCTGCATTCTGGGTGAAATTAGCGGTTATGGTTGTGTTACTGCCGGGCATAGTGAATGTAGTGCTTGCGCTGCCTGCATTAGCAAACGTACCGCCGTTCGATGAAGTCCAGCCACTAAAGCTATAGTTACTTTCCGGTGTTGCCAAGATGCTCACAGATGTATCTGGAGAATAGTTACCGCTTCCCGATGCTGTTCCGCCGGTTCCTGCCTCCACCGTGAGCGTATATACTTCGTTTGCTACCGTCAATGTTCCTTCTACATATTGAATACTATTGTAATTACCTGAATTGGTAACAGCAGCTCCTTCCGGAACAATCGGATATGTTCCCAATGTGCCTGTATCCGCTGTTGGGCAAGTAATAGTCGGCTCCGTACTTAATGAGTCGCCGGTTCCCAATCCGTCTGTCGTATAGGTGTATGGTGGCTCACTGTCACCTACCGCAATGGCTTTGTTCTCTGCCGTAATGGTGAGGGTTGCTTTGCTAATTGTATATGTTACTTTTTTTGTCCCCCTCTGGGTATCATCTTCATAGGTTGCGGTAACATCATATGTTCCTGCATTAACAGGCGGTGTGCTGCTTGCTGTATAACTCGTACCGTTCTTACCAACATAACTGTAGGTCATACTGTCATTGCTGTCTTTTGTGCCGCCAAATGTTGCCGCTGTTATTGCCTGTGAACCTCCATTGTAGGTTTTAGCGTCATCAGCAAAAGTAATGGAATTACTGACATCTGTTTTTCCTTCTCCCGGAAGGGTAGGATTCTGTGCAACTCCCGCAGGCATACCTGTGAGTGTCGGGAGATTGCATCCCCCTGACAACGCATTAGACGGAATCGACCAGGCTCCTGATGAGCTCCACGCACTGAACGCGTTTGTTACCGTTACACTGCCGTCTACAGCCACTGATTCACCGTTCTTATTGCTGGCGGTGCCATCCGTTATAACCGCTTCCTGACTGCTTTGGCCGATTTTCTGGTCTGACCGGGCATAGTTATCTGTAAAAGTTGGATAATTACCAGTAGCGCTCCTGTTAACCTCTCCAAATATACGTCCCTGATATGCATGTATCGCCATGCTGGCAGTGCTGGAACCCTTCAGTCCAAGCGACAGACAATTTGATATTTGCAAAGTAATAGAACTGGGGGTATTAACCCCACTTAAATGTCCAACGATTCCACCCACTTGATTTGATGCCAGACGGTCTCCGGTATCATAGCAATTCCTGACTTGGCATGTTACACCACTGGCGGTGGCACAAAAATTGCCGATGATACCTCCGCATGCTGAATCGGAACCAGTCAGATTACCGGTATTATAGCAGTTTTCCACGGTTACATCCGTACCGGCTTTCAGTAATCCGACAATTCCGCCGGTACTAAATTGGCTGGATATGCTGCCGGTATTAAAGCAATTTGATATTGATTTACTGCTAAATCCGGCAATTCCACCGGTACCATAAGTAACAACAGTACCACCATAACCGGTAATATTGCCTGTATTGAAGCAGTATTGGATGGTTCCGTAATTAAATGCCGCTATACCTCCGCTGGTTCTGGTTCCAATAATCTCCGTTCCCACCAGACCAACATTTTTCACGGTTCCAGTGGAGCCAATATAGCCAAACAATCCCAAATCTCTTGCTTGCGCGTTGGTATAGAGATTAGAGATGGTAAACCCATCACCGTCAAAGCTTCCGTAGAAGTAATTTGAGCTGCCGCCGATGGGCGTCCAGTTTCCGTTTGCCGAACCGCCGAGATCAATATTGCCGCCTAACTTGTAATACAGGCTTCCATAATTGTCGTTATCTTCGTTAACCTGATATGCCATATAGGCAAGCTGCTGCGGTGTCGTAATAACGATAGCGTCAGATTCGCTGGTACCAGTTTTGCCATTCATCCAGCTGCCGTCAGCTGGCGCTTCATAAACCCAGTTCTCAGCCGCCAGTACCGGAATCGCCGCTGACGGTACCATCATCAATACCATAACTGCAATTAAAAAAATCGAAA
Source organism: Lachnospiraceae bacterium (assembly GCA_031555615.1). Taxonomy (GTDB): domain Bacteria; phylum Bacillota; class Clostridia; order Lachnospirales; family Lachnospiraceae; genus UBA935. Next base: position 66,655 of record JAVBUF010000042.1, on the reverse strand, counting down.
ATTTTTGTTTCATTACTAATCTCCTTACTTGGTTCTTAACTTCTTCCTATCAAACATAAAAAAATTTGTATATAAGTATAACACGCCAAAAAAAGCAGAAGCTGAACCTTTAGAAAAATTAAGGTTCAGCTTCTGCTGTTATAATTAATCGATATCCTTTTCCCCGGTTATGTTCAATATCAATGGTCTTTTCATTTCCGCCGCCATCAAGCCCCAACTTCTTACGTAAATTGGAAATGTGTACATACAAAGCCCGCAGTTCGTCCTTTGCATCCAGACGCGAAGTTTTTTCATATAAATCCCGGGCTGTAAAAAAAACGCCTGGGCTGCTGGCAAGTATATAGAAAATACTGTATTCTCTCGAAGTCAAAAGAATATCCTCGCCATTTCGGTATACCCGCCTTGCTGTATAATCAAAAGTATACGCACCTGTAATCTGTTCCTTTTCTTTGACCGGATATCGTAAATGCTCAAGCTCCTGTTTCATCCGCGCGACACGAACAGGTTTTTTCACATATCCCGATGCATACATTTCGAAGGCTGCATCCATATATTGCATATAACCGGTAACAAAGATAATATTCGTATCAGCCTTGATTGCCGCAAGCTGTCCGGCAAACTCCAGGCCATTCATATCGCTGCCCATCTCAATATCAACAAATGCAACATCTATCGGTACCTTCCGGGCATAGGAAAGTGCTTCTTCAGCGGTTAAAAAGAACCTTGGGGATTCTTCCGGCAAAACCTTAATTAGCGCTTTACGAAGTAAAGATAATGAAGCCTGTTCATCATCAACAGCTAATATATTCAATCAAATACCCCCTTTGGAATTGTAATAACAACATTTGTACCCATCTCTGGCTTACTTTCGATTTCCAGTTTACCACCACATTGTGCTTCTAATCGTTCTCGCACATTTGCAATGCCTACATGAATACGTCCATCATCCTTTGGTTCGCCCGGATCAAAACCAACACCATCATCACTTATACAAATATAAATAACCGTATCGGTTTCTTCGGTGCTGATCGTCACTATACCATTACCTGGTTTCTTATGGATACCATGCCGGACAGCATTTTCCACTATTGGCTGCACCGTAAGCGGCGGCAGAAAGAATTGCCTGGCTTTAATATTATAGATAACATTCAATTTTTCCTTAAAACGTAGTTTTTCCAACGCAAGATAGGTTTCAACATGTTCCAGCTCATCCTCAAAAGGAATCAGCCTTTTATTTCCGATTGCCTCCAAATTGCCGCGCAGATAATGAGCGAAATCATTTATTGCTGTTTTAGTTATATCAATATCTATATCACACAAGTCTTCGATTGCCGAAAGTGCATTGTACAAAAAGTGTGGCTGAATTTGACTGAACATCATCGCAATTCGATTTTCGGTAAGCTCAGCTTCTTTCACCTGCATTTCATGCAGTAAATCCACTTGAATATTTACATAAATTATCAAAATTGTAATAGATGCCCCGAACTGTGCTATAAATAAATCCGGTATCATAACTTCAAGTGCATAACATAAAATCGGAATAATTCCATACATGATCAGCGACAACCATTTGTGCCATTGCTGAAACCTGGCATAATGTAAAACAATCCAAACACACAAGATTGAAGTCATTGCGAAACCAATCTCCGACATCCAGAAGGTTGATTGCTGTATATAGTTGTTTTTCTCATCAAGCCGAACATACAGGTGGGTAAAAAAAGCAATCACTGACAGGAGAATAACCCCACCACCTAAGGCAGACATTATTATAAACGGCTTTATGGTAATGCTCTTCTTGATGGACAGATATTCATAAAGATACCACGCAAAGAAAATAATCTGCAATCCGGAGCTACAGTAGCTTAAGCAGTTAAAAACCCGAATTAGTATATGAAAAACCAAACCGGGGTGACCGATCATCAACTCAACACATAAGTCACACAGGAAACTCAGGAAAAAGCATAATATATTTAAAAAGAACCATAAATTTATTCGTTTTTTCAAACTTACAGAAAACGCTGATAAAATGAGCAGCGGAACGATAATTCCAAATGCGCATATGTTAAATGCAATACTGATTGACTGTCCCATCAGTCTCCCCTTCCTGCCGAAATTTTCTATTGCTGTGAACCGTTCAATCCTTGAACGCATTAATACCGATCATTCAAATCTGCACTTTATCAGATGCACATAGGGATAATCCCTTAATAATTCCGGTTCTTCCACGTATCTTTGCATATCACTGTACGACGAAATATTTCCGTTTGAATAAATCGAAGTATATAAAATAAACTCTTTTCCTGCTTCGATTTCCACCGGCGTGTCCACCGGACCGTAACCTCGGGCAAATGGTTCCTCGTCTGCCGGTGCGGCAATTCCGGTATGACTTGACCGCGCCCCGTCCTGGCTTACTGTAAATGTATAGCCGGTACCCGCATCATGGCATATTTTGACCGCCAACTGACCGACTAACGGTTTTGCTTCACTGTCCTGCAGACTGACACCGGACGGACGGCCAACCAAGGTTCCGCCGGAATATACTTCTACCCAAAATTCCAGACTTTTATATGCTTCTTCGGTTTTATATTCAAAGAGTAATATTTCCTGCTGATTATCAGAAAGCAGATCAACGATCTCCTCTTGATCCTGGGTAAGGGTTTTAGGCTGAATTTTATTTTTATAAACTTCGGCTTCTTTTGAACAACCGGTCAGGCCGCCCCCAAGCAAACAAACCAGTAGGGACAGACAGAAGATTTTTCTCATACTACCTCCTATTTAAACAGCTCCTGTTTTTCAGTAAAATACGTGATCTTTGAAGCAATCCTGTCAACAAGAATCTTATCGCCTTCATCGGTAAATTTCTTTTTAGGATTGTGTACCTTCAAAAAGCTTCGCTCTTCACCACTGATAATCTCCGGAGATATACGCTCAATATTTACTATTGCATCTTCCAAAATACTAATAATTGCACTGTGTAAAATTTCCAGTCTTTCTTTTGGAATCATTCCTACAGTTGAAGCGGGAGAAATATTGGCTTTCCATAAAATCTCATCAACATATGCATTTCCGATCCCTCTAACAATACTTTGATCGATGAGAAATGCTTTTATATTCTTTCTTGTGTTCTTCCCGGCCATTTTTAGTAAATAATCCATATCAAATTTACTGGATAAAGCATCCGGTACGTTATTAGATACAGCATCAAAGGTCACCTTGCACAACCCCTTCAGGTCGGAAACCACTAAAGCCGATTCATCTGCAAAATATATCACCAGTATTTTCCATTTGAGATCAGAAACCCTGTTACTTTCGCATATGTCAAACTTACCATTTAGCATTAGATGAATATTAAATGAGTTATTATTCATTAGTTTAAATCTTAACTCTTTGCCTTCACGCACAATATCCGCTAAACTTGTTCCGACTAACTTTTGCCGGGCCCCTGAAACAGATAGATTAACCTTACTTTGATTAAATATTTCAATAGCCGTAATTTCTTTATTTAACAATCTCTTTTTTAAATTTTTTGAAAAAACTTGTAAATCCGGCAATTCAGGCATCGTTTAAATCTCCTTTTTATAATATTTTCGCTTTCTACATTTCCCTATTAATAGTTTAACAGCCGTCCCTCTGCACGTCAAACCGTTTCTATGTTGTTATTAATACGAAAAACGCCGCGATACTAAAAGGTTTTTCTCCCTTTAGTACTCGGCGTTTTATTCTATAATTGTCAGTTAAAATTCCTGCTGATTTCCTCAATCTCCCTGCGGCGATTCAAAAAAGCCTGGACAATCACAGGATCAAAATGAGTACCTGCCAGATCCTCGATAACACCAAGTGCCTGTTCCAGGGGCATCGGATCCTTGTAACAACGTTCGGAAACAAGGGCATCATATACATCCGAAACTGCCATGATCCGTGCCGAAAGAGGAATATCTGTTCCCCGCAAATTGAAAGGGTAACCGCCGCCGGCCCATTTCTCATGATGATACAGGGCGATTTCGCGGCTGATCTGATAATACTCGTTATCCTGATTGGTTTTTAAAAGATCATCAATCATTTCCGTGCCAAAAGTCACGTGTTCCTTCATAATGGCAAATTCTTCCTGGGTCAGCTTGCCCGGTTTGTTTAATATCATGTCGGAAATCTTGATTTTTCCGATATCATGCAGAATCGCACTCATAATCATTTTCTCACAGAATGCTTCGGTCATCAAATCGGAATATACACTGTCTCTTTTTAATTCTTCCACAATGACCCGCACATATTCACAGGTCCGCTGCACATGGCCGCCGGTGCTGCCGTCACGGCCTTCTACAATATTGGCAATTTTTCTGGTAAATTCATATTTCAGTTTTTCCAGCTCTTTGACTTTTTCTTCAATAATCTGGTTCTGTTGTCGCTGAAAGGACAGAAGCTCAATACTCCGGTCAACTCTTCTCAGCATAATCCTCGGTTCAAAGGGCTTTCCGATAAAATCAATGGCTCCCATTTCCAGACACTTTAATTCGGTTGCGGAATCGGTGCTGGCCGTCAGAAAAATCACCGGTATATGTTTCCAGCCAGGGTTACTCCGAATCCTGTCCATCACCTCATATCCATCCATCTTCGGCATGACCAGATCCAGCAGAATCAGATCGGGGAGGTCTTCTTCCAGGGCTGCAAGGCATTCCGGCCCGGAAAGGACACTTTTTACACCATAATTTTTGTTTAGGATATCTTCCGCAATAGAAAGATTTAACTTATCATCATCCACCACCAATATCATTTTATTATCCATGCTGCTTCCCCCATAATATTTTCTGTATAAAATATTATAAACCCTACTTTTTTCTTTTACAACATTTACACTATCATATTGGTTTTTTTTGTCTATTTTTCACAATAGCTTCCCACAATCTTTTTTTCAATGTAAAGTGTAAAAATCTTTCTTTTATTTTGTTATGTCTTTTTTTTCCGTTTTTTATTTTTTCATACTCCGGTTTTTTAACAAACAGTTTTTATGATATTTATGGCCTTTTCTGTCTTTTTGTTAACGTTTTTTTGATTGACTATATTCGCTAAAATGTATATCATTGTAAATAGTATAAATAATTCATACATATCAGGAGGGTACTATATGAAACCAGTTCACAATGTGAAACCAGTTCACAATGCAAAAAAAGTCAGCTTTTGGAAATCTTTTCTCGTTTTGGTTGCTGCATTGATCACCATCATCTTATCAACCTTGATTTTCATGAACAGCATCAGTGATGCCAACATCGGAAATTATCTGTTCTATGTAACCGCCAATATTATCACCGCGATTATTTTTGGATTGTTTATATCCACCATTAACAGCGGCTCCTTGAACGCGCTTGGAGATTTTGCCGGGAAAGTTGCCGATGGCGACCTGACTGCCGAAGCACCTGACCGCTATCGAAACGATCGTAATCGTGTCAGCCGTTTTGCCGGTATTATCGAAAATGTGAAGAAGAAATTATATCAGACTGTTACCGATGTCATCCATTCGTCTCATGTTCTGGAAGAACATGTTGCCTCGGTCAATCACACTTTAAGTATCATGAACGAGCGGATTACCGATACCGCTGCTATTGCCGAAGAGCTTTGTTCCAGTATGGAGGAAGCCAGTGCTTCTTCGGTGGAAATGAGTAACACTGCTGCCGAAATTGAGCATGCTGTCCAGACCGTTTCCCAGAAGGCTGAAGAGGGAGCCAGTAAATCTCATGAAATCTACGCCCGTGCCGCAGGACTGGAAACAAATGTAAAGTCCTCCATCGACAAGTCCGAACAAGTTTTCAGTGAGATTAAATTCTCTCTGGAACAAGCGCTGGAAGAATCAAAGGCTGTTGATGAAATTACCGCCCTGGCTGATGCAATCTTAAGCATTACCAGCCAGACCACTTTGTTGGCCCTGAATGCTTCTATCGAAGCCGCCAGAGCCGGGGAAGCCGGCAAAGGATTTGCCGTAGTTGCTAACGAAATCAGCAATCTGGCAGATAATTCCAAAAACACCGTAACCCAGATTCAGGCTATTACAAAAGTCGTTATGGCCGCGGTCAACAATCTTTCTTTCAGTGCTACCAACCTTCTGAATTTCGTGGCCAATGATGTCAATAATGACTATCGTGATATGTTGGCAGCCGCTTCTTCTTATAGCAAAGATGCTGTCTATGTCAGCGATATGACCAGTGACTTAAATGCTACTGCCGAAGAATTACTGGCATCCGTACAGATTATGAGCAAATCCATTCAGGAAATTTCCAAGGTTGCTCAGGAGGGGGTCGGAACCGCTACCGTGGTCATCGAACAAACTACTGAAATTTCTGCAAACACTGCAACTATTGAAGACAGCATGAAACGCACCCGGCGCACTTCGGAGGAACTGAAGGAATTGGCCGCTAAATTCAAACTGTAAAACGGTAAAAGGGTGTCCGAAGTTATTTGCTAACTTTTGGACACCCTACTCTTATTTCTTTTTCACCGGATAACAAACCTCTGTTACCAGTTGCTCGGGACTGGCTGCATCATGCGGACTTACATGATAGATACAGAAGGAAGCACCGTCAAAATCATATCCGTTGGCCTCGATCCAATTGGCAACTGCCTCACTGGCTCTGGTAATCTGGTCATAACTTCCCTTATATGTTGCGGAAGCCATCTGAACAGGCTCCACTTTCTTAAATTTCACATGTGCCGTATCCTCATATTGTCCGGTTACCGCTATCTGAATTTCCACATCAACGTCACTTTCTTTGTATCCTTCATCATGAAATACCGCCAATCCATAGCCGGGATTAGCCATCTGCATTCTTTGTGCTGCGGTCTCCTCATTTAACATCTGCCACAACATCCCCTCCGCATTATAAGCCGGAATAACCTCCCGCACACTTGCCACATACCGCTCCGGCAAAATTTTTAAAGTTACATTATAATCCATATAAGTTCCATCCTTTCTTAACTTTTTAATGGCATTGTCAAGAAGCTGTAACCGCTGCCTTGTGGTATACACCTGCTCCTCCAGCTCTGCTCTTTTCAACTCCAGGAAACGCTCCATCTCTTCAGCGTCACCATATTTCTGCAGAATTTCACCGATTACAGAAAGTCCGAATCCCATGTCCTTCAATGACTGTATCCGTTCCGCCGCCGGCAGCTGCGCCACACTGTAATAGCGGTATCCGGTAAAATCATCGATGCTGGCCGGTACTAACAAGCCGATTTCATCATAATGCCGCAGCATTCGAATACTGATTCTTGACAACTTTGAAAAATCTCCTATTTTTAACATTTGACTATCTCCATTTATAAATGATTTTTTTGAGCTCAATATCACTATAAAATATACCATAGTGTCAGAGTCAACACTTATTTGAAAAAAATAATAACCGCTTCAAACTGGTATGTTTAAAAAGTTTCAAATTGGTTCTTTTAGTCATTCCACTTTTGCGTATAATGTAACTAATATCTATTACGAATTATGAGGAGACTACAATTATGAAAAATCAAACTGTCCAAAAAATCACCCTTACCGGCTTGATTGCCGCTTTGTCTTATGTCGTATTTACCTTTTTACAAATAAAGATTCCTCTTCCCGGCGGGGATGCTACTTCCATTCATTTGGGCAATGCCGTCTGTGTTCTGGGTGCTCTGCTGCTGGGCGGTTTTTATGGCGGTCTTGGAGGCGCCCTGGGAATGACTATCGGTGACCTGATGGATCCGATTTATATTATTTATGCCCCCAAAACCTTTGTCCTGAAATTGGGCATCGGACTTATTACCGGCCTGATTGCTCACAAATTAGGGAAAATCACCCATGAAAATAACCAGAAGCGGGTTTTTTTCACGGCTCTTCTGGCTGCTGTTTCGGGGTTACTCTTTAATGTAATTTTCGATCCTCTGGTGGGATACTTTTATAAGCTCTATATTCTTGGCAAGCCTGCCGCTGAAATTACGCTGGCATGGAATATCGCCACTACCAGCATCAATGCGTTGACTTCTACCATTGTTTCAGTAGCAGTATATATGGCGCTGCGGCCGGCGCTGAAAAAAGCAGGCTTGTTCTTTTCCCTATAAATGCAAAGGGTGCCTGACCAAAAGGTCAAGCACCCTGTTCCTATTTACTCCTGGGGCATTACCAGTGCCGCAATGAAATAGATCAATGCACCCATACCTACACTGGCAAAGCTGGCGATTACCCAGATCAGCCGCACCAGCGTCGGGTCGATTCCCAGATACTCTCCCACACCGCCGCAAACGCCGCAAATAGATTTATTGGTATTTGAACGAACCAAACGTTTATAATTTTTCTCCATTTTCTTTCTCTCCTATCTTTATTTTATCAGCAAAATCTTGGTCTGAATGGTGAAAACACCAGTCCTGCCAGCTTAAAACATCCCATTCCCAAAGGAATACAGATCACGGTACAGCACAGCAGCAAACCAAAAATCAGACATAAAATGGCACATGGCAATCCAATCACCAGATGATACAATAATTTCAATAACCCTCCCACCAGGTGAAAACTAAAACTCAGGATTAGTACTACCAGAAACAAAATTAACAAAACCATGATACTGATCATAACCTTTTTCCTCCTATCTCATAAAATCAACATCGATACTTCCCATGGCACACTCCAGATTGATATCATATGCCGCACTGTTGTTAATATTCTTTTCCCCTGCCAACATGGAAAAGGACTGATTATCCAGAGAAATGCTGCCGGCGGCACAGCTCAGCACATAATTATAATCTTCTTCGCTGCTGTCTAATTTCATGGCAATACTGCCCATTCCGCAGGATACCGTTACATCACCCTCTGCCTTGCCGGCAAAAGTAATTTGCCCCATGCCAACTTCCATATCCACATCTTCCGCATCGATATTTTTAAAATCGGCAGCTCCCATACCCACACTGCAAGTCAGGTTTTTCGTCTGGATTCCGCTGATACCGGATTTCCCTGCGCCGACTTCCAGATTAACATCGTCATAGTTCACACCTTCGGGTACATAAAGCGTAATTTTGTTATTGACGGCATACCCAGTGAATTTTTTCAACTTTTTAAATCCTTTTATATAAAGATTTCCGTCATTGGTATAATATTCGCACTCGCCTCTTCCCGATATTTCAACCTTAAATTCCTCCTGGTCCCATTCCCTGAGTTCAAATTCTCCTGCTCCTACTGTAATATATAAGGTATCAACCCCTTTGGCATTGATTCGTGCTTCGGCACTTTTACTTCCAAGGCTCTGATCATTCACCACAAGCTCATTTCGAGAACTGTCCCAGGAAACCAGATCCCAGCCCCAATCTCCATGATACTCTCCAAAATTCATGTTCTGTTCATTGACAACCCATACAAAACTTCGTCCGCCTATAACTGATACGATGGTTCCCATTACCACACCGATTCCGATAAATACTCCTGCAATAATCAGGCATACTTTTGCGAATTTCCCCATTATTTCTTACCTCCTTTTCTGTTAAACAACTTATTAAACAGATAACTGATCCCCTTGACGATGGCCGGGATGACTTTTCCCACCAACAATGCTGTCAAAAGCAGGAATAAGATGCCCACACCGGCAACAATAAATGCTGCTGCTATTAATGCTAAACCGGCCAGGGGGGCATAAAACATTTTCGGAATACCCACCACCAGTAAAACAATGGAAACTGCAATCAACGCAACTGAAACTGCGGCAAAAGCTACCACCAGACTCAAAATTGTCGCAAAACAGCTGATAACCAGGCCAAACAGAGCACCGGCCGCACCGATGATGGCCGGTGAGCCCAAAATACACAAAATCACGATCAGGGCAATCACACCGCCTGACAAGCCTTCCTTTTTGACCTCTTGATACTCTTCCTTTGCTTCGGACGCCGGCTGCTGGTATCTTGCAATGGGATTAGCCGCTTTATCATATGTACCGCGATAACCTTTTTCGGTAAATTCTCCGGCCGTCCCTTCCAGCCCTTCCTTAATGATGGCTGCCACCTGCTCAGGAGAACCCAGTGAATGAAGTACCTCCGCCTCGTTTTCCTTACCGCCGTCATTGATATAATCATTATAATACTGTAATGCTTCTTCTCTTTCGCCAGGGGGGATATCAGTTAACAACTCCTCCAACTGTCTCATAAATTCCCATCTACTCATGTTTCGCTCCTCCCTCAAATATCATGCTTATCTTCGCCGAATACGCTTTCCATTCTCCTTCGTAAAGGTTCAACTGTCTTCGGCCTTTTTCCGTAACCTGATAATACCGCCGGTTTCTGCCGGCACATTCCATATCATATACATCCAGACATTCGTCCTTCTGCAATCGCCTTAATACCGGATATAATGTTGATTCCGATAACTCAATTGCTGTCCGTACTTCCTGCGTTATCTTATAGCCATAGGTACCTTCCGGTTCCCGCGATACCACAGCCAGAACTACCGCATCCAAAAGCGCTGCTCCTGTGTTAAATACCATCCCATCTACTCCTTTCGACTATATTATTTTTTATTATACAATATTATATGGCGTATAACATTTCCTGTTGACAATAATATACGCCATATAATATTGTTTTGTCAATATCTATTTCAAAATTTTTATTATAACATTTATCATCCTCCACAGGACGATATTTAAAAAGCCACCGTCCGGCGATTTTAAACCGCCGGCCGGTGACCTTTCATGGTGATATTACATTACATGCCTCTTATGCCATATGATAACAGATAGCATCCCGCAAAAACTCTGCGCAGCCTGCCTTTTCCTGATCGTAGTAAGCTGTAAACCGTTCATCCGCCACATACATTTCCCCTAATCCCCGATGGGCTTCAGCAGAATACTGGGGCCAGGTAAAGGACAGCCACTCCTTGTGCAGCAGCGCGATTTCTTTGCCGCAATCGGACTTAAAATCCTCTCCTTTTTCAACTGCTTCCGCCAGTCTTCTTTGTAGCTCCTCATTAATGGAGGTCATCTTGTCATAGTCCTCCCGGGACAGGTTCATCATCTTTCGGTTGCTTTCCGCAACTGTATCCTCACCATATTTTTCCCGAATTTCCTTTCCGTACTTTTCTTCGTTTTCTTTAATCATTTCTTTTTTAAAGCCTTCAAACTTTTCCTGATCTGTCATAACGATTTCTCCTCTTTCTTTCCTGATAGTCTTTTCCACGGTATGAATCAGACTTTGTATTTGCAGTTCCTTTTGCTTAAGCGTCAGCAGGTGTTCCTCCAGAACCTTTAAGCAATCATAAGAAGGATCTTTCATAATATCGGCTATGGTACTCAGTTCAAATCCCAATTCTTTAAAGAACAGAATCTGCCAAAGTGCGTCCACTTCCTTTTCCCTATAGATGCGGTACCCTGATTGTTCTGCCCGGACAGAGGGCAATAAACTAATCTGGTCATAATACCGTAGAGTCCGCGTACTGATCCCTGCCAGATCAGCCATTTGCTGGATTGTATACTCCATTTTGTTCTCCTCCTTATCTACATTTTTCATTATAGAGGTTTACGTTACGTCAATGTCAAGAGGTTTCAGATAATTTTTCAGATATTTTTTTAATTCATTCAGAGACTCAAATCCCTCCGTTTACAGAGCTGATAACTGATGCCTATGGATAGTAATAAAATAACCACTGCCCCGGCCAGGCTTGCCAAAATCATCGGAAAACTGCCAAAATTTTCCCTGTCCATAATAGAATTCATAATTGGTGTACTGACTGTAAAAAGAGCAAATCCCGGCATCAACTGTAAAAAGACGGTTACCGGATTATTGACATTTATTCCTTTGATATACATAATAAGATATTGAAGCGCCAAAGCGGTGATGGTTGCCGCCAGCATCAGCAAAGAAACCGGAACCAACTCCTGACTATCCCGCTTGAGATAAAAAAAATTGCTGATGACCCAAACCACTGTTCCCGCTGCTACGCTGCCAAAGGTCATGACCATTCCGAAAAGATAGCGACCCGCTATCCGGGTATAGGTAGATGCCGGCAGCAGATTCATAAATCCGCAGTTGGGCACCTGGGTATAGCTGAAAGGCGTATTGGCAAAAATAATACCGCCAAAGCATAAAAATCCCATGCCAAAAACAGAATTATTCATATACAACGATAAGAACATGGCTATAATTAAAAATGCTATTATTACTTTATACATTGATTTGGTCAATATAAAATCTGTTTTCATAAATTTAACGATACTCATATCTGTGCCTCCTTTAATCGTCTGGCTCCTGATTTTGTTTTGGCCTCCTGAATAAAATGCAATACCACTTTATCGATATCGGTCTTCTCCACCAGCATCTTCCGGTGAAGAAATTGAGCTGTCAACAATTTTGCTTTTTCACTTTTCATAATCCCCTCAAATCCCACCCGGGATTTGATAATGCCGATTAAATCAGCACTGATTTCAGCCGTCAAATCCTCCGGTCCGCCTTTCACCATCACATAGTTTTCCAAAATAGCTTCCTTATAATCACACAGCACCTTTTTCCCGTTATCAATAAAACAAACGTAATCGGCAATCTGCTCCAGGTCATCCAGAATATGGGTGGAAAAGAGGATACTTCTTTGGCCATCCTCGATATATTCCTGTAAAAGCTCCAGTATTTCATGACGGATAGCCGGGTCCAGGCCGCTGGTGGCTTCATCCAGAATCAGCAGCCTGGTTTCCCTGGCAAAAACCGCTGCAAACATCAGCTTTACTTTCATTCCTTTGGAAAATTTCCGAATCATCATCTTTTCCGGCAGCTCCCACTCCGTAATCAGACGGTCAAATTTTTCCCCGTCAAAGGTAGGGTAAAAATCCTTCAGTATCACACCGATGTCCCGGACCTGAAGCTCCCCGGGAAAATAAGATTCATCTCCCACATATCCGATTGCTTCCTTATAACCGATGGCATCCTCCCCATAGGTCTTCCCATTGATTCTGATCTCACCGGTATCAGCATTCATCAAGTGGGTAATTAAATTGATGGTGGTGGTTTTGCCTGCTCCGTTTCGGCCTACATATCCCATAATATAACCGGCAGGCAGGGAAAAACTGATGTCCGCCAGATCAAAATGTTTAAAATGTTTGCTGATATTGCTAACCTCCAATATATTTTGCTCCATTTGCCTATTCATCCTCCTGCTCCTCTCTTAAATGACCACTTTCCTGATATAACAGCCGCAGCATACCACTCAGCTCCTCTTCCGTCATCTGCAGTAACTGTGCATTCTCAATAGCAGCCTGCAGCCCTGCTTCGATTCTCTGTAAATATTGTTCCCGGACCATTTGATTGTTTCGGGAAAGTACAATACTGCCCTTTCCCTGCATCGATGCAATAAATCCTTCGGCCTCCAGATCACTGTAAGCTCTGGAGGTGGTAATAACACTGACCCCGGCTTCCTTGGCCAATACCCTGATGGATGGCAGTACCGTCCCTTCGGCTATCTGCCCGGCTAGTATCTGTTCTCTGATCTGCTCCTTAATCTGTGCATAAATAGGCCGTTCCGATTGATTTGATATAATTATTTTCACTTTTACCTCCTCTTAATCATAATGATGTGCACAAGAATTGTGGACACAATAATTGTGAGCACACTAGTTGTGAGCACACTAAAAGTCTATACTGTATATATATCATTATACACAGTATAGACTTTGCGTCAATCATTTTTTTATATATTTTAAAATTTTAGTTACTATTTGAAAACTTTGTGACTGCTTTTGCTATAATCTATTTTTCCATCTTCAGGAAGTATGCACTGAAAGGCGCCAAAGTACTGCCGCCGCCAAAGTCAAACTTCTCGCCGCTGATGAGATCCACAGCCATACCGCAGCCGGCATCAAAATGAGCGGTAAATTCCGCACTGTCCATATTAATAGCCACCAGCACCCGCTCTCCATCTGTCTTCCGTTCGAAGATACACTGCTTATTGTTCAGCACCACCGACCGGAAATCGCCGTAATTCAAGGCTTTAGAGTTTTTCTTGGCTTCCGCCAGGCTGGCAATCCATTCACTTAATTTGTTAAATACCGGTTCTTCAAAGCAAGCCCGCAAAGCCGGATCACCTTCATTTTTCCGCGCTTTTGCTCCCCATTCACTGCCGTAATACACGCAGGGGATGCCCGGCATACCGAAACACAGGGCATAGACCAGAGGAAGATGCTCTTCCTTATTCAAATTGCTGGCAATCCTGGTAACATCATGGTTATCCACAAAGGAAAACATATGCAGTCCCTTATAAAGGGTCCAGTTCTCCGGCCCAAACTGCCGCAGCAGCGAATGAATGATCTCAAACATATTTTCACTGTTAAAACTGGAATACAATCCCTTATAACATTCATAATTAGTTGCCGAATGAAGCATTTCATAATTTACCATCCGGGTGTAATCCCCATGGAGCATTTCACCCAGCAGATAAAACTCCGGCTTCAGTTCTTCCGTAAAGCGGCGCAGCCGTTTCAGGAAATCAAGCTCCAGACAATATGCCACGTCCAAACGCAGACCGTCAATATCGAATTCCTCTACCCAAAATCTGACTGCCTCCAGAATATGATCCACTACCTCCGGATTCCGCAGGTTCAGCTTCACCAAATCATAGTTGCCTTCCCAGCCTTCGTACCACAGACCATCGTTATAATTGGAGTTGCCGCCCAAATTAATGTGGAACCAATCCAAATAGCGGGAGCCTTCCCGATTCCGTACCACATCCTGAAACTGATAAAAACCCCGGCCCACATGATTGAACACGCCATCCAGGACAATCCGGATGCCGTTCTCATGAAGCTGTTCACAAACCGCTTTAAAGTTCTCATTGGTTCCTAACCGGCAATCGATCTTTTTATAATCTCTGGTATTATAGCCATGAGTATCGGACTCAAACACCGGTGAAAAATAAATTGCATCGATCCCCAGCTTCTTCATATGAGGAATCCAGTCAACCACTTTTTCTATTCTGTTAGTTAACACCCCGTCATTCTCAAAGGGTGCCCCGCAAAAACCCAGGGGATAAATCTGGTAAAAAACACTTTCAAATGCCCACATTTTTTCTTTTCCTCCTAAATACCGCCAGAGCGTTCGCTGCTCTTTAGCCAAATTTAATCATAGCATAAACCATTCCCCATGCCTAGGGTATTTACGAAAACTTTACCCGACATTTTCTTCGCGTTTTTATATCGTTTTTGTAGACATAACAAAATTGACCCATATAGTATTTTTTGAAAAAAGAAGTTTTAACTTGCAAATTTTTTCAGTGGACAAAATCATCATTTCAAAAGAAATCCCCCATTTCCACATAGTTATCCACAACGACACATGTGTCACTTATGGTGACTTTGACTACTTTTTTCATAAAAACTGACGTCATTCCCCCACTTTTGACCTCATTTTGGAGTTTTGAAGGTGTTTACATAATTTATTACCCCATTCAGACATTATGTCAACCTGTGTGCATATTATGTTATCCACAATCCTTACAGCCAGTCATTCCAGAATTTTTCAATCCGCCCGGCAATCTGTTCCACCTTCACAACTTCATAATTTTCCCATTCCCGAGGAAACATCTTACGGTAAGACAGATTCAGGAAGCGTTCATCCAGAAGCACCACGATCCCGATATCCTCCTGGGTCCGGATGACCCGTCCGGCAGCCTGCAGGACTTTATTCATGCCCGGCAGCCGGTAGGCATAATCGAAACCATTTTCACCCTGATCGTCAAAGTAGTTTTTCAGGATTTCTCTTTCCACACACACTTGCGGCAATCCGGTTCCGATGATCATCACACCGATGAGACTGTCATTCTTCAAATCAATTCCTTCGCTGAAGATTCCCCCTGACACACAGAACCCCACCAGGCTTTTTTCCTCTATCTCTATCTCTATGTCCATGCCGATAATGTCCTCCAGCCGGACCTCTTCATTCCCCATAAAGCGCCTTAAAAAGGCCTCCCTGGCCTGTTCATTCATATATTCTTCCTGGAGGATACATTCTACTTCCTCTTCTCCCTGGAAATGCTCTCTGAATATCTCATATATCCTTTGCAGAAATTGGTGGGAGGGAAAGAATACCAAATAGTTCCCGTGGCGGTTTTTCACAACCTCATGAACATAACGGGCGATATTATAAAACTCCGTATCACTCCGGCGGGAATATTTACTGGTCACATCCTCGGCTATGAATAATCCCTTTTTGTCCGCCTGAAATACTGACTGGGCATACACCTCATAATCTCCGGGGCTGGCTCCCAACAGCTTTTTATAATACTGGATGGGCAGCAGCGTCGCTGAAAAAAGGATGGTACTCCGCCCCCGCATCATGCAATCCCGGAGGTTCACCGTAGGATTGACACAAAAAAGTTTAACCAAAAAACCGCCGGCGGAATCAATCTGTGAATAGACAACATAATTTTCATCCATCAGTTCGCTCATGGCCTGAAAGTGACTTACCTGAAAATAAAAGTCCAGCACTTCCTTTCTCACCGGACTGGCCTCATGCTCCTCCAGATATTTGTCCATGGCCGCCCAAAGACGGGCCAGTGCCCGCTGAAAGGGTTCCAGAAAAGGTTCCACCTGATAATCTTCACATTCCCGCTTCAGGGCCAGAAGCTCCTTATTGCACTTATCCAGCATTCTGGCCATATAAGCGTCAACCTCTTTGACGGTTTTCTTTAATTCCAGAAAATCCTCCTTATAAAGAACCGCACTGTACATTTCCCGGCCCCGTTCCACCAGATTATGAGCCTCATCGATCAAAAAGAGGTAATCCCCCTTAACCCCCTCGGAAAAGAACCGTTTTAAATAAACATGAGGATCAAACACATAGTTATAATCACCAATCACCCCATCGGCAAAAAGGCTCATATCCAGACACATCTCAAAAGGGCATACCTGAAACTGCTTTGCATAGGCTTCGATATTTTCCCTGGTAAAGCTGTCCGTCTCGGTCAATAGCGCAAAAATGGCGTCGTTTATGCGGTCATAGTGCCCATTGGCATAAGGACAGGCCAGGGGATTACACTCGGTTTCTTCCATAAAACACACTTTGTCCTTAGCAGTCAATATAACCGTTTTAAACTTAAGCCCCTGTTCACGCAGCAGTCCGAAGGTCTCTTCCGCAACTGTTCTGGTGATGGTTTTGGCGGTGAGATAAAATAATTTTTCACCCATCCCCTCCCCCATTGCCTTGATGGCCGGAAACACTGTGGAAATGGTCTTTCCCACTCCGGTGGGAGCCTCAATATATAACTTCCGTTTATGATAAACGGTCTGATATACATAGGTTACCAGTTCTTTTTGACCGTTCCGGTACGGAAACGGAAAGGCCAAATCTTTGATTGACTGAAGTCTTTTTTCCTTCCACTCATTCTCAAAATCTGCCCATTTTTGATATTGCTCCATTACCTCTTCAAACCAGGAGCGTAATTCTATGAATGAATATTCATGATGAAAGTATTTCAGTTCCTCGGTATCTATATTACAATATGTCATTTGGATACGAATATGCTGTAATTGATTTTGCTGGGCATAAATATAGGCATAGCATTTGGCCTGGGCCAGATGCACAAAGACAGCTTCCTTCATCCGGGATACTTCCCGGTAGGTTCCTTTAATCTCGTCAATGGTTACGGTCTGGCCGGGGACGCTGATAATGCCATCTACCCGGCCTTCAATCACAATAACATATTGGGGGGTCTCATAAAGGTACTTCAAGGAAACCTCCGCACGATAGTCCGTTCCCATCCGCCGCTGTATCATACGGTGGATACGTCCGCCCTCCTGCATGGCCGTCTCAGATGCTACCGATCTGCGGTTATCAATATTGCCGCTGCGCAAAATAAATTCTACCAGATTTCTGACCGAGATATGTAATTCCATATACTTTTCCTTTTCACGTTAAATTAAAGACTCCCTGATGAAATACTATGCGCTTTTCATCAGGGAGTCAATATTTACTTACTATGGAGAGCACTGTTACTCACTCACCTCTCAGCATGCAACGGCAAATTGCTTCATATACGAATCAAAATCAGGATCATAATCACTGCAGGTAACCGTTAATACCCGGCGTAAGTCAAGACCTAAGACACCTACAATGGATTTAGCATCAACAACAAAGCTGTTGTAGGAAATATCGATATCGAAATCACACTTTGCGGCTGTTTTTACGAAATCACTGACCTGTTCCATGCTTAAATTGATTTTGTACTGCATCATAATTATCACCTTCCTATTCTCTCTTTTTATATTATCACATACAGTCCATTAACGATTAGAGAAACCGTTTTCTTGTGGTAATATCCTTACTTTATCACCGTATTTAGTATTTTGTAAAGCATTTTATTTATTACAATTTTACCCAAAATGACAATAATTATACAATAGTTTCATAAGAAATCCAATAACTTTTATATAAAGATTCCATTCTGGTCATTTTGCATATATTTTACACGGATTTTATCCGGATTCTATCCGCTATTAGCAAAAATCTTTATTTATCTACCGGATAATTTCGTCACGCTTTACTTCATTATTTGGTTGAATTCTGTCATATATTCACGATAACGAAGGGGCAGCATATTCCTTTGTAATTTGAGATTATTACGTTCTTTTATTGCTATGGTATGAAAAAAAGAAGTAAAAAGTTCACTGTACTTTTTTTCATTTTCCGATAGAACATGTTCGCCTGCTGCCGGTGCCGAATCAGCTCCTTCCGTCACCACATACCAGTCCTTCCGTGCCGGATGCAGTCCATAGATCCCTCTTGTTTCGTCGTAGATCACGAAGTTTTCTAAGGGCAGCCGGTCGGCAAAATGAGGCATTACAAAGGTCAGGACGTTGTTCTTTGGCCCGGTTCTGGCATACAGAATACCATTTTCCAATTCCCGAAAGCGTATAAACTCTACCAGAAAATGAGTTTCATTGGCACTGAAACGAGCCAGTTCAAATACCTTCAGAATATGCTCATCCGACAGATTGCCCATGATTTCCCGGGGATTGGGCATGGAAAGCCCTTTTACCACCGCCTTATAGATGGCTTCTCCTTTCCCTGTATCAGCCGAAGCCAGGGCGCGGCATATAGCCATATAGCCTTCCGTACCAAACTCCCTGTTAATGGTCCGGGCTACCTTGGCGGCTTTGCCACTGTCAGCCGCTGTTTCCCTGTATTCGGCAAATAATCGTAAATTTTCTTCCTCACCAATCTGGATATGAATCTCCGGATGGGGACGCTTACTGGCATAAGCATCATAAATTCCTGTAAAAATCCCCTCCAGTGAATCTTCACACTGCAAATATAATTCCATAAATTTTCCCTCTATAGCTGTCCCAGTACCACACTGCGCCCTTCAAATAATCGCCCTGTCATATCTTCATCCGGGTGAAAGTTCATATCATCAAACAAAGACAGCTGTTTATAAGTAACCCCATCTTTATCAAAAGGCAGCTTTTCCTTTACAGACAGCAGGTTTCTGGTAATATAATCCTCTTCGATACGGGTGTTGTACATCATCTTACCGCTGCAGGTGATAAAATACAGTGCCCGCTTTAACACTACTCCGATTTTTTTTAAATCATCAAAGCGCAGCGTTCCATTCCGCCTGGCACGGACAATACGCTGGGCACTTTTTACCCCGATACCGGGAACCCGTAAAATGGTCTGATAATCCGCCCGGTTGATTTCTACCGGGAACTGCTCCAGATGCCTTAGAGCCCAGTCGGCCTTGGGGTCCAGCAAAACATTAAAATTAGGCTTCTGCTCGCTAAGCAGTTCATCGGCCCGAAAGCCATAGAAGCGCAGCAGCCAGTCCGCCTGATAGAGCCGGTGCTCCCGCAGCAGCGGGGGACCGCCGGGCAAGGCCGGCAGTTCTTTGTCTTCATTAATATTCACAAAGGCCGAATAGTAAACCCTTTTCAATTCAAATTTCTGATAGAGATTCTCCGCCACCGACATAATCTGATAATCATTTTCCGGGGTGGCTCCCACAATCATCTGGGTGGACTGCCCGCCGGGGACAAATGAGGGGGCTTTCTTATACAATACCAATTCGTTTTTATTATTATGAATGCTTTGCTGAATCTGCCGCATGGGCATCAGAATGGTTTTACGATGTTTATTGGGGGCTAATTCGCTTAAGCCCTGAGCTGTGGGCAATTCCAGATTGACACTCATCCGGTCGGCTAAAAATCCCACCTTCTGGATAATCATGGGACTGGCACCCGGGATCGCCTTGACGTGGATATAGCCCTGAAACCGGTATTCCGTCCGCAGTTTATATACGGCCTGGTAGATCAGTTCCATGGTGTAATCCGGGTTATACAGAATGCCGGAGCTTAAAAACAGGCCTTCAATAAAATTACGCCGGTAAAATTCAATGGTCAGATTGCAGATTTCCTCCGGGGTAAAGGAAGCCCGGGGGACATCATTGGACTTCCGGTTAATGCAATATTTGCAGTCATAAATGCATTCGTTGGTAAACAGCACTTTCAGAAGAGATATACATCGCCCGTCGGAACTGAAGCTATGACAGATTCCCCCGGCGGCGGTGTTCCCGATACCGGTTCCGTCGCCTTTTCGATCCACTCCGCTGGAGCTGCAGGAAACATCGTATTTAGCTGCATCCGAAAGAATGCCCAGCTTATCCATTATTGATGTGTCTTCCGAAATCCGAATCTCCATAGTCTTCTTCCTTCATTTTAATTCATTTTAATTCATTGTGCTTCACATTGCGTTATCCATTATTATATACCATCATTGTATCGAACATACTTTCTGATGTCAAGTTTTTTTGAACGTATGTTCGCCTAAGTTCAAAAATATATAAGGAGATACCAAATAAAAAGAGCATTCTTATGATCTGCTAATAACGGAAAAAAGTTAGCAGTAATAAAAACACTCTTAATTATTGGATTATTTGATTGTTTGATTATTTCATTTGCTCTGCTTGTGTATATTTGCTCATTTCAATAGTTTCCTTATAGGTAAAGAATCCTGATAATAAAATTACTCCGATACTTAAAATGATCAATATTGTCCCTATAACTTTACTATATCGCTTAGCTATCAGAAATATTATGTTTAGGATCATAAATAGGATCGGTAAACCTAATACAACAAACAGTTCCAGCCATGATAAAGACACCGCCGCGTTACCGGAGATATTGAATGCATCTCTGACAATCCCCATTTCATAGCATACACGCATGGCATATCCGGATATCACAAGCAAACCGATTATAATTAATAAGTTTACCTTTTTCACTTTTTCTCCTTTTCATATCATTGCATATTCATATTGTACCAAACATGCGTTTCTGCGTCAAACAATCACCGCGCTTACGGAGATGTGAACTTCCTTATCTTCCAGACCTTCTCCCCTTACTGTTACTTTAATCTCTCCGGGTTCATAACCGGCTCTTACCACAATGAGAGCCCTGCCATAATAGGTCGGATATCTGCCGCTGATAAAGCTGTCGCTTGTATTGGGAACCGCCGATCCAAACCCCTGCAGAATCCCGGCGCCTTCCACACAAACCGTAAGATATTGATCCACAGAAGATTTGATCATATTATTTTCTCCGACAAGCTTCACCTCGATAAAACACAAATCCTGCCCATTGCACTGCAATGTCTGTCTGTCACAGCCCAGCTCTATGGATGTCTTACCTGTAGCAGAAATAAGTTCTGCTTTTTCAACTTCTTTTCCCTTTTCATCATAAGTAATTGCGATAAGTTTTCCAGGTGTATACGGTACCTTCTTAAACACAGCTTTACACTCTTTAATCTTTTTAGAGCCAATTTTTCTATCATTACAGTACAAATCTACCCGATGTTCCTTCGCATACACTGTAACAAACGTCCTGCTGCCTTCATATCCTTCCCATGACCAGCTTTCAACCGCATCGGTATTTCGCCACATGGATGCACCCTTTTTATGATTGCTATACATAATCGGATCTGCTGCAAGTACAGGCTTGGTCTGCAAGCCCCAGATGATTTTGTTCCATCCTGTCTCCGGCCGCATCGTTCCACAGATATCGATCACGCCGCAGCCTGCCAATATGGCAAGTCCCGAATATGCATTTTCACCTGTTTTTTTATCCACATACCGAATTGTTCCGAGCCCGGTTTCTCCCAGATAATCCCACCCTGTCCACATGAAATCTCCAATCAAATTGGGAAACTTTTTTACAAATTCCCAGTTTTGATAGAGTGATTTCGGTAAGGTTTCCGAGCCGACAATACAGCGTTCCGGATGGTTCCTGTATTCTTTCTCATATCGCGATGTGGCGTAATTATATCCCGGTATATCCAGGGAAGGAACAATTTGATCACATACCTTATCGGCTGCCGGCCTGGAAGCCATTTTATCGATAATGCCTCCCATTTTATTCATCAGCACATTGTAAAATGTGCTGGTTGGCATACTGTCCATGGACATGCTGCCATTTTTATTCTCTTTTCCGTTCTTTTTGTCTCCATAGATACCACCGCCTTTGGCTGCCATGGATGCCAGCATGAGGTTTATTCCACAGGTGACCCCTCTTGTTTGATCCGCCTGCCTGACATAGTCCGCTATTTCCCTGCAAAGCGCCTGCCCCTCAGTTGTACCAAGTTCCGAGACCTCATTTCCAATGGAATACATGACCACCGATGGATGATTATAATCTTTTCCGATCATGGAGTCTGTATCCTTTTTCCACCACTTCTGAAAGGTATCTTTGGCATGGTCGTACTGATTCTTATGAACCAGCCAATAATCGTAGGTTTCATCCATTACATAGATTCCCAGTTCATCACAGGCATCCAACATGACGCTTGAAATGGGATTATGAGAACTTCTGATAGCATTAAAACCCGCTTCTTTCATGATCCGTACACGTCTGTACTCGGCATCCTTAAAATCACATGCCCCCAAAACACCATTGTCATGGTGAATGCAGGAACCACGTAACAACGTTTTTTTTCCGTTAACAAAAAATCCTTTCCCGCTCCATGAAAGCATTCTCATACCAAATCGGACGGTCTCTTCGTCAATCACTTGATCATTGCTCTTTAATCTGACCCTGCATAGGTATAAATGTGGATTATCCTCGCTCCACAATGAGGCATCCTTTATTGTCAATTCTACTTCTTCGCCGGTTCCCGAAGCAACAATCCTGGTTCCATCCATGATTTCCACACAGACATCACCCTCACCGGCCACAGCCGAAGTAACCCGTATTCGGTCTTTTCCTACTGTGGTTACTCTTACCCCTTCCGGTTTTATGTAGGATTTACCGGCAATCAGCAGCTTCACCTCTCTGTATATGCCACTTCCGGAATACCATCTGCTATTTGGTGTCTTTTCATTGTCGGCAATAATTTCAATGACATTTTCTTCTGTTAGCGATAAGTACTCTGTCAAATTTACGTAAAATCCCGAATATCCATAAGGCCATTCTGTAATCATCTGATGATTTACAATTACCTGGGCATTATGATAAACGCCTTCACATGACAGTATGAGCGTATGTCCCTGCCACTCCTGCGGCAGTCTTAAATTTTTTCGATAATAGTATTTGCCGCCATGGAAATAAGCACCCGCACCGCCCGTTGTGGCTTCCTTTGTCCTTTCTTCCGATAACATTGCATCATGAGGAAGATTGACTTCCGCTACTTCTGCACTGCCATCTTTTTGTAACAACCAACCTTTGTTAAAATCCACCTTTTTCATTTCATATCTCCTCTTCTGATATTTACTTTACTTGCGCTGCAACAAATTCCGAAACTTCCTTCTGATACTTTTCCAAATCCCATCTGGAAAGCAGAACCGCTGCAATTACATTTACAAAAACAGGGATAAGTGTTGCAACAATAATCATTGCCGTCAATGCGCTATCTGGCTGAACAGCCAGTGCACCATCATATTTTCCCCAAGCTAAGAACCAGCCAAGCATTGCCGAGCCCAGACCGGTACCAAGCTTCATCCCGATACTGTTCACACTGGTGGTAATGCCTTCTGATCGAATATTATGTTTCCACTGATTATAATCCACAATATCTCCAGCCAGGGTATACATAGCAGCACATAGCGGACAGATTGCAACCGATCCTAAAAACTGTAATATAATATATATCATGAAATTTTCGATAAATAGAAACTTGAGAAGTCCTAAAGCGGCAGAAATGATCACTCCTATTAACATGGCATTCCTTTTGCCGGCTTTTCTAAATAAAAGAGGCATGAAAGGCGTTACAAGAAGCATCGGTAGCATACCTGCCAAGTTGATTAATCCAAAATAATTGGTATTCTGATAAACATCCCGGGCAAGATAAATGGTGATTCCCGAAGTTCCGCTGCTGATATAAAAAGTCATAAAAAGGAATACCGAAATATAAAAATATTTTGAAGCCAGAAGAATTTTAATACTTTCCGAAATCTCTTTTTTCGATTGCTTTCCCCCGGAAGTATCAGCTTCTACAGGAAGTTTTTCTTTTACCCCGAAAAATGTGACCAGAATACAAATTTCTGCAATCAGACCATACAGCAGTACTACTGTTGTCCATGCGGCCTGATTATGATATCCACCAAAATTTTCAATTATAAATGGTGTAATTGTAGATACAACAATGGTTGCCATCAGGGAGAACACTGACCTCACTGCACTGACAGAGGTTCTGTCCTGAGATGTCAAAGAAAATCTTGGCAGCATGGCATGATAGGAAAGGTTGACTGCCGTATAACATACTACAGACATACAAAAATAGGTTATAAAAGAATAAACTTGTTTTGCACCGCCGGACATCCCTGCCGGAACAAAAAAGGCCAGGGCAACGGATAGAATTAAAGGTAATCCCATAAACAGCAGCCATGGTCTTGCCTTTCCGAATCGAGTTTTTGTTTTATCAATGATCATCCCCATTAACACATCGCTGATTCCGTCAAGCAGACGGCATATCAGCATCATCGTGCCCACAAATGATGCACTCAGCATCGCACTGTCAGTATAATACATTGTTAAAAAAGAAGATGGCAGTATCCAGACCAGGTTTACCCCCACATCACCAAGTCCATACAACACTTTGCCGGAAAATGAAGTAGCAAATTCATTTGTTTTACTTTTGTTTCTCATCAATGTCCTCCCTCTATTGCCTTTGCAATATCTTTAGATTTTATATTATAATAATCCGACATTTTCATTTTATAATCAATTTCATTTTATGATTACCAACATATTGCGCATTTACCAAATCCGACATATAATATATTTATACATTTTTTATTGTGGGGGATAATATGAATTTAAGAGATATGATGAATGAATTTGTGGAAATAAATAATTTTCTTCCAAATCAGGTCATTGATTTTGACCAATATCTTCTGATGCACGAAAATGCCGCCCCTATCCTAAGTGGCGCTCATCGGGGACTGCAAGCTTTAATTTCTGTCAGTGCATGGACAACCTCAGACAATGGAATACAACATCTCGTATATCTGCCGATGAGTACAAGACAAGAGCATTGTGCTAAAATCCATTTCCCCGATGGAATTATGTGTACCCCTCATACACATGACTATGTAGAACTTATCTATATAATAGAAGGTACGCTATCCATGCAGATCAATGGAAAATCCTATACCATTCAATCCGGTGAAATATGCCTTGTTAATACAGAAGCAACACATTCAGAATATCTTTATGCCCAAAATACAACGGTAATCTGTCTGGGAATTGATGATATCTTTTTTGATCAATATGATCTTTCTTCAAAATCCCAAGATTATACCAGCAGCCTGAAAAAACTGATCAATCAGAAACGGGCGGAGTATTTGTATATTCTTTTTTCACCGATTGGCCAAATTGCAACAAGAACTGCCGTTACATTTGAGTTAGTCATGCAGGAGTTAATGGATGATCTTCCCGGAAAAAAACGTCTTTTGATCGGATATGTGGAGAGAATCGTCGATCTTCTGACCAAAGAATATCACATTCGCATCGCACAGGTTGATAAACAGGCACTGTATACCGCAATCATTGAAGCCATATGTGAATATATTCAAAGCAATCTGCCGAAGGTTACGGTACATGATGTATCCGAAAAATTCAACTATAATCCGGACTATTTGAATCGTTTGTTCAAAAAAGGGAAAGGAATGAACATCTCCAATTATATCCAGGAATGCAGAATGCACCTGGCTATCGAATTACTGATTTCAACAGATTTATCAATCGAGCTGATCAGTCATCAGGTAGGGTATCATAACTTGGGTTTCTTCTATCAAAAATTTAAAGAATTTTATGACACGACCCCTCAGGGCATACGAGAGAATATAAGGGGTACATTGCGGATTGATGATACATATTCATAAGAGCCGATAATTAAAGGTCATTTAAATTATCGGCTCTTTTTCTGCTATCAATTTTTATTTTATATGAAAAGATAAAAAATCAATATTTCCATCCCCACGATAGGTAAAATACAAAGGTCTGACACCGGCTGCTACTGTAATATCCGCAGCAAACTCTTGCCATTCCGGTACCGGATCAAGTTCTATTTCGGCCACCGGTGAACCACCATGTTCAACCGCTACTGTAAGCACACCTTTTCCTGTTCCCCGTATCGTGACTGAGATTTGTTTTTCATTTTTTGCAAAAGAAAAGTACTTAAATCCTGCCCAGGCACCATCACGCATATTAGCAATATACTGATCTCCTTCACTCTCCCGATCCTCACCGCTCTGGGTAAAATATGGGTGTTCTTCATCTTCCTGTTTTACCGACTGATATGTTTCCGTACCCTTCCTTGACGACAGATTACAGGCAATCCGCGCCTCATAGACTCCGGTTCCCGGCAATGGTTCTCCATTTAATCCACAACTGGTCATCTCCACCTGGGAAATACTGCCATCCTCCGCAATTCTGATTTCCTCTGCAAATCCCTGGCGTGAGTGACAGTGCCGGTTCGTCTGCCGATGGCCAAATATATACCATTTGTCATGGATTTCCACCAATCCGCCATGGTTATTGGCGGTATAATTTGTTGCTTCCTGCTCTGATACCAATCCCACATCACCATTACTGACGATGACTCCCCCATACCGATATACTCCGTCCGGCGTGCCGCAGGTGGCATAGCATAGATCATGGCTCTTAACCGAAGAATACACCAGATAGTAGGTATCTCCAATCTTTCTGGGACTGCTGGCCTCATAGAAGCCATGTCCTTCAAATCCGGTTCCCTGGGCTACTGATTCACAAGGCAGCACCCGCTTGGGTTCGGATTTTATGGTAAGCAGATCCTTATCCAGCTTCACACAATAGGAGCCGTCAATCCACATTGCCTTTTCCATCATATCCCGCATCGGTCCGGGGTGGGGAGAAAATCCGGTATACAGATAATAAGTTCCGTCACTATCCCGAAGTACGCCGGGATCAAAATTAAACACATCTTTGGAAGACCTTTTTGTTCCATAAAGGGTACCATCTTCATATTTTACATGACCATAGAATTCATATTTTCCTGCGGGTGTGTCACAGACGGCCACACCCACTGTCGGTGACCGATGAAGGCAGTAAAACAGGTAATACCTGCCGTCATCTCCCTGCTGCACATCCGGTGCAAACAGGTGCTGGCTGCCATCCTGATTCATAGGATCCTGAATGGCCCGGTAAATCACACCCTCATACCTCCATGCCCCCAAGCCGTCTACCGGAGCAGACCATCCCACATAGTCATTCATGCAATACTCTTCCCCATTAAATCGGTCGTGGCTCCCAAAAATATACACTCTTTCATTTATTACATAAGGTTCGCCATCCGGTATGTATTCATAACTGGGCAAATAGGGATTAAAAGCTAATGTCCTCATAACCGCTATGTTCCTTTCCTATTTTTTACATTGCATCTAATTCTGCAAAAAACTTATTCAAAGTCTCTTCATCCACCCCCAATACTGCACTCAATTTAGGAAACGACATGGAATATGCCGCCTTCAACTGTTCATTGCCGGCAATACCGGGAATATATTTTTCCGCAATTGCCCTGCCGGTTTCATCCTCCATGATGGATGCAATAGTGCTTTGAGAACTCAGCCTGCCGCCGGTCAGAATTTCCGGATGCTTCCAACTGGTTACATTTTGATGTCCGGCCGCAAGTGCTCCGTCCACGGGAATGGCTGCTCCGGTGATATAGCGAGCCATATCGGAAGCCAGGAACAGTGCCAGCCAGGCACATTCCATGGGATCACCCATCCGCCCGGCCGGGCAGTCTTTGGCAAAAAAGTCCATAGCCGCCTGTGGAGCCTCGCCGAAAATACTGGTCTTCGTATAGCCCGGGCAAATAGCATTTACAGTAATAGAATGGGCCGCATAATCCAATGCTGCTGCCTTTGTCATACCAACAACACCAAATTTGGTGGCGGTATACAGGGCCTGCCCCCGCTGTGGCATTAATCCGGCGATGGAAGCAACATTGATTAAAAATCCATTTTTACTGCCTGATTTGAGAATTGCTTCCACACCATATTTCATCCCGGCAAATACACCTTTTTCATTTAAATCAAATATTTTATCAAATTCATCCATTTCATACTCGTGAAGGGGGTTGCCGCCCATCCCGATTCCGGCATTGCTGACCACTCCGTCAAGATGTCCATAGTGCTCCACTGCTTTGTCGATCAATACCTTGATCGCCTCCGGATCACTGCAATCGGTCTGAACAAAAATAGCATCACCGCCCTTTGCCACAATATCCTCTGCCACAGCCTGGCCCTGCTTTTCACTGCGTGCCGCACAAACCACCTTCATACCATGTTCTGCATAACAACGAGCAATCGCCTCTCCGATACCACGGCTGGCGCCGGTTACGATTGCTACTTTTCCTTTTACACTACTAAAATCCATCCGCTTATCCTCCAGATTCTTTTTTTAATTTTCAAGCTGTCTGTAATTAGTTACACTGATATATATGCCGTCCCGCCGCTGCCTTCTCCACTCGCCCATCCGGAAGTCTGATTTCAGCACACAGATTAGAAGGAATCACAAATTCAAAGCTCACCGAATCACCTTCATACCGCCATTCACTCTCAATCTTTCCCATGGGTGACTGGTATTCCGCCTTTGCATACTGCAGCACCGGCAGCGGCAGCGGTTCCAGAGTCAGCTCTCCTTTTTCCAGGCAGATGCCGCAGATCCGTTTGAAGAACCAGCCGGAAATGACCCCATAAGAGTAATGATTCAGGGAATCGTGAACCGTTCCGTCGGGACGGATTCCATCCCATGTCTCCCAAATGGTATTGGCCCCTTTTTTCACCGCATAGAGCCAACTGGGAGCCGTATCCTGCAAAATCAGCCGACCGGCCGTCTGCTCATAGCCATATTTCACCAGTACTTCACACAGGAACGGAGTAGACAGGAAGCCGGTATTCAAATGATAGTCATTCTTCACCACCAATGCATTCAAATCCGCGGCTGCCTGTCTGCTCTCGGCTTCATTCAGCAGCCCAAAAGCCAGGGGACGAACATACTCACATTGCCGATCGGACCAAATACGCCCATTTTCGATAAAGGCAAAACGATAAGCTTCCCTGGCCTTTTCCGATACTTCCCGGTAATGCGCCGCATCCTCAGGTTTACCCAGCAGTTCGGCAATCTCCCCCAGCAGCCGCCCGGAATAGGACAGATAAGCTGTTGCTACGCTTTTGGTTCCCTTTCCCATGGTTTTCCTGGCATCTACATCGGGCTCACACCATTCACCATAATCGATTCCACTGTCAATCAGATATTTTTTTAGTGGATTCTTTTTTAAAAGATTTTTGATATTGGACTTTCCTGCCCGGGCTTCCAGAAAAGCGTACCACCCTTTCATCATCTCATAGTTTTCTTCCAGAATGGCCATATCTCCATACCGTCTGTATAAGCTATAGGGCACGATGATGCTGGCATCTCCCCAGCCCACCGAACCACTGAGCATATCGGCAAACATACTGCCCTTGTTATTAGGGGGAGCAATATTGTACACCTTTCCATCCTTCTTCTGGATCATCCGGCATTCCCCAAGCCACTTCCGCAGAACCGGATAACAGTCCATCAGGTACAGTCCCGTATCTACGAATACACCGGCATCTCCGGTCCAGCCGGCCCGCTCTCTGGTGGGACAGTCGGTAGGCACATCACAGAAATTCGATTTCTGGCTCCAGATACTGTTATGCACCAGTTGATTGATATCGGCATTGGAGCAGGTAAAGCTTCCCACCTCCTCCATCTGGGAATACACAGCATGGGCAATAAACTCGGCATTTTCCAGTGAAATATCCGTTTCCACCTTGGCATACTGGAATCCCATAATTGTAAAGCTGGGCTTAAAATGATTCACCCCTTCTTTACAAATGTACGTAATCCGCTGCCAGATTCCGCCTTCTTTATGCCGGTCACCGGGTTGAAAATTAGCATTGGTAAAGTTCCCGTTTTCATCAAGGCACTCTCCGTGCCAGAGGATAATCTTATCACCTTTATGGGCATTAACTGTAAACTCTACATATCCTGCCATGTTTTGTCCGAAATCAATAACCGTTTCCCCATTGGGTGTCCTGATCATTTTCCCGTGAAAAGACTCCTGCTCCAGAATCGGTACAGTATTGGGGCATGACAGCTTCTCCGTTCCAAAATTCTCCACCTTTACTTCATGCCAGTCGGTGATTTCTTCTCTGGCAGCATCATAGTATTCCCCCTGCTGCATATCCGTTTCCCGCAGCGGACCGTTATTACTGGCCTGCCAGCTCTCATCGGTTATGCACACTGCCTGGCCATCTACTTCCAACTGGCAGTACAGGGCAATATCCTCGCCAAACAAATTCCGCTTTCCGTCCACTCCGCTGCAGCTTCGGTACCATCCGTCTCCCAGTACCACCAGCAGCTCATTTTCTCCGTCCTTTAGCAGCCCTGTGACATCCATGGTCTGGTAGGGGAGATTCAGATCATAATTACTGTTTCCGGGAGTGAGTACCATGGTGGTGGTGCGAGTTCCGTTTTCATCCTGCTCCGTCACCTGCCCCACCCGTTTTCCGTTCATATATGCCACATATAATCCATGGCAGGTGATATACAGTCTCCCGGTCTCCTTTCCGGTCAGCGCGGCAGAAAAGGATTTCCGCAGATATCCTGCCGGTTTATGCGGTACGGGAGAGATCGTCAGCTCCGGATTGATCCATTTTGCCACAAAATCCGACTGCTTCAGCAGTCCCATCTCAAAGACTGCCAGAGTACTCCATTCCCCTGCTTTTTCATTCTCGTCCCAAAGGCGCACCTTCCAGGCGATCCGCTGTCTGCCCGCTACTTTTCCCTGGAACCTGGCATTCATCCGGTTAGTTTTCACTATTCCGCTGTTCCAGACCTCTTTCCCGTTTGTCTCTGCCGAAATTTCATAAGCACTCTGGGTAATTCCATCCTGACAAATCCATGATAAATGAGGGTGCTCGATACTGATTCCCATGGGATTTTTCATTTGTTCCGTCCGTAATCGAACTGCCTGCATCATCTTTCCTCCTTATTTGGCAATCTGCTGCAATGCATCATTTAAAGCTTTAAGCTGATTCGGGCCGATGACATCGCCGGCCTGTTTCAGCAGGCTCTCTAATGTCTGTGCTCCCATCATCTTCATCAGATTAGGGTTATCCTTTACGCTTTCTGCCACATCTCCCCGGCCGGCGGAGGCCTGCGCCATCATTGCACCAACGATTGCACCAGTATGAGGATTGCTCTGCAATACTGCCAGAGTATCCTTAATGGAGAAATATCCCTCTTTAAAATCTTCTTTATCAAACCAATTAGTAATATCCCCGGAAGTTCCAAATCGGTAATCGGGATTGGGCTTCGCTGCCTTACGAATGGTAATGGTATCCTCCCATTCTCCCGCCTGGGCTTTCACGGTATGTTGACCGCTGATGGGCACCTGAAAACGGAATACATACTTACCTTCCTGAGTCTCCATCAGTTCTCCGTCTACATATAGCATGATTTCCGGCTGGTTGGAGTAAACGGTTACTTCCGTCACATCCTCTGCCCGTTCTATATACCGCCTTCCGCAGACATGTACAAATGCCTCTTTGCTCCAATGTGCCTTATAGAGATAGAAAGCATCTTTTTTCAACTTCCGGTCCATGGTAACCAGCCCTTTCTGGTTCTGACCGTTCTTTCCGCCCTCGTCCCTGCCGTCGGCGGCAAAATCAAACATGTTCCAGACATGAGTGGCCCAGAGATACGGCCGCTCTTCAATCATGTTTAGGATATGCTCATGATAAACACACTGGTAAGTCTCGGTATAATCCCCCTTCTCCGGATGGGAGGACTGGAATGCCGGATTGGCATCAGCTCCATACTCCGAGAATCCGATGCAGCGATCCGGATAGGTCTGGTGATATTCATCAAAAAAGCGGTCATTCTGGGAAAGTTCTCCCAGATACCATCCAAAATACAGGTTATAACTGGCGATATCCGGTATTGCCAGCAGCGGACTGTCTGTCTCCAGCATAAATACATGGGCCATGGTGGTGGGACGGGTAGCATCCAGACGGTGGCACAGGTCATTCAGCAGCCGGTGGTTTTCCATCAGGTCCTCCGTTACACCGCCGCTTGCGGATATTTCATTGGACAATCCCCAGCAGACAATGGAGGGATGATTGTAATTCTGCACTACCAGCTCCTCCATCTGGCTTAAGGTATTCTCCCGGCCGTTTGGCATATGTTTGGTGATGTAGGGAATCTCTGCCCAGAGAATCATCCCGCTGGCATCACACAAGTCATAAAAGTACTGACTATGCTGATAATGGGCCAGACGGATGGTATTGGCGCCTATTTCCCGGATGATGGCCAGATCCTCTTCCTGCATTTCTTTGGTCAGGGTATTTCCCGCCCCAAGGCGGTCCTGATGTCTTGATACACCCCGCAGGGGGTAATTGCGTCCGTTGAGATAGAAGCCTGCCTGAGGGTCAAACCTGATGGTCCGGCAGCCAAAGCGGGCAGTGATGCTGTCTCCCTCTTTCCCGTCATCTCCGCAGATTTCAGCAGTGATCGTGTATAGGTAGGGATCATCGATTCCATCCCAGAGATGCACCTGCTCTATGGTAAATACAGCTTCTGCGTGTCCATTACGCACTTCAGCTTCCTGTATCAGTTCGCCAACGGCAAAGCGTACCTTCTTCCCCGGGCCTTCCACCCATGCTTCGGCTGTCACTGCCGCATTGCTTCCCATCACCTTGGGTGTCACCTTGATGCCCGGTCCTCCGGCATATCCCAGCGCGAAATGGGCTTTCGGCACCACCAGCAGATTTACTTCCCGATACAGTCCGCCATAAAAGGTGAAATCTGCTTTCTGGGGATAAACACGGTCATTGTCTGCATTATCCACGGAAACCGCAAGCTGGTTTTCCTCCTGCAGATATTCTGTCAAATTGACTCGGAAAGTTGAATATCCGCCTTCATGGCAAGCCAGCTCCTGACCATTCAGATACACTCTGGCGGTCATGGCCGCACCGCAGAATTCCAGCCAGACTTCTTTTTCTTCCTTTACTTGAGTCAGGGTTTGTGATCCGGTCTCTTCGGCTATATTCAGTTTTCTGGTATACCAGCAGGTTCCGCGGTAATAATCATTTCCACCGTCCTGTCCGTCTACAGCATTCCAGGTATGAGGAAGAGTTATCATCTCCCCCGCAGCCTGCACTGCCAGATTGGCATCAGCGGCAGTTTTTACAAACTGCCAGCCCTGATTCAAAAGAATTGTTTTACGCATTTTATTTTTCTCTCCTGACTATACCGATTTTTCTGCAGCTAAAGCCTCTGCTTTCTTATCCTGGATGTTTCTCTGCACCTCTACCATCTTCTCTTTGGACAGAGGACTGTACCTTAACGCAACCAGAGTACAGAGCCAGCCCAGAATCGGCAAGCCATAGCTCAATGCCATGGTCATCCAGAAAACCCCGGTTGTTCTTTCATCCGTCGGCTGCGGCACCGTGGCGGTATATCCAATCAATGCCACACATCCGGCCGCAATGGTTGCCCCAAGAGAGGAAACCAGCTTATCGATAAAACTATAAACGCCGGTCATTGTTCCCGGCATAAACTTACCGGAACGATCCAGTTCATAATCAATGATATCGGCCAGCATCGCACCGGTCGCAGTAGTCACGCACATTTTACAGCCGTTGATGGCCAGGGTCAGGATAAAGAAGATCACCATCAGGGGGAGCACCTCTGCTGTTTTCCAGGAAGAAGTCAGAACAAAAAATAACACCATAACGACAGTCCCGATTATACATGCCCGTGTCCACACAATAATGGATTCTTTATTTCCATGTCTTCCGGCATAACGGGCCCCATAAATGGCAAACAGAATGGAAGGCAGCATGGCAACCATGGTAACAATTATTGAAAGCTGCATATTTCCGATAATAATTCCATACAGCATGGTCGTGACTATTGCCTGGCCTGCCGTCTGCATTGCCAGCTTATCGGATGTTGCTGCAAAAATATAAGTCTGCAGTGCCCGGTTGGTTTTCAGAATAGCAATCATATCCTTAACCTTAACCTTCTCATCATCCTTTTTGGTCTTAACCCCCATAAAATTCTCCGGTTTATCTGCCGGTGTAACGCCAATACAGGCTAATAGTTCCAGTACGAAGGAAATCGTTACGGTAAACACACAAGCCGCTGCCAACATTGGAACGGTAAATTCATTGCCGTATTTGGGTAAAATCCCAACTGTAATTCCCATGGAAACAGCCATGGGGATAATATAGTTGTAAATCGTTGACCACACTCCTACCATCGGTCTCTGTTTCGGGTCATTGGTCAGTAAAGGCGGGATGATCTGTCCGGCCATATTATTAATTGTATAGCCGATTATATACAACATATAAATCAGGATAAAAGTGATTGCCCCATGTCCTTTGCCACTGAACCAATTGAACATCATAAACACTGCCAGGGTTTCAATCAGCCAGCCCCCGAACATAAAAAGGCGAAGTTTTCCGAACCGTGTATTGGTCTTATCAATCAGTAATGCAATCAGCGGATCAGTAATTCCATCAAAAATACGGGTTCCGGTAATAATCATGCCCACCAGTGCCGTTGCCACGCCATAACCCACATTGCCCACGTAACTGGCATATCCAATCAAGATGTAGAAGCACATTGCCGCCCCGCTGTTAAGTTGCCCCAGTGCAATCTGCCATGTTTTTGCACGACGATACTGTACGCCATCAATTTCCCCCTGAGTCTGTATATTTTTTGCTTTTTTTCCCATTTTCTTTTCCTCCATTTTGAATCAGTTCACTATTACTGTCCGATTAAACTTCCAAGTACCCGCAGGCTCTCCTTGGGATGTCTGGTCTGCGTGCTGCGATCTACGGCAATCAGCCCAAAGGTCATACCATAGCCCTTCTGCCATTCAAAATTATCCAGCAAGGACCAGTACAGATATCCCTTCACCGGGATACCATCAGCCATACAGGCCAAAATCCCATCCGTGGCTTCCCGGATAAACTCGCAGCGCCGATTGTCATCTGCAGTTGCAATGCCATTTTCGGTGACAATCAAATCGCCGTGGAAATCCTCCGCCACCTTACGGATCACATTGGCAATCGCCACCGGATAATCTTCATATCCCATCTGGGTCCGCCGACATCCTTCTTCCGCCTGAGCTCCACCATTCTCATCGAACCGTTTTCTGGTATAGCATTGCACGCCAAGGTAATCATCGTCTTTGATATGAGGGAGATAATGTCTGAATTCTTCCTCCCACTCTTTTTCGGCAAAGGCTTCCCCGCCCGGATAAGACTGCATATCATGCAAAGATAATGTCAATCCGATTTTCAGATCCGGACATACTTCCTTCATTGCATCCCTTGCTGCCTCATGGGCTTTCATCACCAACAGGTCACCTTCCGGTGTACACTGGGAGACAAAGGTGTGCACTGCCCGGGGATCCTGTAATCCGAATGCCTGCGCAGACTCCATCATGCCAAGCATCATATTTTCCTTATTCATATTGATGCCAACCTGGACATCGCTTTCCTGTGCCGCTTTTTTCTTATTCTCGGCTTCTTTGGCGGCATCCGCCTGCTGCCCGGCCATCCGCAGCATCATTTCTTTCATTAATGCGGCAAGCTGGAGACGCATATTGGCCTCGTTAATGGTACAGACATATTCCAGTTTATCACCCAGTTCGCCGGCCAGACGTTTACAATAGGCAGCAAACTTCTCCACTACTTCGGGATTCTCCCAACCGCCCTGAATGATCAGCCACTTGGGAGAGGAAAAATGCATCATGGTAACTACCGGTTTCACATTATTTTGGTGGCAGCAGTCCAGCATATCACGATAATGCTGCACTTCCACCTCATCCCAGGCATCCGGTTCCGGCTGGATTCTGGCCCACTCAATGGAAAAACGGTACGTATTTAAACCGGCTTCTGCCATCAAGCGGATATCCTCCTCATACCGGTTGTAGTGATCCACCGCATCCAACGACGGTTCATTGAACATGGAATGTGGAACCTGTTCCTGTACCCAATAGTCACTATGGATGTTGTTGCCCTCCACCTGATGCGCTGCGGTGGCTGCGCCTATCATGAAATCCTTTGAAAACATCTTCTATTCTCCTCTCTGCTTTATAACCTCTTATTTTGAATTATAAAAATAATTTACATTCTTTGTTTCCAGAAATTTGTTTTTTTGTCTAAAAATTTGTTTATAATTTCATCTTGACTATTTTTTATACATTTTCGCTAATATTTTAATATCATTTTTAAAATTATATACTATAATTATTATAGAAATTAAAACGTAAGAGGAGGTCATTAATATGCATTTAAAGTCAAATATTGATATTGCAAACTTTTTGATAGATGTTCGGAAATGTCAGGACGAAGTTTATTATGAGACAACAGAAGGAGACCGGCTTAATCTTTCTTCAACCTTAAGCCAGTTTATTTTCTGTACTGTTGCCGGACAGCCTTATGACTGTCAGCAGGGAACTATCCGCTGTGTGAATCCGGATGACATTCCGATTATTGCACCATATCTGGCGGAATAAATATACCCTGAAGGAAAGGAGACGATGATGAACCTCACGGAAAATTTGGAATTATTTCAAGAATTAATCAGTTGCAGCCATAATGTCTATTACTGGACCTATACTCCCGATTTAAAACTGCTTCATACCAGTTGTCCCAAAGAATTTGTAGATGGAAATCATTTCTTCTTATTAAGCCAGTCCACACCGCTTTTAAAATATGCCCGGACCGGACACTATCCGTTTATTCTGGATACCTTCCTGAATCTGCTTTGGGTTGCCGATTTTGAATGGGAAGGAGATGAACTGATCCATATTCATGTTGTGGGCCCCACCTTTGCCGGCAGAACCTCCTATGAGCAGCTTAAGGAATCCCTGGACCGGCATGACCTGTCGGTTCAGGTACGATTCAATGTTTCTAAAAAGTTGGACGAGGTTCCCATCATCCCCACCAATCTGCTCTATCAGTATGCCATTATGCTGCATTACTGCATTACCGGCGAGAAAATTGCTATCCACCAGCTGCAGCATATTGTTTCATCAGACGAATCGGCTGAAACCGAAGTTCTCACATCCGGCTCTGATGAGCATCGGGGCATCTGGGCAACCGAACAAATCTTTCTGCAGAACATCCGGGAAGGGAATCCGGGCTATAAAGAAGCCTTTAACCTGTCACGTACAATCAGCTCCGGGGTAAAGTTTGATTCCGGGAACCCCCTGCGGAATGCCAAGAATAATATGCTTGTTCTCCTGACCCTTTGTTCCCGTGCCGCAATTGAAGGCGGTCTTTCCCCTACTGTCTCCTATACCATGCAGGACTACTATACCCAAAGAGTCGAGGATTCCGCATCCATTCCCGAAATCTCGGTTCTGGGCGAAACCGTTTTAGAGGATTATGTCCGCCGGGTGGGACAGGTACGAGCCAATGCCCATATTTCCAAGTCCGTGGGGAGCTGTTGTGACTATATC
This sequence comes from Lachnospiraceae bacterium, assembly GCA_031555615.1. Classification (GTDB taxonomy): domain Bacteria; phylum Bacillota; class Clostridia; order Lachnospirales; family Lachnospiraceae; genus UBA935. The sequence continues at coordinate 28,654 of JAVBUF010000042.1, read as the reverse complement.
ACTGCCCATATCACCGAGGTATTGTCCATCCAGTTTCTGGCCTCCCGGGCGGGTTACACAGAATATTATTTTTCCCGAAAATTCAAGCAGGAAAAAGGCTGCAGCATCAGTGAATTTATCAGACAGGAACGGATCAGGAAAGCCCAGCTGCTCCTGAGTTCTACCAATATGAGCATCATCGATATCTGTAATGAACTCTGTTTCAGCTCCCGCAGCTATTTTTCGGATACCTTCCAGAAAGTAACCGGAGAGTCTCCGGCGGAATACCGGCGTAACCATTTAAAGATTTAATCGTTTAAAATTAAACATATTTACTCATAAACTCTGCACTGGCCTGAAAAGATTTCACTGGCGATTTTTCAACCCAGTTGCGGTGACTTTCCAAAATCACCGCTTCCACCCCATATTTTTTGGCGGTTTCGACCATTGCTGTAAGGTTCATATTTCCATATCCCAGCTCCATGCTGTCGGATTTTAAAATCGAGCCGGTTTTCCCCCTCACCCGGCTGCCCCGGTCATTAATATGGTAAAGCTTCATCCGGCTGCCCAGGCGTTCCATCAAAGCCAGAGCATCCACTCCCGCCTCGGCGGCCCAGTAGGAATCGAACTCAAAATTCACATACTCCGGGGCAGTTTGTTCCAGAATCAGATCATAAGCCGTCTTTCCCGGCTCTACCTTACGGAATTCACTGTTGTGGTTATGATAAAGAAAATGAATACCTGCGTCCGCCAGCATTTTACCGGCATGGTTCAGCTGATCAATCAACTCCAGCACCGCCTGCTTATCCGAATAATCAAAGTGATGCATTCCGGTTACCACAATATACCGGGTCCGAAAGCTCCTGGCTTCCTCGATGATCTCCTCTGTTCGCTTTAAGATACTGCCCAGGTCTTCATGAACACTAACCACCTTAAGTCCTGATTCCTGCATGAGCTTTTTCCAATCCAGATTTCCGCTGCGTCCCATGGGCATTCCGGCCAGACGGGTAAGGATGCGGACAATAATAGGCATTTTTTTGATCATAAAGCCATTCAGCTCAATGCCGTCATATCCTGCTTCCTTCATCAGCCTCATGGTTTCCCGGGCTTTGTTTTCCGTACCCATAACCGTCCGCAATTGAAACTGCTGTACTGCTTTAACTGTCATACGATCTATTTCCTTTCTCGCCAACTCTTTTCAGACTAAGTCTAAGTTCATTATACATGGGCAGCAAAAAAGTGTTTTTCAAAAATTAATGAAAATGTTCAATTATTCATCAAGATGCTGTAATAGAAGACGGACTAGAGGAGCGAAGAGTGTTCTTCCACGTAAAGAAGGTGAATGGAATATGAATATAGCCGAAAAAAATATCTTGGATTTTCATCCAAGATATTTTTTCAACGTCTTCTCAACCGCTCCCGGAGCTGCTGTCATTTCTTCAAAATAAGCAACCACTTTTCCGGCCAACCCCACTTCATACAGGTTCACGCCAAAAATAACCTTATTTTCCAGCAATGGTTTTATGCCGTCTTCCACCTGCGGATTTTCCCCCAGCTTCATTTCGTTTACATAGGCACAAACAGTTTCCAATAAAGGGTCGGAACTTAGTACAAATTCATTTCCCTCATCATCTGTCGCCATCAGATAGCGCAGCCATCCGGCAAACACCAGCGGAATAACTGCCAGATCTTTTGCCTGTAAATCTGCCCTTTCTTCGTAAGCCTTAATTGTTTCGCCAAAGCGAATGGCCAGTTTCTGTGAAGTATCGGTGGCAATCCGCTGCGGTGTATCCGGCATAAAGGGATTGGGAATCCGTACCTCAAGGACTTCATCAATAAACTTTTTCGGGTCAATAATTCCGGGATTTACTACCACCGGAAGCCCTTCCTCATAACCGATCCGCTCCACCATTTTTTTCAGCAGCGGATTTTTCATTTCCTCCGAAATCAGGTCATAACCCAACAGGCAGCCGAATATCGCCAGCGCCGTATGTAAAGGATTCAGACAGGTGCAAACCTTCATTTTTTCCACCTTATCCACGGTTTCCCGCTGGGTAAAGATAATCCCGCCTTTTTCCAGATCCGGTTTCCCGTTGGGGAAACAGTCTTCGATTACCAGATATTCGCTTTCCTCGGCATTGACAAAGGGGGCAACATAAGTCCCTTTGGCCGTAACGATTTCCTCCAATCCTTCAATTTGATCCTTTTTTAGAAAATCTTTTACTTTTCCATCCGGTCTTGGAGTAATTTTGTCGATCATACTCCAGGGAAACGATACTTTGGAAGGATTATTAATGTATGCTTCAAATCCCTTTTCCGCAAGCTCTTTACCACACCATTCTTCCGCAAAAGCCTTTACTGCTTCAAACAGCTTGGTTCCGTTATGAGAACAATTATCCATGCTGACCATGGCAATGGGCATTTCTCCGCATAAATAGCGCTCATATAAGAGACCGACTACTTTACCGAGATAGCTTTCCGGTGTGCCGGGTCCATTGGCAAAATCCTTTTTGATACTTTCCAGCAGCTGACCTCTTCCGTCAACCAGGCTATAGCCTTTTTCAGTAATGGTAAAGCTCCCCATCTGCAGAGACGGATTCCGGAAAATACCTTTCAAGCGCTCATAATCCGCTTTATTGGCACTATCCAGACAAAGCGATTCCACAACACTTCCTACTACTGTTTTTTCAATACTGCCATCGGCTTTCAGCGTTACCAAAATGCTAAGGTCGTCGTGGGGTCTGTTCATCTTTTCAACGATTTCGTAATCATATCCTTCGGCAACAATCAAACCCGTATCCATATCCCCGCTATTTAACAGTTTTTGAACTACATTGGCCTGAAATGCCCGGAAGATATTACCGGCGCCGAAGTGAATCCACCTAGGCTCTTCCCTGGTTTTATTCAAAACCTTTTCTCGGTCAAACTTGGGAAGCTGATACCCTGCTGTTTCCCAGAAAGAGGTTTCTTTCAATCCACAATTATCTAATTTCATGCTTGGCTCCTGTCCGCGTGCTTCAGCACGCATTTTTTCACTCTTTTCTCCCATCAAATTAAACTATTCTGTACGGTTACTTTTCTGAATTGCTTCCCACAGTCCATTTAAGTAAGCTGCCCCCAAGGCCCGGTCATAAAGCCCATAACCCGGCATAGCCGTCTCCTCCCAGATCATTCTGCCATGATCCGGACGGATGGGCCCATCAAACCCGATATCATAAAGGGCCTTCATAATCTCATACATGTCAAAATCACCATCCGCGGAAAGATGTGCCGCCTCCTCGAAATTATCCGGAGAATGAAACTTGAGATTGCGGACATGAGCAAAATGAATTCTGCCTTCCAGAGAACGAATCATATCCGGCAGGTCATTATTCAGGTTGGTACCGTAAGAACCGGAACAGAAGGTCACTCCATTGTGGGGATTATCCACCATCTTCATCATCCGCAGCACATTTTCTTTATTGATAATGATTCGGGGCAGTCCGAAAACGCTCCAGGCCGGATCATCGGGATGAATGGCCATGTGAATATTATATTTGTCGCAGGTGGGCATGATCCGCTCCAGAAAATATTGCAGATTGGCAAATAACCGTTCCTCATCCACCTCTTTGTACAAGGCAAACAATTCCTGAATCCGGGCCATCCGTTCCGGTTCCCAACCCGGCATGACCATCCCGTTCATATCCCCGGAAATGGATTCAAACATCTTTTCCGGCACTAGCTTATCCACCGCTTCCTGGGTATAGGCAAGCACCGTGGAGCCATCCGGCCGGACTCGGGCCAGCTCTGTCCGGGTCCAGTCAAAAACCGGCATAAAGTTGTAGCATACCAGGTGAATATCGGCCTGCCCCAATCGTTCCAGAGTGGTGATGTAGTTATCAATATATTGTTCTCTGTCGGGGCTTCCCACTTTGATCGCCTCATGGATGTTGACGCTTTCAATCCCCGCGATGGAAAGTCCGGCATCCTCCACTTCTTTTTTCAGGGCCAGAATGTCCTCCAGCGCCCATGCTTCTCCCACAACTGTGCCGAAAAGTGTTGTGATAACCGACTTTACGCCCGGTATCTGCCTGATTTGTTTTAAGGTAACGGTATCGTATTTACTCCCGTACCATCTCAATGTCATTTCCATATTCTGCTCCTGTCTGCCCTTTTGCGGCGGCAAATTCTGTGTATTCAATACAATCATTATAGCGCATTTGTAAAAATATCCTATTGGTGTATTTGCTGTTGTTATTGCAAATCTTGTTCAAATGCACTATAATTTTAGGCAAATATCTTTTTGAAAGGATTCCTTAATGAAAAAAAATCTGGAAACAGAATACAGCAAACGCCAATACATGCTGTCAAAAGATTTTGAAATATATTATTACAATCAAAAAAAGGCTCTGCCCGTTAAGGAACACAGCCATAATTACTATGAATTCTATTTCTTTTTGGAAGGAGAGGTTTCCATTGTCATTAAAGACCGGGTTTATCCTCTGCTTCCCGGTGATATTCTTCTGATGCCGCCGGAAACCCCGCATTACCTGACGCCTTTGAATCCTGATAATCCCTACCGCCGGTTTGTTTTATGGATCAGTCAGGATTATTATCATTATCTGGAATCTGCTTCCGGTGATTACACCTACTTTATTCAATCGGTTTTAAAAACAGGGAATTATGTCCTTCATAACGAACCCCTTACTTTTAATGCCCTCCAGGCTATGCTGTTTGAGCTCATCGAAGAAACACGGAACAACCGGTTCGGAAAAGATACGGAAATATTCCTGAAGCTGAATTCCATTCTGTTATCCTTAAACCGTACCGCTTATGAGCAGCACCATCAAAAAAACACCGGTTGGGATAAAAATCTCTATCGTAACATCTGCACTTACATCGAAGATCATTTAGCAGGGGATTTATCACTAAATAACATTGCCGGAGAGTTTTTTGTGAGCAAATTTTACATTTCCCATCTCTTTAAAGATATGACCGGAATATCCCTCCATCAATATATTACTAAAAAGCGTTTGGAAGCCTGTAAAAATGCCTTGCCGGGTTCTCAATCCATTACGCATCTGTATCAGCAATATGGATTTCATGACTATTCCTGTTTTTACCGGGCCTTCAAAAAAGAATACGGACTGTCACCGAAGGAATACCAATTGGTCCTCAGTCAAGAGCAGGATGGGGCTAATGGATGATTACATTTCCCTCAATCATATTTCCCTGTATGCCATATTTCATATAACAGGTATTTCTTTCAATGGGCATTTCCAAATGCATGATTCCCACTACCGTCCCGCGATATATATTACCATCAATCTTGATCTGTGCCTTTCTTCCTTTCCCAATATACTCCTGCAAATCTTCCAGTTCCTCACGCAGCTCCTGCAGTTCCTGTTCCGAAGTATTGGTACCGATGCTGGCCTGTGTCAGCTGCTTGCGAACCGAAAGCTCTTTATAATATGCTTCCGCCTCACATCCCACATGAATAATGGTTCTGATCTCTGCTTCGTTCCCCACCGTAACGGCGTCAATTCCCTGTACCGCATGGGTATAGCCGCCTGCCAGCATTCCCCGCCTGCCGGTCACTATTACCTGACCTTCGGCGGAAATTCGCGAACTGATAATATAATCTGCCATAATATCATCACCGGCATTAATAATGCTATGTTCAATAAAGCCCGCCGTCACACTGCCGCGTGCCGATATCTTGGCACGCTGCTGCCCATGTATTCCACGATGCAGACAAACATTTCCACCGGCGTATAATGTTGCGGCTTCCACCGAACCTCGTACCTCAATATTCCTGCCGGCCCGAACCACCACTCCCGATTCCACATTGCCGGTAATAATAATATCGCCAAAAAATTCTACCTTCCCCAGGATGTGATCAACATCACCATGTATTTCCAATACCCTTTGAATATCAATCTTGCCATCAGCCAACTCGATCCGGCCCTCTTTTGACGCATAGTAGATATTTGGATTCTTCTCATCACGGACTACTGCTCCCCGCAATTGCGGCTTTTCTTTTATCTGCCGCGCCTTCAGTTCGGTACCCCGTACCGTAAATCCATCCACACTGGGGATGCCTGGATGATAACAGGCAATCTTGTCACCCTCATGAACATTGGAAATTTGGGACAGACTGGAATAATCTACGGTTCCGTCTGCTCGGATAACCGGCTTATGGGATATCTCCGTTGTAAAGAAAAAATCATAATATCCATCCTTGCCTTCCATCGGTGCAAGTCCCCGGGCAATCAAAATTTCCCTTTCATAAACACGTTTTTTAGCAATTGCGGATATATTGGACTCAAGAAATCCGGCCATAACGCCTTTACCTGCCAAAAAAATACAATTTCCTCCCGCGTATAAGGCCTGCTCCCCTCCGGCGGCGGTGCCAGGTAAAGCCACGCCCGTAAGCTGTCTTCCTCGATCCGGACATAGGAATCACTTAATTCAATTAAGCTTATTTCTGAACTGGATTTTATACTCATGACTTTTCTCCTGATGCTATTTCTTGCTCTACACTATATTAACGAATTTTTTTCAAAAAAAAAATAGGGGCAACTCGAAAAGCTATTAAAACAGCACAGAAATCCGGTTGCTCCTATAGGTATATCTAGTATAAATGTACGAACGCACAGTTAGCAAATCAGTCAATTTGTGATAAAATCCGTTCTTGCCGGTTCTTCCCGTTCCGGCAGTGAGACACCTGCTTTTTTTCCTGCTTCCAGGCATTTCAGCAGCCACGCCATATTACGTCCCAATGTCCGCATAATCTGCATTCCTTCCAAATCCTGGCGTACTTGGTCCGGATTACTGCCGTGAACCATGTTCCAATACTGGGAAGCTACCACCGGCATATGACGAAGGGTAAAATATTTATTGATAACTTCCAAAGTGGCTGTTGTCCCTGCCCTTCTTGCTGATGTTACTGCTGCTGCCGGTTTATAAGCAAATTGCTTGCCGGCATAAAATGCTCTGTCCAGCAAAGCCAGCAATGCTCCGTTGGGTGCCGCAAAATAAACCGGCGAACCAATAATCAGTCCATCTGCTGTTTCCATCTTTTCCAGAAAAACATTTACACAATCATCGTTAAACACACATCGGCCCGAACCATTATAACAACTGCCGCAAGCCGTACAGCCTCGCACCAAAGCCTTGCCGGTCTGCATAATTTCTGTTTCAATACCCTGCTGTTCCAGCGTTTCTGCCACTTCAATCAGGGCTGTATAAGTGCAGCCTTTCTCATTGGGACTGCCGTTTAATAATAAAACCTTCATACTTTTTCTCCTTTTAGTTTTGCTGTATATCATGCTATGTATATGGTATAGGAAGCCCCCCATATACCTCCTGCTTCTAATTTATTTCCCCATGCCCGTTCCTCCAGGGTTCCGGAAAAATCCTCATGGTCACAGCGGCCATACCAAGGCTCAATGCAGATAAACGGCACGTCCTTTTTATAGGGTGCCCAGATACCAAACAGCGGCGCATCAAAAGTTACTGTCAAATATGGTTCCTCACCTTTTTTTAATAAAGAAACTTGATGAGCCTGATTTTCTTCTATTACCAGAGCATCTTTGGCAAACAGATCTTCTGTTATATCCATTCTTCCGTCCTGCAGAGGATAGGTTACTTTCTTATCAGTTGCCAAACCCATATCACTGATGGTGGTTGATGTGACTTCACTGGCGGTATCAAACTGAAGCTGATAACCGGTCATGGGACAGTAAAAACCGGGATGCCCGCCGATAGAAAAATACAATGTTTCCTCAGCCGGATTTTCCACTCGCCACAATACCCGCAGTTCTCTTCCTTCCAGCCGGTATCCCAGAAACAGACGAAATTCATAGGGAAACAGCTTTAATGTATCGGTATTTGAAGAAAGACTGAACCATGCTTCTGTATCTGATCGATCAACTAAAACAAATTCCTGATCTCTGGCAAAGCCATGCTGGGTCATCTGACAGGTTTGCCCTTTGGCTGTAAATTCTTTGTTACGCGTGCTTCCCACAAAAGGAAACAAAATCGGAGAACGGCGATTCCAAAATACCGGATCCCCATTCCATAAGTATTCTCTGCCGCTCCCTGCATCTTGCAGGGATACCAATTCACCGCCGAAAGTATCAATTTCTGCCTTTATGTCCTCATTTTTTAAAATAACTTTCATCATTATCTTTCCTTTCGTCTTTAAATTCTATAAAATCACATGCCTCCGCAGCCTATTATAAAAATACTGATGACTTCTTGTTGAAGTCACCAGTATGAATTCTTAAAGTATATCTACATCGCCATGCTGAATGCATATGCCTCAGCCGCATGCCGCATCTGATAACGGCTGAACATATCTGCGGATTGAGCATCTGCCTGAGGCGGATTGCCCTCTTCAGCAATCTGGGCCGCTCCTTCTGAAACGCCCTGAACCAGATTAAGGATGTTGACCCCTCCGGTCAAATCCGATACATCCTTTTCATACGGTGTATGAAACTCTTCCGGGAACTGAACCGTTCCCTGATTCTGATTTTCAAGTGAAAAATCTTCCATCATATCATCAAAAGCTACATCCTGTATACCGCTTCCTGCCGATTCTTCGCCTATCTTCATCGCTTCCGCATCAAAACCCAACTCTGCCGGTTTCATAATCCGATTGGCATTGTTCTGGCCGATCTGCATCTGCATACTGAGAATATCAACAAAATTAGCACTTTCACCCATACGCAATGGGTTAATGTTCTCTGCTTCGGAAGTCAGTCCGGAATAATCTGTTTTCTGGGAGAGCAAATCATCCGAAATTCCCTGCACCTTATTCATGCTGGCCGAACTGACACTATTGGTATTATAGATATACGGCTGAAAACTTACTGCACCTACCTGCATAAGATTACTCCTTCCAATTTATTCACAATCATTATACATCATTTCAAATTAGGATACAAGTACTAATCCGCGCTCTTCTCTCTATTTCCCATTTTCTCCGGCAGCTGTAGTAAAAAGTAACAAAACCAACCGATTACCGCCCCCAGACAATTCAGCAAAATGTCATCTACATCAAATGCGCCAAAGGCACTGAACAGCTGAAACACTTCAATCCCTACCACAAAGATGAATGCATGAAAGAGCATTACAAAGAAATTTTTCCCGAAACGGATCACATATGGGAACAAAAACCCGAAAGGCACGAAAGCCACCACATTGCCCACCAGATTTTCAAAACTATTCAGTCTGTCGGCATAACGAATATACATTTTTATCGTCTTAAACAATGTAAAATTAGCTGTACTTAAGCCCTCCCAGACCACCTCCTTAGTCCAGCTGTCCACAATCGCCCGCAATTGTTCATAAGGGTATTTAAAGATAATAACCTTTATCAGCACCAGCAGATAAAGAAAAAATAATGCCTTGATAAATTTTTTTTGTTTCACTAATAATGAACCTCCACCAAAATCAGTCCTTTGGCCGGTACAAGCATGCCTGCACTTTCTCTTTTGTGGGAGTTCAGGATCTTTTCCATTTCTTCCGGATTTCTTTTTCCCATTCCCACCTCTAATAGTGTGCCCACTAAAATGCGTACCATGTGATAAAGAAAACCATTTCCGTAAAACTGCAATAAAATCTCATCATCTTTTTCGATAATATTTATTTCATAAATTGTTCTGACATTTGATTTTTTACTTTTTTTGTGGGAGGTAAAGGCGCTGAAGTCATGAGTACCGCATAAACAGGCAGCCGCCCTGCGCATCGCTTCCACATCCAGAGATTCCGCCACCTCCCAGCTATATCGGCGCTCAAACACATGGGGAACAGGACTGTTCATTACCCGGTAAAGATAGGTTTTCCCCTTGGCATGAAGCCGGCTGTGAAACCGCTCCGGGACTTCCTCAATAGCAATCACTGCCACATCCTCCGGCAGATACCTGTTCATATAGTCCATGATTTCCGCCGGGGTCTGATGGGTTTCCAGCTTAAAATTGGCCACCTGCCCCAACGCATGCACTCCTGCGTCAGTACGCCCTGACCCCTGTACCTCTACCTTTTTGCCAGACATTTTTCCAAGCAGGGCTTCCAGGCGTCCCTGTAAAGTATTTTCGGTGCTTTCCTGTTTTTGCCAGCCCTGGTATCTGGTTCCCTCATATTGCAGTATAATCTTAAAATTACGCAACTATTCCTCCTTTGACGAATCGGTTTCCTCCAGCCGGCGAAACCGGTTGACACCGTCAAACAAAATCCTGAGACTGTTCTTGGTGGTCTCAAATACCCCTGCCTGATACAGATTTACAACAATAATTCCTATGGGCAGAGCCAAAATCATCCCCATTACTCCGGCCAGCTTATAACCGATATAAAGTAAAAATAATGTTTGAATCGGCGGTACCCCAATCGTGTCACCCATAATTTTCGGTTGTATTACCTGCCGCACCAGCTGTCCCACTCCCCAAATAATCAGAATGCCGATAAACATCTTATAATCGGCATTAAAAAACTTGATTACCGCCCATGGCAGCAATACCGTTCCGGTACCGAAAATCGGTAAAAAATCCAAAAAACCAATGCCCAAGGCAATTAAAAATGCATAATCTACCTTCAGGATCAAAAAGCCGATGACCATCAGCAGATATACCCAAATCTCGATTTTAAGCTGGGCCTTAAAATATCCCCCAACCGCACGCTTAAAGCTGTCCATGATCAGCCGCCATTTATTCATAAAGCTTTTGGGAATATACTTCGGTAATCCGGTACTGATATAGTCCCGCTCTGCCACAAAAAAATACGCTGACAGCAGGCACATCACGATTCCCACAATAATGGAGGGCAGATTCTTGGCGAAACGTCCCACTGCCTCGAATGTCGGCACGCTTACAGTGGTAACCATCTCTCCCAGGTTTTCTCCTATGTTTTCCTGGAACTGCCGGACTGCATTCTCAATATCTTCCGGCAGATAGTTGATCAGAATATTCAGCCGCTCACCGATAGCCGCAAATTCTCTTTGGATTCCTTCCCACATTCTGGGCCATTCCTCCAGAAACCCGATGGCTTGTTCGGTAATCCAGACGCCCAGCAGATAGCCCACCGTAATAACCAGTCCGATTACCGCGATGATCACTACTGCCGTTCCGGTCTTCCGCCGGATTTTCAATTTCCGTTCAAAAAAGCGCACTAACGGATTGGAAATCCAGGCGACAATACCGCCCACCACAAAAGGCATAAAAAACACCAGCACACTGGGCACAAAATAGATAAATGCCACTACCCCGATGCCAAAGATAATTAAGTTTACAACTGCTTTACAGTAAAGCTCTACGCGTTTTCCCGAAATATTCATTACCGACCCTCTTCTAATAAGTGCTCCAACAGTTCATAAATCTCGTCCCGCCCCTGTTTGGTCTGTGCCGAATAGGGAATCAGAACGGTATCTTTCTCCGCCTGTAATCCTTCCTTTATCATTTTAACATGCTTTTGTATCTGACTTCTACTGATTTTATCCAATTTGGTGGCAATAATAATCGGTTTATAGCCCTGCGCCAAGATCCAGTCATACATCTGCCGGTCATTGGCTGATGGTTCATGCCGGATATCGATGAGCAAAAAAACAGCTTTCAGCTGCGTCGACCGGTGCAGATAGCGTTCGATCATCTTACCCCACTTGGCCTTTATTTCCTGATTGGCCTTAGCATATCCATATCCCGGCAAATCCACAAAGTACATTTCATCGTTGATATTATAAAAATTGATGGTCTGGGTTTTACCCGGCTGGGCACTGGTGCGGGCCAGTGATTTGCGATTCATCAATCCGTTGATCAAGGAAGATTTTCCCACATTACTTTTACCCGCAAAAGCAAATTCCATATGGCTATTTTCCGGTAATGCACTGGTAATTCCGCATACTGTTTCCAAGTTTACATTCTTAATTACAATCATTTTTTATCCTTTTCTGTTAACGCATGCCGCAGCACATCTTCCATGGTTTCCACAAAACAAATTTTCAGACCTTCTTTGATTTCCTCATCAATCTCCCGGATATCTTTTTTATTCTCTGCCGGTACCAGCACGGTTTTTATGCCAGCCATCTTGGCAGCCAGGATTTTTTCCTTCAGACCACCGATGGGCAGCACCCTGCCCCGTAGGGTGACTTCGCCGGTCATCGCCACTTCTGCTCTGACAGGCAGTCCGGTTACTGCTGACAACAATGCCGTTGCCATGGTAATTCCTGCTGACGGGCCGTCCTTCGGTACTGCCCCCTGGGGAATATGTATATGAAAATCATTCTTTTGAAACAATTCCTCGGGCAATTGATAGCGGCTGCTGACGGAGCGAACATAACTCAATGCCGTGCGGGCTGACTCTTTCATTACATCGCCCATCTGACCAGTTAAGTCAATTTTCCCTTTTCCTGACATCACATTGACTTCGATTTCTAATGTGTCACCACCCACACTGGTCCAGGCCAGCCCTCTGACAATTCCCACCTCATTAGTCTTATTGGCTTTATTTTGAGTATACTTGGGTTTTCCTAAATACTCCTCCAGATTTCCCGCTGCAATCTTGATCTTCTTTTCTGTCCCGTTCTGCCGCATCCTCAAAATTTCCCGGGCTGACTTCCGGCATGTTTTGCGGATACTTCTTTCCAGTTCACGGACCCCGGCTTCCTTGGTATAACCGGCAATCATATTTTTCAAAGCACCATCGCTGATACTTAGCATATCCCGGGTTATTCCGTTTTTGGCAAATTGCTTGGCCAGCAAATGCTCCTTGGCAATGTGAAACTTCTCATTTGCCGTATAGCTGTTTACCTCGATGATTTCCATCCGGTCCAATAAGGGGCGTGGAATGGTGGAAGTGGTATTGGCAGTTGCAATAAACAGTACCGGTGACAGATTAATGGGAATCTCAATATAATGATCCCTGAATTTCACATTTTGTTCTCCATCCAGTACTTCCAGCAATGCCGAAAAAGTATCTCCCTTATAATCATTGCTGACCTTATCGATTTCATCCAGCAGCATCAGCGGATTACTAACCCCGGCCTGCCGCAGTCCTGTTACAATCCGCCCCGGCATTGCTCCCACATAGGTTTTCCGGTGCCCACGGATTTCCGCTTCATCACGGACACCACCCAGACATATCCGAATATATTTCCGATCCAATGCTTCCGCTATACTTTTGGCAATGGATGTTTTCCCGGTTCCGGGGGGACCTACCAGACAAAGGATCGGACTCTCCCCATCTACAGTCAGGCACCGCACTGCCAGAAATTCCAGAATTCGTTCTTTTACCTGTTTTAACCCATAATGATCACGATTTAATATCCGTTCTGCCCGATCCAGATTGCGATTATCTTTGGAGACTTTGTTCCAGGGAAGTTCCAGGACCGTTTCCAGATATGCCCGCTCCACAGCACTTTCGGAACTGCTTCCTGCAAGACTCTTGAAACGCTTGATTTCCTTTTGAATCTTTTCCTTTACCTCCTGATCCGCCTGTAAGGCATTCAGAGCCTGGGTAAACTGATCCACATCCGAGAATGAATCATCATCCCCTAATTCTTCCCGAATTACATGCATCTGCTCCCGCAGCAAATAGTCTCTTTGATTTTTGTCAACCTTGTCCTTGATTTTTTGAGCCAATTGACCCTTGACCTGCAGTACCTCGATTTCATTAATTAAAATTTCGGAAAAAATCTCATAACGTTCTTTCACCCCAAAAGCTTCCAGCAGACTTTGTTTATTTTCATTTCCAAGGGGAAGGTTCATGCTAACCCGGTCAATAAATGTTCCAAGTCTTTTGATATGCCCATAGCGTCCTACAGCATTATTATTTTTCAGCTGCGGTGAAAAAGAAATATACCGCTCCACCAAATCCATACTGTAGCGCAGCATGGCCTCCTCAGTCACCTCATCCAGATTCTTCTCTTCCTCTACTTCCTGAATCCTTGCTTCCAAATATTCCTCATTCTCTTCATTTATAGAAAACAATACCGCCCGGGATACGCCTTCCACCAGCACCCTGATAATATTTCCAGGCAGCTTGGTTACCTGCTTGATTTCTGCGATTATTCCTGCCGAATGCAGCATTGCATAACCCGGATCAACATTATCCATATCTTTTTGCATCACCAGAAAAACCCGCTGCCCTTCTACCATTGCTTTTTCTACGGCTAAAACAGATTTTTTCCTATTTAAATCAAAATGAATAATCGTTCCCGGCAAAATACTCATTCCACGCAGTGCCACTGCCGGCAAAATCAAATTGGGAGTTATTACTTTCATCTTTACCTCCAACCGCCGCTGCGGTATTAATCAAATGTATTTAGACAAAAACGCCGCCCAAAAAGGCGACGTTTTATCTACTTAGCTTTTCGCATAACCTCACGATGTATAATCAGAGGCTCACTTGTACCTTCAATTGCGCCCTTTGTAATCACACACTCGGAAATGGTATCATCAGAGGGAATACGGTACATCACGTCCATCATCGCTTTTTCCATAATGGAACGCAATCCTCTGGCTCCGGTTTTTCTTTCAAATGCCTGTTCTGCAATCATTTCAATGGCATCCGGTTCAAAAGTCAATTTCACCTCATCCAAATCAAACAATTTCTTATACTGTTTGATCAATGCATTCTTGGGTTCTCTTAAAATACGAACCAATGCATCCCGATCCAAACCATGAAGGGAAACATTAATCGGAACACGTCCCACGAACTCGGGAATCAAACCAAACTTCACCAGATCCTGGGGGATCACCTCACTTAACAGCTCACCCATTTCCATACTGTTTTTAGAAGTCACCTGGGCATTAAAGCCGATGGAATTCTTATTCAGGCGGGATTCCACGATTTTTTCCAATCCGTCAAATGCGCCGCCGCAAATAAACAGAATATTGGAAGTGTCGATTTGAATCAACTCCTGATGAGGATGTTTTCTGCCGCCCTGAGGGGGAACACTGGCTACTGTTCCTTCGATGATCTTCAGCAGCGCCTGCTGTACACCCTCGCCGGAAACATCCCGGGTTATCGATACATTTTCACTTTTTTTGGTTATCTTATCAATTTCATCGATATAGATTATACCCAACTGGGTTCTTTCAACATCATAATCTGCGGATTGAATCAGCTTTAAAAGAATATTTTCCACATCCTCGCCGACGTAACCGGCTTCGGTTAATGTGGTGGCATCGGCGATGGCAAAAGGAACATTGATAATCTTCGCCAGTGTCTGGGCCAGATAGGTTTTACCGGACCCTGTGGGACCCACCATGATAATATTACTTTTCTGCAATTCTATATCATCTTTATCTCTTGGTGCTGTGACCCGCTTATAATGATTGTAAACGGATACTGCCAGAACCTTTTTGGCTTCTTCCTGACCGATTACATACTCGTCCAGAAATTCTTTAATTTCCACCGGTTTCAAAAGATTAATGTCTAAATCACCGGTGATTGTTTCTTCCATGTCATCATATTCTTCTTCCACAATGTCCGCGCAGATTTCCACACATTCATCGCAAATATAGACTCCTGCCGGACCGGCTATCAGCTTACGTACCTGATCCTGGGTCTTATTGCAAAAAGAACATCTTATATTGTCTGAATTCTTCATTATCTGATTAACCTTCCTCCGCACTTACACTTCTCAGCGCTCTTTACGGCTTACAACAATCTTATCGATCAAGCCATATTCTACTGCTTCTGCCGCACTTTTCCAATTATCTCTCTCGGTATCAGCAGCGATTACTTCGTAATCTTTCCCGGTATTTTCAGCTAAAATCCGGTTCAATTTCTGTTTGGTATATAAAATATGCTTGGCGGCAATTTCTATCTCCGTTGCCTGACCCTGGGCACCGCCCAAAGGCTGATGAATCATGATCTCGGCATTGGGCAGAGCCATTCTCTTACCCTTGGTTCCGCCAGCCAGCAAAAATGCTCCCATACTTGCTGCCATACCGGTACAAATAGTTGCCACATCACATTTTACATAGTTCATAGTATCATAAATCGCCATACCTGCGGTAACGGAACCGCCGGGACTGTTGATATAAAACTCAATATCCTTTTCCGGATCTTCCGCTTCCAAAAAAAGCATCTGGGCTACTACCAGACTTGCTGTTACCTCATTCACTTCTTCCCCGAGAAAGATGATACGATCCTTTAAAAGTCTTGAATAGATATCGTAAGAACGCTCCCCCCTACTGGTTTGTTCTACAACAACAGGTACTAAACTCATTTACGATTCCTCCTTATTTTTCCTTGGCGTTTTCCACCACGAATTCGACTGCTTTCTGAATGGCAAGATCCTGCATTACCTGCTTTTTGCCCTGCTCACCCATCATTTCCTTCACTTTATCAGCTTCCATCTTATAAGCTTCAGCCATTTTTACCACTTCCGCTTCGTAATCTTCTTCACTGGCTTCAATCTTTTCTGCTGCCACAACTGCTTCCAGAACCAGTCTGGACTGAATCCGTTTTTCAGCCTGGGGCTTAACCTGTTCAATCATCTGGGCATAGTTGGTTCCGGTGAACTGGAAGTATTGCTCCATATTAAGACCCTGCATCTGAATCCGCTGTGCAAATTCATCCACCATCTGACGCTGCTGGGTTTCCAGCATGGCCTCCGGGATCTCCATATCGGAATCGGCAACAATAGCTTCGATAACCGCATCCTCTTTGGCTTCCTTACTTGCTTTTTCTTTATCCTTGCTAAGTTTTGCCGCTACGTCTTCTTTATATTCAGCTAAAGTCTCAAATTCAGAAACTTCACTGGCAAATTCATCATCCAATTCCGGAAGCTCTTTCTCTTTGATTTCCTTAACCGTGCATTTGAATACAGCTGCTTTGCCGGCCAGTTCTTCAGCCTGGTACTCTTCGGGGAAGGTTACGTTTACTTCCATTTCCTTACCGATTTCCGCACCGATCAACTGCTCTTCAAATCCCGGAATAAACGCACCGGAACCGATAGTCAAAGGATAGTCCTCACCCTTTCCGCCTTCAAAAGCCACTTCATCTACAAACCCTTCAAAATCAATAACAGTCATATCACCGTCTTTAACGGGGCGGTCTTCCACTGCAATATTTCTTGCGTTATTTTCTCTTTCCTTATTAATAGCGGCTTCGATCTCTTCTTCCGTAACTTTATTATCTGCCTTATCTACTTTCACGCCTTTGTACTTGCCAAGCTTCACTTCAGGCTTCAAGGCAACTTCAGCAGTAAAGATAAAAGGCTTGCCGGCTTCGATCTGGGTCACTTCGATCTTCGGAGAAGATACGATATCTTCCGTACACTCGTCCATTGCTTTATCATAAGCATCAGGAATCAACTCATTGGCCGCATCTTCATAGAAGACTTCTTTCCCATACATTTTCTCTATCATCTGACGCGGCACTTTGCCCTTACGGAATCCCGGCACACTCATCTTATTTTTATTTTTCTGATAAGCTTTTTCGATTGCCTTTTCCAATTGCTCTGCCGAAACTTCAATCGTCAGCTTCGCCATGTTCTTTTCTAATTTTTCTACCTGTAAACTCATTTATTATGTCCTCCTTGTGATATATCCTGTGTACCTTTTCATTCTGTATTTTAAAATAAGCACAATCACAGTCATTTTACGATTATATCACATTAAATCCGAAAATACCAGCGTTTTTTGCCGCTTAATTCTATTTACAACATAGTATTTCCGGAGTATAATTAATGTACCTGCAAAAGGAGAGATTTCTGTTTTTGCAGCAGCCACTTATACTATTTTTCTGAAACCAAGGTTATCCTGCCGTTAAGAACCCCGCCTTACCGCAATGACCCGGTAAGGTCTTTTTTTATTTTTTGATAATTACTGCAAAGGAAAGGTGATTCTATGTCCGTTGAAGAAGAAAAGGTTGCCATTATCGGGATTTTCATCACCGAGTTTGAAGCTGCTGCGAAAGTAAATGATTTACTGCATGAATACTCTGACTGTATTATCGGGCGCATCGGTATCCCGTATCGGGAAAAATCGGTAAATATCATATCGGTTATTATCAGTGCCTCCCCTGATCAGATCAGTGCTCTCTCCGGTAAATTGGGCCGCATTAAGGGCATTAGTGCCAAAGCAATGCAATCCAAAATTTAACCGCCTTAAAAGAAGGCAGAAGGAGCATCTATGAAAATTACAACCAAGCAGCTTGTGCAGACCGCACTCTTACTTACCATTTGTATTATCAGTCAATATTTTAAAAATCTTTCGGTCTATGTTACCGGCCCAATAGTAAATGCAACCATTATTTTAGCCGTTTTGGCCGTGGGGCTGTACAGCGGACTGCTGATTAGTGTGGTGGCCCCGATTACCGCTTTCTTTTTTACCGGCTCTCCTATCATGGCCGCCATTCCGCTGATGTTCCCCGTGGTTATGCTGGGCAATGCCGTATTGGCAGTGATTGTATGGTACTTTCAAAATAAAATAACTTTTAAAAACCGCCTGCCCCTGGGATTGTGTGCCGCGTCCATTTTAAAAGCCGCCTTTTTGGGCATCGTCGTGGTATGGGTGCTGCTGCCCCTCTTTGGCAACGACATCGCTTCCCACTTGCCTAAGCCGGAAGCCTTACCCAAGGTACTGGAAACCGCCAAAATTACTTTTTCATTGACCCAGTTAGTCACAGGATTGTTGGGCAGTTTGCTGGCTTATCTCATCTGGCTGCCGCTTAAAAAATATTTAAAAAATGAAAATTAATAAAAACATTACTGATAAAAATGGGGTGCTGCATTCTGCAGCACCCCATTCTTTTAAAACTTGTTATTTCATAGATTCTTCTTGCTTTTTGATCATTCTACGAACCATCTCGCCGCCGATAGAACCAGCTTCTTTAGAAGTTAAGTCACCATTGTAACCAGCCTTCAGGTTTACACCAAGTTCAGAAGCAACCTCTGTTTTAAAACGGTTCATAGCGTCCTTAGCTTCAGGAACTTCTACTCTATTAGATCTACTTGCCATTTCATTTCACCTCCGTTATTATTTTTGATTGTCCAAAATACAATCATCTATTCTTCAAGATAAGCTTTGTCAATTCACTTATCTTGAAGCAGATGTCTGTTTCAATTTAAGCGCGTTTCCATCACTGATCTTGTTCATAGTATAAACGTTGGTGCAAAAATTATTTATGGTAAATTCTTCTATTTTTTTCTGCTTTCCACTAAATATTGAATAATGTCTTTTCTGGTTACCAAACCGATAAAGCATTTGCCGCTGTCAATCACGGGCACAAAATTCTGGCTCATGGCCAGATTGATCAAATCCTCCATCTTGGCATCTGCACTCACCGGCGCATTATCCCGTCTGCGCTCTATCTCCATTACAGAGATATCTTCTGCATCCTTTAAGGAAGGAAGATTACATTTTTTCAAATACCACAGCAAATCACCTTCTGTCAATGTCCCTATGTATTTCCCGGTTTTCTTATTAATAATGGGAATTGCCGCATACCGATGGTTTTCCATTTTTTCCAACGCCTGCCGAAGGGAATCCTTATCATTAAGATATGCAACTTCCTTCTTGGGGGTAAGAAAGAATAATATATTCATCTGTCCACCTCACAAAATCGTCACAACTTAAAAACAATTTTTTCTGCCAGCTTGTCTGCTTCTTCCTGACCCTTAAAGTGTTTTACAATTGCCAGGCCAAAGTCTATGGCACAGCCCATTCCCCGTCCGGTGATAATATGTCCGTCCTGAACTGCTGCCTCCTGTACCACCTCTGCGCCTTCCAGGTGGTCTTCAAAAGTCGGATAGGAACATGCCCGACGCCCCTTCAGCATACCTCTGTGGCCCAAAATACTGGGAGCCGCACAAATGGCCGCGATGCATTTTCCCTTTTCATAAAATCCATCCAACTGCCGCATTAATTGAGGACTGGCCTCCAAATTTTCCGTTCCGGTGCCGCCTCCGGGCAGAATAATGATGTCTAACTGCTCAAAATCTACTTCATTCAATGTTTTGTCCATTTTCACCCAAATTCCATGGGCACTTTCAACTTCTCTGGCGTCTGTAATCGAAATCATATCGGTTTCAATCTCCACTCTCCGCAGCAGATCAACTACCGCCAAGGCCTCGATTTCTTCATAACCGGTTCCAAAAAATACTCCTGCTTTTTCCATTTAAATTCCACCTTTCTTCACAATTTTCACTATTATTCTAACATATCTGCCCACTCTTTGGTAGCATCTTTTTGGTCTTTCATGCTATACTATACTTATCTTTCGAGGAAAGGAAATTGTTATGGAAATCGAAAAAAAATACACTGTCAAACAACTCCCACCTAACTTAGATACTTATCAATACCATGTTATCGAGCAGGCCTATTTAAATACTGACCCGGTTGTCAGAATTCGTAAAGAAGATTCTTCTTATTATTTGACTTATAAAGGAAAAGGACTGCTGGCCAGGGAAGAATATAATCTTCCTCTTAACGAACAGTCCTATTTTCACCTGCGGGAAAAAGCCGACGGTAATATCATTTCCAAAAAAAGATATCTCATCCCCATTGACCAGTCCAGTCTAATCGTGGAACTGGATGTTTTTGATCCTCCTTTTGCGCCTCTTATTATCGCCGAGGTTGAATTCCCCGACTTGGCAGCCGCCGAAGCTTTCCAGCCTTTAGATTGGTTTCTGGAGGATGTTACCATGGATAAACGCTATCACAATTCTAATCTAAGCAAAAATGCGGAGTGAGGACTCAAATCCTAACTCCGCACTTTTTTTAATTAATAATTTTCTGCTTTTACTGCAAAATATGCCTGGGGATGAGCACATACGGGGCAAACTTCGGGTGCCTTTTTTCCTACATGAATGTGACCGCAATTCAAACATTGCCAGATTGCATCACCATCCTTGGAAAATACCACATCACCTTTTACGCTTTCCAGGAGCTTACGGTATCTTTCCTCATGCTCCTTCTCAATCGCCGCCACTCCTTCAAATAACTCAGCGATTGCATCAAAGCCTTCTTCCCTGGCTTCCTTGGCAAAATTAGCATACATATCCGTCCACTCATAATTTTCGCCTTTGGCAGCTTCTTCCAGATTTTCGGCGGTACTGCCGATGCCATTCAGCAGCTTGAACCACATCTTGGCATGTTCTTTTTCGTTATTGGCGGTTTCTTCAAAAATATTGGCAATCTGTACGAAGCCATCTTTTTTAGCTTTCGAGGCAAAATAGGAATATTTATTCCTGGCCATTGACTCACCTGCAAATGCTGACATTAAATTTGCTTCTGTTCTGCTTCCTTTTAAATCCATCTCTTCTTCCTCCTGCATTATAAAATAGTTACTTTTACTGCTCCTTGAAACGGTCCGGTCCCACCCCGCAAATAGGGCATTTATAATCTTCGGGCACATTCTCACCTTCATAGACATAGCCGCATACCTGACAAACATGCTTTTTTGCTGCCTTCTTAGATTCTTCCGGCTCTTCGGGAATGTACGTGGGGGCTGCCTTGGGGCTCTTCCCCTTGACTACCTTATGATAATAAGCATAGGTCATGGCGTCACCGCCCTTGAGTACTTCCGCACCCATTACTTCCCCCAGAAAAACCGTATGGGTTGCTGTTTCCATCTTATCAATCACATTACACACGATGTAACCACAGGCATCATTAACCACCGGCATCTCATCGGCAATCTGGTACTCGGTCTTTTCAAATTTATTTACATCTCTTCCCGACTGAAAACCAAAGTTTCCGATAATACCCGGATCTGACTCTTCAGATAGTATAGAGATTGCAAATCTTCCGTTTTCGGCAATACACTGGTTGGTGTAATTGTCGTGGTTAATACTGATTGCAATAGTTGCCGGTGACGATGTAATCTGCATGGCACTGTTGGCAGTGCAGCCTGTCGGTCTGCCATTGTCCCATGTGCTGATGACATACACCCCATAAGAAAGATGTCTAAATGTATTCATGTTCATGTATTATTTCCTCCTTGTTAATAACAGTAATCATTACTATTTTAATATACTCTACTTTTTTTTTGCTGTCAATACTTAGTATACTAAATTTTTACATTTTTAGTATATTGATCTTTTTATTTCGTTGCATGTTACCTGTTTTGTATGATAATATGAGGAAGAATTTTGTATACATTGATAAAGGAGTTATTATGAGCATATTAAACGTTGAACATCTGACCCACGGCTTTGGGGACCGGGCCATCTTTAATGATGTATCCTTTCGCCTGCTGAAGGGTGAACATATCGGCCTGATCGGAGCCAATGGTGAAGGTAAATCCACCTTCATGAATATCATTACCGATAAACTGATGCCTGATGAAGGTAAAGTAGAATGGGCCAAAAATGTCCGTGTCGGTTACCTTGACCAGCACACTGCTTTGGAAAAGGGTATGAGCGTGCGCACTGTCCTTTCTTCAGCTTTTGATTTCCTTTTCCAGTGGGAAACCCGCATGAATGAACTTTGTGACCAAATGGGGGAAGCCTCTCCGGAAGAATTAGAGGATATGATGGAAGAGCTGGGAACCATCCAGGATCTTTTGACTTTACATGATTTTTATATGATTGATTCTAAGGTGGAGGAAGTGGCAAGAGCTTTGGGTCTATTGGATCTGGGACTGGACCGGGATGTAACCGACTTAAGCGGCGGGCAGCGCACCAAAGTATTGCTGGCCAAGCTGCT
The DNA here is from genome assembly GCA_031555615.1 of Lachnospiraceae bacterium. Taxonomy (GTDB): domain Bacteria; phylum Bacillota; class Clostridia; order Lachnospirales; family Lachnospiraceae; genus UBA935. Next base: position 6,038 of record JAVBUF010000042.1, on the reverse strand, counting down.
GCTGGAAAAACCCGATATCCTGCTGCTGGATGAGCCCACCAACTATCTGGATGCGGAACATATCGAATGGCTGAAACGCTATCTGAATGAATATGAAAATGCTTTTATCCTGATTTCTCATGATATTCCTTTCTTAAACAGTGTGATCAATCTGATTTATCATATGGATAATCAGGAACTCAACCGCTACGTTGGGGATTATGATAAATTTCAGGAAGTTTATGCCATGAAAAAATCTCAGCTTGAGGCCGCTTATAATAAGCAGCAAAAAGAAATTGCGGATTTAAAGGATTTCGTAGCGCGAAATAAAGCCCGTGTGGCCACCCGTAATATGGCCATGTCCCGGCAGAAAAAGCTGGACAAGATGGATGTCATCGAACTGGCTCATGAAAAACCCAAGCCGGAATTTTATTTTAAGGAAGCCCGTACTCCGGGACGCTATATCTTCCAAACCGGGGATTTGATCATCGGCTATGACGAACCCCTCTCTTCGCCCTTAAATCTGGAAATGGAACGGGGACAAAAGATTGTTCTCACCGGCGCCAACGGCATCGGTAAAACCACCCTGCTAAAAAGTATACTGGGTCTGATTCCGCCTCTGGGCGGTTCGGTGGAACAGGGGGATTATCTTCATATCGGTTATTTCGAGCAGGAAATGAGCCAGGACATCAACACCACCTGTATCGAAGAAATCTGGCAGGAATTTCCCGGCTTTACCCAATATGAAGTCCGTTCTGCCCTGGCCAAATGCGGTCTCACCACCAAACATATCGAAAGCAAGGTGAAGGTCTTAAGCGGCGGCGAGCAGGCCAAGGTCCGGCTTTGCAAGCTGATTAACCGGGAAACCAATATTTTACTGCTGGATGAGCCTACCAATCACCTGGACGTAGATGCCAAAGCCGAATTGCGGCGGGCACTTTCCGCATACAAGGGCAGTATTCTGATGGTTTGCCATGAACCGGAATTCTATGACGGACTGGCTACTGATGTGTGGGATTGCTCACGGTGGACTCCCCGGGTGATCTAATCAGACACCGAAACCTAACAATAATTTATTTCATTTCCTTCACATAAATACCAATCCGGTTCTCCACCACATCGGCTGCCTCTTCCGCTGTTTTACTGCCGCTGAAAAACAATCCCGATTCTTCAGCAATGATCTTACTGATCTGATCATCAAAACTGCGTAATTTGGTAGCCGATTCAATGATCTTCATGACTGCTTCCACATCCTCCGGGGTGGCCGCATACATGTCAATGACAAAGTCACCTGATCCCACCAGGCCTTGGGACTGCTCTTTTTTATTTCCTTTGGAATCGGTATAATAGGTAGCTTCCATGACTCTTTCCATCTGCTTGGCCAGACCGCTTTTGCGAATGGGAAATCCTCTCAGGGATGAATCCGCCTGCACCTCTTCCGACAGTAAACTGCTGATGAATTCCCAGGCAATTTCTTTATTGGCGCACTTACTGCTGATGGCCATCCCCGCCGTGGAAAAAATTAGGGTTCCGCTGCCTTCTTCCGAAGGATATCCCGCGTAAGTAATCTGCTCCCCGAACATTGCCCGATAAAGCTGGATCAGAGATGCGCTGGAAATATCGTGATTCCAAAGCAAAAGCTGATCCGCTTCGATCCGTTTCATAAAATCCTCATCATAAGTATATTTATCATCATCGGTAAAACGGTTGGCAAACTGCAGCATCTTAATGAACAATTCCCGGTTGAAACCGCTTCCCTCCGCTGTCCAATCAACCATCTGATCCACATTTGCTTTCAAACAAAGCTGTAAAACACCGGTTTTGGAGGCATCATCAAAGATCTCACAGCCGGCCGGACAGCTGTCGGCAAATGAAATCAGTTCATCCAGATTCCATGAGCTGCGGTCTCCCACATCAGATTCCTTGCCGGTTACCGTAGAAAGGAAATAGAAAATCGGAATTCCATACAGCTTTCCTTCCCGCTCATAGGCTTTGATGATATTTTCCTGAAAGTCCTTCGGCCTGGTAGATGGATCCTTTTCCATATAAGGATATAAATCTTCCAGCACCCCTTTATCGGCATAAATATCCAGAGAAAAGCGGTGCGGTAAGATCAATATATCCGGACCTTTTCCACTGATGATATCTGCATTTAACTGGGCAATTCCCTCATCGGAATATTGCTCCGTACCGTACTCCCTGATTTCGATCCGGTAATCCTCGTTGGACTTGTTAAAATCACTGACTGTTTTCCTGATCGTTGCATTAATATACATTACTCCGCCGAGAGTCAAAACCTCTTTTTCTGCCTGCTCCTGTTCCGCTGCCGTCATTTCCCGAATTACCATCAGTTCTGTTTTTCTGATCTCGCTCTGATAATCTTTGCTTAGCCACAGTATCCGGCCATCCGCCAAAGGCAATAAGCTTCCCATATAATCGGCTGCCATATCCAGGGACAGCCAGTTAAGCTTTTCTGTAAACTCCTTTTTCTGACTGTCATACTCAAAAACTCCGCCCTCACAGGCAAACAAAATATCTCCATCAATCCCCGGCGCCGCCTTTGTCCAGCTGCCCAGCCGGGATATATCCTGCCCCACTCCCAGGCCTCGGATCTGTGGATCGACCTCCGCCAGCTCCAGACCATGACCGCCGGACAGGATGGCATAAACCCTTCCGTTCTTACCGTAACATAGCTGAGAGATATATCCGGAACCGGCGGTCTGAAAAAGAAAGCCGCCATTTTTATTCCATCCATAAATATCGCTGCCGATACTAATATATACATTTTCGCTGGCATCGATTATCATACCTGAAGCATAGGCATATTCCTGCTGCCGGAAATACTGGGTGATATCATAAGATGCGACCGTCTGTCCTTCCCTATCTAACTGCTTCCAAAAAGCTTGGCTGACAGCCGTATTTTCCGTTTCCTCATCATATTTCACAGAAACCATGTGCAGGGTTCCATTGCCAGCCGCCGCCATGGCCTGAACTGCTTCCCCCGGTTCCGACTGATAGGGAATCTTAACCGGTTCCGCTGTCTTATCTGTCATATCCCGTTGATATATCGACAGGCTTCCGGCTGCTTCTCCGCCCATATCAGCGGCACAATAAATTAAAGTATTGTCATATACCGTCTCCGCCATAACTGCTTCCGCTGCCGGAAAGGTAATGCTCTCCTCCGCTATGTAAGCAAGACTGCCACTACCACTTTTTCCGGTATCGCAAGCCGCCATTTGCAGACATATCATAAGAATCGGCACAACTGCTATTGCTCTTTTCATTATTCACCCGTTCCTCTCTGCCATTTGCTAATAGTCAGAATACGCCCCATCACTTATTTCAAACCCGACCAGGGTGTCTTCCTGATATACCACATTCAAGTCAACCGCTCCCGGCAGCCCGCCCTGAGCAATGCCGATTCCCCGGCCTTCCTGCCGGTCTGTCAGGCTTCCAATGGTATACCCTTTAAAGCATAACCAACCGGTACCTTCATCTACATAAATCCCTAACTGCGAATAAATATCACATTGCTCCTGAAGCAGCCTGGCTTCCCTTGCAACATCGACCGCTTTGTCATCACTGGTACAGGAAAAATTCAGCTGTTTTCCATCCATATGGGCATAGATTTCATATGTTGTCACATCCTCGGACTGCGTTATAATCGTGAATCCGGGCTGTTCATCCCCATCCCATACCGGCCGGGGATTTCTTCCTTCAAAGCCGAATAAGGTCACTATGACGACAAATAAAATAACCGAAAGGACCACCGAAACCACCGAATATTTCCGGTAACTCATAATGGTTTTAATCCGTTGTTCAAAGACATTTTTAGCAAAACCGGCGAATAGGGGTGAAAAGGTCATCCGCTCCGCTTCCATCCCAATCAAAGTATAGGCATATTCGGCCTTGGCTTCCGGCCCGTGTATTGCTACTACTGCCTCATCACAGCTTAATTCCAGATCCCGGTTAAAAAGCAGGAACATCACCCACACCAGAGGATTGAACCAATGAATACACAGGGTCACCACCATCAGCCATTTCTTCCACAAATCGCCACTTTTGATATGTATCATTTCATGGGTCAGAACATAGGATAACTGTCCGCTTTCCCCCAGTTCCATCCACTTGGGCAGTAAAATCACCGGCTTCCATAAGCCGTAAGCCAAAGGGGACATGATCCGGTCGGATTGTCTGATCCTGATTCTTTTTCTGCTGTCATGGGCTGCTATCCACTCATCGATAAACAAATTCCGGATGGGCAGGGCCTGGCGATATTTCCGGCACCATTTCGAATGATTCCCGGTGAAAAAGAGAAAAAATCCGGCACTGACGATTATCCATACCGAAATCCCTGCCGTCTGCAGCGTAGCACCCAAAATATCCGCCCCTCCCCCATTTTGCCCGGCTGCGGTAACCGATACGCTGACGTATGGAGATAATGGAACAGCCATATTTTCCAGGGAACCAAGCCAGGCCAGGATATTTTGCACTTTTATTCCGATGAGCCCGGTGACGGTCTGGTAAATGGCCGGAGCCGGCAAAGAAAAAGGTATCAGCAGACGGCAAATTGCCAGTCCCCAGAAGCAAACCATCATTTTTTTCGGAATTTTATGTATAAAAAGGGCACGGATCAACATAATCAGACCAATCAGCACTGCCCCTGAAAGACTTGCCTTTAAAAATCCCATGTGTCCTCCTTATTCCATTTCCTCAACCAATTTTTTCAGCTTATCAATATCTGCAGCCGAAAGCTGCTTCCTGCCTAAGAGGGAAGCAATCAGCCGGTCCGGCGCACCACCATACATTTTATTAATTAATTCATTGGTTTCCGCTTCTCTTGCCTCATCTCTGGTGACCCGGGCCCGGCAGATAAAGCCGGGCTCCGTCCTTTCTACGGCACCTTTATCAAGACATTTTTTGATCACTGTGTAGGTAGTGGTTTTGCTCCATCCTACCTGTTGACCCAGGATTACGGCGATTTCCTTAGCTGACAGCTCACCTTTTTCCCAAAGAATCTCCATAATACGAAGTTCTGAATCAAATAACTTAATATCCATTTTATGCACCTCTGATTTACAATTATTTCATCTCATTTACATAAGTTTTAATCCGGTTTTCGACAATATCCGCCGCTTCCTGGGCTGTTTTTCCGCCGCTAAAGAAGGCCTGGGCTTCTTCCGTGATAATACTGCTGATCTGGTCATCGCTGGTTCGCAGCTTATCCGCACTTTCAATCAACTGGCGAACTGCCTGCACCTCCTCTTCTTTAGCAGCATATGTCTCTAGCGTAAAGTCACCCATCCCGGACATCCCTTTTGATTGTTCCTTTTGATTTCCATTCTCATCAGTATAATACGTTACTTCCGACTCCCGCTCTATTTTCTTTTCCAGACCACTTTTGCGGATAGGAAAGTTGTAAAGAGTCGATTGGGACTGAAATTCCTCGGACAGCATACTGCTGATGAATTCCCATGCTGCGGCCTGTGCATTACATTTCGCACTGATGGCTATGGTTGACGTGGAATATACCAACGCGCCGCTGCCGTTTTCGGTGGGATAGCCAATAAAAGAAACCGGCTCCCCAAACATCGCATTGAATAATTGACTTATAGAAAAACCGGAAACATTCGTCTCCATAAGCTGCATCTTATCCTCCTGAATTCTTTGGGGCAAATTATCGTCATAGGTATATTGTTCATCCGCTGTGAACCGGTTGGCAAACTGCAGCATCTTAATGAACAGCTCCTTGTTAAAAGCATTTTCATCACTGGTCCAGTCAACCAGCTGATCCCAGTTTGCTCTTGTGCAGATACTCAACGCACCTGATTTGGAACCGTCCGCAAATATTTCTCTATCCCCGGGACATTCATCAGCAAAAGCAATCATTTCATCTAATGTCCACGCCTTCCGGCTGCCCAGCATAGATGACTTGCCTAATATTGTCATAATATCGTAAGAAATCGGAAGGGCATACAGCTTTTCATCTGTTTCATAAAGCTTCACGATGTTTTCCTGAAGATCCGTGCGCTTACAGGAAGCATCCTGATCCATCAAGG
>JAVBUF010000062.1:0-37892 GCA_031555615.1 Lachnospiraceae bacterium | reverse complement strand
AATCAGATGCAACAGCCTGTGCCATTACATCTGATACAGGTATTTGTGTCACTGCTATTGCCGTCAGCAACAGCAGTGCACTCAATGTTCTTCGTATCTTTCTTAAATTCATGTGTTTCTCCTGAATTTATTCATCGCCTCTCCTTTTGGGACCTCCTGTGAATACTCGCAGAATCTTATGCCGGTTTTATGGTAGACGATTTATCTCTTTTTAAAAACAACAGCATCGACATACTTGCCAGACCGATTACCAGAAACCACTTCGGATGCAGGAAATCACCGGTCTTGGGGGTTGCATCAATCATCCCTTCCGTCAGATTCTCGGTGTCCACATAAATCACATACGGTGAAAAATGCGTTGCCGTAAAATTAATGTAAGGCACACCGTCTATGGTGGTAAATTTGGAATTTAAGTTTTCCAATACTCCGCCGGCAGTCGAGGCCGCCTTGTTATTTCCGGCATAGGAAACCAGATCATTGGGCAGCGGTATGGTAATATCTACCGTAATGCCGGCCGTATCGGTAATCTTGGTAGTGCCGGTAGAATCATATAAGCTAATATCCATAGGCAGATAACGAATCTTGCTGATATCACCGTATTGCCTTTGCAATGCTTCTACGGCTGCTGTTGTTGCAGCAGCATCCTCGGTAATCTTAACCACAAAATTATCCAGAGAACCATTGACACTGGCAAAACCGGAGTCGGTAATTCCCGGCTTGGTTATTTGCACAGTGGTTCCATTATTGTTGCTGCTTCCGCCGGTTCCTCCGGTTCCGCTGGAACTGGTTGCCGCATTACCTGAACCGGTACTGGCTGATAAGGCTGTTTTATAGGTTGCCGTAATGGTTACATTTCCCGCCGGCATAGTAAAGGTCGTAGTGGCGCTGGTTGCATCCAGGAAACCTACTCCCGTGGAGGCTGTGGTCCATTTATCAAACACCTTTCCGTCACCGGTTGCATAAGCACTGATGGTCACCACTGTACCGGCTGCATAACTGCCGCTGCCGCTGCCGCCGGAAACCGAAGCGGTGTACTTGGTGCCTTCATTGGTGGAAGAACTGGACGTTCCCGATGCCGTTGGAGTGGGCGACGTACCGGAACCTGAGGCCCCTGGGGATGCTGATGAGCTTTCGTTCTTCTCATAATATGCTATAATATCCAAATCCTTCTGTACATTTGTATAAGTGTTGGGTTTCCATTCTTTAAATGTATATCCGCTCTTTACAGGGGGAAGGGGTGCTACCGCACTATCGCCTTTGGCTATTTTTTGAACCGGTCCGACAATATTATTGTTATCATCATAAAAAGTTACCGTAAACTTATTCTCATCCTGCGTATTGGAGGTATATTGCGCCAGTACAATCAGATCGCTTGTAACATTAGTGAAACTTGGAAACCACCCTGTAAAGGTATATCCTTCTCTCACCGGCTCCTCCGGAGCGACTGCACTTTTTCCTTCCGCTATATACTGGGCATCACATAAAGGTGTTGTATCATGATCGATGAAAACAACTTTGTATTTACTGTCCATCGTCTCAAAATAGATATCATAGAAATCCGCATAATCCTCCGGAGATCCCCCCTTATAGCCCACAATCGTATTGGTACTTTCATGTTCAAACGCATCCGTCGCAATATTGGTGGTCGAGGACGGAATCGTTACAGTAATGGCCTTATTGCCGCCAAAAGCCTTGTCTTCAATACGTTTAATTGATTCGGGCAAATCGACTGACTGCAATTTTTCACAATCATTAAAACAATTTTGCGGTAAAATCTTCAGCTGTGTCGCTGTATCCAGATATACTCTGGTAATATGGTCACAATCTTCAAATGCTCCCGGCGTAATGGCACTAACCTTAGCAATCGCCGGATCAGTTGTACTGTTAATATAAGGCGTTTTGATCTTATCCAGATTTCCCCTGCCCGCCAGACACTCTTCAATGGTATAGCTTTCATCGGGATTTACCGAATAGATAAGCCCGTTTTCGGCAATGTAACTGCTGTTTCCGGCTACAGTATCCAGCGAGGTACAGCCTCTGAAGGGTGCCGTTCCGATATCTGTACAGCCCTCTCCCAAAACTACTGACTGCAAACGCTCACAACTGTCAAAAGCATAATCCGGCAAAGACTTCACCGTGCTCATGATCACAGATAGAATCCGGTCATTTCCTTTAATCTGCTTTTCCAGTGCCGAATCAGTATCATAATCCTGATAATAACCGCTGAATAATCCGGGTGTGACCGTTTTGCCTTTATCATCCGTACACATTTTGTAATCGTCAGTTGTACGGTTAAAGTAAGTTGATACATTGGTGGTATTTTCTGTTGCCGTAAAAAACCCGTATGCATCTATCGATGTAACCCCTGCCGGAATGACAATATTCTGGGTTCCGTGAATCCATTCAAGTTCCGGACCATTCGCTCCCTCAAACTCTCCACGGGTATTGGAACCCCGCTCGAAATTATCTTTAATACTATATTTCTGAACATCATAAAATGGCTTTAAATTAGCTAATTCAACCTTATTGGCCTGGATAATAACATCATCTTCACCATTATCCAGCCAGGCAACAACATCACTGTCGCCAGATATATGTTTTTTAATATCTTCAATAAATGCTTTATCTACCCAGGGACCATAATAAATTGACTTATAAGCATCAGCTACGCCATTTGCTTCTACTTCCTTCAAAAACGCTGCACGCTGGTTTTTATATTCGGAGGCATCATAATAAGTGGTAACCTCCACACCGTCTACCATCTTTGTTTCTTTCGTCTTATCCGCACCATACAAGTCATAGAAATAGGCTTTTCTTTCTTCTATATAAGCGGCATGGTCCGCATCCAAATTGACATATTTCGGATATTCCAGTAAAGTGACCTCTCCGCTCTTTGCATCATACATCACGGTAAGATAATCCGGCGACAGACTTTTATAACAAATTCGCTTGCCAAAAGAATCTATCAGGCCGCTGGTTTTCCCTGTTGCAAATTCAAACGGAGCGTACCCCGGTACGATATCACCATGCATGGTCAGTTGCGGGCTGCCGGTTTTAAATGCTTCATTTCCGATGGTAAAGCCTTCATAACCACCGCTGGGAGTATGGAAGGTTACATCAATCAGTTTGGGACAATTGGCAAAAGCTTTCTCACCGATACTCTGTACCGAATTACCGATGACTACCGATTCCAGTTTCGGCAGTCCGGAAAAAACATTCGCATCTATCGCAGTCAGCGAATCATCCGCAATGGTAATTGTTTTTAATTCTTTTCGTAAATTTTCATCGGCAAAACATCCATCGGCAATGGAAGTAACAATATATCCCCCTACTTTACTGGGGATTACCAGATCAATATTCTTGGCAGAAGTATCATACAATACGCATGAAGTAAACTGTCCCTTTTCATTGGCCTGTAAAATATACTGTCCGTTACAGATTTCATAACACATTAAGCCGGTTTTACTGTCCTTGTATATATAAGGGATATAATCCTCTACCCGGGAAAAAGCTGCCCATGTTGCTTCTCGTGGTTTGGCCCTGTTTCCATCCATGGTTTTCTCCGGTCCCTTCACACAAAAGGCAGTGTTCAGGACATCCAGGAACAATAACTTCCCGAAATTCACATATCCGCACATACCGCTTCCGTTATCCGGAAATTCTACAGATTCCAGATTGATACAGTTACGGAACATCCCTTCCGGTATTGTTACAGCTGCTGCGGTACCGTACTCGCTGGGGAAAGTAACCGTTTTCAGATTGCTCCTTCTTTCAAATAAGCATTCCCCAATGGGATCCGTAACCGTGCTGGTTTTGGCCAGACGGGACGGCAGTATTGCCTGTGTCCAGCTGCCGGTGGCATTGGTGGTCAGTGCAAAGGCTCCGATTCCCAACCTCGTAACGGCACTGTCAGCCATATTTACATTATTTAACGCCGAACAATTAAAAAATGCATAGTCATCAACTTCGCAGGCTGCGGTGACCTCACTGAAATCCACCTCTGCAAGTTTCGTACAGTCGGCAAAAGCCCCCTTTCCCACCTTTGATAAGGAGTAGGGGAATTTAATTGTCGTAATACCGCTTCCCTGAAAACATTGGGTACCTATATTTTCCGTCCCTTTCAGGGTTACTGTGGACAATTGTGAGCATAGCTTAAATGCTTTGTTGCCTATATTTGCAACATTACCCATGGAAATACTTTTAATAAAGGAATTGACAAAAGCTTCATCACCAATATATTTAATCTCATCCGGTATTGTCAGATAGTCTACGTTTTTTACACCATCAAAAGCTTTTTTACCGATTCCGATAATTTCTATTGATACGTCTGTTACTAAAAATCCATTCGCATCATTATAAGCAGGCTCTCTGGGGGTTCCCCCGCGAGCCACATAAATTCTGGTGGCCGTACCGCCGGTTGCGTCAGGTTCTGCAGTTGCGCCGGGTTCCGCAGTTGCGTCGGGTTCCGCGTATTTGGCAGTTACATTATCGGTAACCGCCACCAGTGAATAACCCTTACCGGGCAAATTTCCACCTGTGCCGCCTGACAAGTCACAATAATATTTTAACATTTCTTCCGGCGTAAAATCCGTGCTGGTTATAAAAGTTACATCGGCTGGCTTTTTCACTTCTATGGGGTTGGTTGGTTCCGCGCCTTTTGGATCACTATCCGCCCAGTCATCATGAGCTTTCTTTTCGGCCAAATATTTATCATAAGCCGCACAACGGCTGTCAAATTCGGTTAGTGTTGCTTTACGATATGTCTCGAAAAATTCCCGGTTTTTATTGTTCTGGGTATTGTACTCCTCATACGTTAAGACAAATTTCTTATATCCCGGATTGCCCTCTAAATAAAATTTATCGTAAGCTTCTGTTGTAACCGTATAATAACCAACATTAGCCTGATTAGAAAGCACTACTGTGGTTTCGGGATAAGTGGAATTATATTTGGAAATAATCGCCCGTGTACTGATATTGGGGCTTACCCCCATATTTCTTTTGTAATATTCAAACTGCCAGTTTAACGACCATGAATCATTACTTAACTGGCGGATAATCTGAGATGTATAGATTTGATCCGTACTCTTCGGAGTTAATATGCCTGACGGATCCAATGTGCCATCATCAGAAAACGTATAGTTTGCGTAAGCATTGGCTTTTTCCCAAGTGCTGGTATTACCGGCAACAGAATTACGTGTATCGTTGATCACTGCATCTGCTCTTACTCCCGCCTCGATATCATTGACCGGTATCGCCGCCACCACAATTGCCGACGCCATAAACAGCGCACCAAAAGTACGCCGTATCTGCCGCCTCAGCTTTAGATTTTTCTTTTTCAATTCTTTTTTCTTAGCCATTAAAAATCTCTCCTTCAGGAAATACGCTTTGCAACTACTACAAACCTGCCATCTGTCTGTGAATTATCACAGGTTGATAACGTCAATAACTGATCGCCGTAGCTTGCCGTTACTCCCGTATCGTATAAAGATAAATTTGCCATTTCGTTCATATGGGAATTAAATTCTTCCTCTGAATTGGCATCAATAAACTGATAATACTTAAAAACAATTTCATTTTCATTGTAGATCCTTGAACGGAATGCGTACATAACCGCATAAGTTCCTTTTTCATATATGGTGTCAAACTGAATAACGGAATGATCCTTAAAATAAGATTCCTTAGCGTAATTTTGCAGCTGTCCGAACATCTTTCCCGATTTCATATGATGACCGTATACGATCAGATTAGTGGAGCGAGGATATACACTGCATTCATAGTCCATAAAGATACTTCCGTTTTTATCATATTCCTGATTAAAATTATGGTCAAGATAATATTCATTGTTGGAAGTCTGCATAACAGGATAGTCTATCTTTGTATCGTCAATTTTGAGCCATCCGATTAGTCTTTTATTCTTAATATATGGAGTTTTATATTCTTCCAGAATATCCGGCAGTTCCACATCCCCGGTTTTATGTACCATTACGGACTCCTGCGGTGTCCCCGCAAAGGTTTTGCTGTTTTTTAACCTTGCCAGATTCTGTATATCTGCATCAGTCCTCCCAGCAAAAAAATAATAGATGCCAAAATAGGTAAAACTGGCAATTGCCAGGATACTGCAGCCAATTACAATTCCCTTCCTGCGCCGTTCTTTCTTCTTTAAAACGGCCATGATCTCCTTCTGCATATCCCTGTCAAAGCTGTCTAAGGATACATTTTTTGCTGCTTTGGTTTTCTGCTCCCGCTTTTTCTTTTTATCTTTAGCAGCTTTGGTACTCTTCTCCTTAATCGTTCCGGCTTTGAATTGCTCAACCAAATCAAAAATCTCATCGTCGAAATCATTGCCCACAGGTGTTTCAAAAGAAAAACTTCCGGTCTGCAATTCCTGATACAACTGAAACACATCGGCCTTCTTATCTAAATCAAACTTAACCTTAATCTCTTTAATTTTATGTTCATCCCGCAATGCAGCTTCATATTCCGCATGGGTACGGAACTTTCTTCCTGCTACCGTCAGGTTATTGGAATCCACGGCACACTTCTCCTTTATAGCATATATTATTTATTTTACTATATCTTGAAATATTTTCAAGAGTTTTGTCAATATATTGTGCAAAAATATAGAAAGCAATTTTTTCCAAAAAATTTTAAAAATATTTATATATTTAACGGAAACACTGGCAAGCCATGGTACATAAGATAAACCATAAATAAACCTTTGGAGGCAAATTATGAGCGATTTAACAGCAACAGGCTGCGGATGCAACAATTCATGTTCAAACAATAACGGATGTGGTTCTATTATCTGGATCATCTTATTGTTATGTTTGTGCGGCAACGGCAATAATGGCTGCAACGATGGATGTGGCAACGGTCTTTTCGGCGGTAATAACGGTGGATGTGGTGACAATATGTTCCTGATCATCATTCTTCTGTGCTGCTGCGGCGGATTCTAATTCAATAGTATACCTAGTAGGAAATAGGCTCGTATGAGCCTATTTTTCTACGAATTGGTATTCTAATGCATTGCATTTTTACATAAGTTTTAAGAAACGGAATGATAAATGTGTGAGGACTGACTATGGAATTTACCACCCATGACAGGGTACTTGCTTTTGACTCCCTGTTTACTACCAATCAAATACAAAAGCTCAAAATAGTCATGCCCTATATGGACAGTCAAATGCAAAAACAAATGGCAATATACATAAAGTACATGGAACTGCAATACACCATTTCCTTTTTCAAAAAAAATCCCTATCAGCTTTGCGGTTGTTTTGAAAAAGAAGATCCAGTTAACTTTAAGTCCCTATGCAATGCTTTAATGCCTTACACGGATGCCGGCGAAAAGAAACAACTGGAACAATTCATGGGCATCTTCCAAGCCATAGATATGTACAAGGAATTCTCTCAGACCTTCGAGATGATGAAGGATTTTATGCCGGATATGGGATCTTTCATGGGCGGAGGAGGCGAAGAAGGAAGCGGAAACGGCAGCGGCGATATGATGAGTATGCTGATGAATATGCTCTCACCTGAGCAAATGCAAATGTTTGAAATGTTTGGAGGTAATAATAGTGAATAATGCAAATAAAACTGAATGGATGAGCGATCCGCTTATCGCAAATATTGATCCCTATAAGCTGGAGTTTTTACAGGCACTGGTCTTTGAAAGCAGCAGTCTGAACCGCGACCAGATGCTTCCCTTTCTGATGGCTGTGGCTAAACGCGGCAAAGACAAAAATATCACTTTTTCCGATGAAGAAATGGATGCAGTGGTAACTGTTCTGAAAAACCATGCCAGCGCCGAAGAATTGGATAAAATTAATAAAGTAATGGCTATGCGCAAGACACGCTCCAAGAAGTAACGAAATTATCATCTGCTTAAAATAAATAATTTACCCTTGACCATGGAAATGCTATAATGACAATAGTACAATGACAAGCATATTGTACCGTACAAATTTGTCTCAAGGAGGATCTTAATATGGTCTCTGCATTATCCATGGTTTTTATGGGCGTTTCCGCGGCAATCAGCTTCGGTGTGCCTGTTGCGCTCTTTTTCGTATGGCGCAAAAAGCACAATTTGGAGGTTATTCCCCTATTGGTCGGAATGGCCGGATTTATTGTCTTTGCTTTAATCCTAGAGTCGATACTCCATTCCATCGTGCTGCATCCCAATGCCGACGGCACCATTGACCTGATGCAAAAGCCTCTGCTCTATTGTCTTTATGCTGCTTTTGCTGCCGGTATCTTTGAAGAAACGGCCCGGTTTATTTGCTTCCATCTTTTGAAAAAGAAGTATTCAGGCTTTGGAACCGGGCTGGCTTATGGAATCGGTCATGGCGGTATTGAAGCCATACTACTCTGCGGACTTACCATGATCAGCAATCTTGTTCTCTGCGTAAGCATTATTGCCGGCGGCAGTAACGCCGAACTTCTTCTGAGCCAGCCAGCCGTAGCTTCCGCCATAGATTCAATCGCTGCCGCGCCTGCACCCTTGTTCTTAGTCGGTGGATTGGAGCGGATTTTCGCCATTACCTTACACATTTCTCTTTCTGTTTTGGTTTGGATGGCTGTGAATAAAACCGGTAAAATGTGGTTTTTCCCACTGGCAATTCTGCTCCATGCTCTGTTGGATATTCCCGCAGCGATGCTGCAATGCGGTATTCTGAACAGCATCCCGCTGGTAGAAGTCCTTGTGGGTATTCTGGCGGTACTGTCTGCCCTGATTACTTATTTCCTTTATCGAAAAACACCTGTGCCATCTGAAAAACTAACGACTGACAACGAACTTACGAAGGAGAACTAACCATGAAGCATAATATTTTTACCACCAGTGTTGCAAGCGTATATCCTCTTTATGTTGCTAAAGCAGAACGCAAAAATCGTCATAGGGCAGAGGTAGATGAGATCTTCCTCTGGCTCACCGGATACAGTCCGGAAGATTTTGCCGCCATATTGGAAAATGAAACAGATTTTGAAACTTTTTTCACCAAAGCTCCGGCTCCCAACCCGGCAAGATTCCTGATCAAAGGAACGGTCTGCGGTGTACGGGTAGAGGATGTTGAAGATCCAATTATGAAAGAAATCCGCTATCTGGATAAACTCATCGATGAATTGGCCAAAGGAAAAGCAATGGATAAAATTTTACGGGTGCTGTAATTTACAGCACCCGCTCTTTTTATGGTTTGACGACGATATTCACAATCCGTCCCGGCACATATATTTCTTTTACAACGGTTCCGGTCAATCGGTCTCCCAAGGCTTCTTTTCCAGCCGCAATAGCTTCGGCATTGCTGATATCAGCAGGCAGTTTGATAACCACTCTGGTTTTACCGTTTACCTGTACCGCTACTTCTTTTTCGGTATCCACCATGGCTTTTTCATCGGCTGCCGGCCAGGTATTGGCAAATACGCTTCCGCCCTCCCCCAGTTCCCGCCAAAGTTCTTCACTTAAATGGGGTACAAAAGGTGCTAACAGGATTACTGCGGTTTTCAGGGTATCCTTATCCAGACCTTCATTTCTGGCAAGTTCGATCATCTTGTTGTTATATTCCATAAAACCGGAAACTACCGTGTTGAGACTGAAATTATCCAGACGCTGGGAAATATCATAAATCATCTTATTGCGAATTTTCAGCATTTCCGCCGTAGCCTTAACATCTTTATCCTTATTTTCCATAACCAGATTATAGAAACGGGTGATGAAGCGGTAAACGCCTTCAATGCCCCGGTCATCCCATTCGGAATCCAGTTCGGGGGGACCTACAAACAGTTCATACAAACGTAAAGCATCACAGCCGTAATCTCTGACCAGATCATCGGGAGAAACGACGTTTCCTTTGGATTTGCTCATTTTCACACCGTTTTTACCGGTAATCATGCCCTGGTTAAAAAGTTTGTTAAAAGGTTCTTCAAAATCAACCACTCCGATATCATACAGGAATTTGGTATAAAAACGAGAATACAGTAAGTGCAGTACCGCATGTTCCACACCGCCGATATACATATCCACCGGCAAATATTGGGCGGCCTTTTCTTTGCTTACCAGTGCTTCGCTGTTTTTATTATCAACATAACGCAGGAAATACCATGATGAACCGGCCCATTGAGGCATGGTGTTGGTCTCTCTCTTGGCTGCTGCTCCACAAACCGGACAGGTTGTATTGACCCACTCCGTGATATCTGCAAGAGGTGACTCTCCTGTTCCGGTAGGCTGATAGGACTCCACTTCCGGTAACAACAACGGCAATTCTTCTTCCGGAACCGGTACACAGCCGCAAGTCGGACAATGAATAATGGGAATCGGTTCTCCCCAGTAACGCTGACGGGAAAATACCCAGTCCCGCAGCTTAAAGTTGGTGGTCTTTTGACCCATCCCCCACTCTTCAATCATAGCCGGGGCTTCTTTTTTCAATACCGCCGATTCCATACCGTTCCACTTGTCAGAATTGATCATGATTCCGGAGGCTTCGGTATAAGCTTCGGTCATGTTAGGGATTTCTTTTCCGTCCTTTGCAATAACCTGTACAATGGGAATATTAAATTTAGTCGCAAATTCAAAATCTCTGTCATCATGGGCCGGCACACACATAATCGCACCGGTTCCGTAATCCGCCAGAACATAATCGGAAAGCCAGATGGGAACCTTGGCTCCGTTCATGGGATTAATGGCATAAGAGCCGGTAAATACACCGGTTTTTTCTTTATCCTGCAAGCGATCCACATTGGACTTCATGGAGGCTTCGAAAATATAGCTGTCCACCGCTTCTTTAGTTTCCGCCGTAGCCAATCCGCCGGCCAGCGCATGCTCCGGTGCCAGCACCATAAAGGTGGCCCCATACAGGGTATCCGGTCTGGTGGTAAAGACCCGGATCTTATCTTCTTTGCCGTCCACCTGGAAATCAACTTCCGCTCCATAGGACTTGCCAATCCAGTCGGCCTGCATCTTCTTTACTTTTTCCGGCCATTCTAATTTATCCAGATCATCCAACAGACGATCGGCATATTTGGTAATGCGCAGCATCCATTGTTTCAAATTCTTCTTGGTTACATCTTCACCGCAACGCTCACATTTGCCATTTACCACTTCTTCATTGGCCAATCCTGTTTTACAGGAAGGACACCAGTTAATGGGCATTTCCTTCTCATAGGCAAGACCTTCTTTAAACATTTTTACAAAAATCCACTGGGTCCACTTATAAAACTCCGGATCGGTGGTATTCACTTCCATATCCCAATCATAAAGTGCTGCTATCTGATTGATCTGGGTTTTGATATTGGAAACATTCTCGGCTGTAGATTTGGCCGGATGTACGCCCATCTTAATGGCATAATTCTCAGCCGGCAGGCCAAAAGCATCCCAGCCCATGGGATGAATGATGTAGTGTCCGCCATTTAACATTTTGTAGCGGCTCCAAACGTCGGATATAACATAGCCCCGCCAGTGTCCTACATGGAGACCGTTGCCGGAGGGGTAGGGAAACATATCAAGGCAGTAGTATTTGGGTTTCTTGCCGTCATTGACATTAACGGGATTTGCAGCCCATTCCTTACGCCATTTTTCTTCTATTTCTCGGTGATTATACTGTGCCATTTATCTTACTCCTTACTTTTATCCTGATATGGCGGTTAAACGATATCATATTCTTAAAACTAACGCTAATTTTAGACTGTTTTTCTGCTTCTGTCAAGAATTGGTATCCTTGATTATGCAATTTGAAAGTTGATTAACATTCAATGTTCCGCAACATTTCGGGAAATTGGAACAGTAAAGCCTTCAACGCTTCCAGATGTTTTTCTGCTGAACTCTGCTATTTTATCTCAATTACCTTATGAAGCCCATACCCTTCCGT
Source organism: Lachnospiraceae bacterium (assembly GCA_031555615.1). Lineage (GTDB taxonomy): Bacteria > Bacillota > Clostridia > Lachnospirales > Lachnospiraceae > UBA935. The sequence goes on along the minus strand of JAVBUF010000062.1, from coordinate 26,034 downwards.
ATAAGACAGCTTAATCATATCATCCACCTGATATTTAATAATCGAAATTAACTCTTCCTTACTCAAATCAATATCAAATATTTCCTCACTGCCCGCCACACAAATATAGTAATGAGTCGTTCCATCCAACACAATGGGAGCCATTGCCGTTATCTTACCACTAATACTTAGCTGCTCCCCTGCTTTACCGCTGATGATTCCATTGGTATTCAGCAGATTCATATAATTCTTTTCACATTCCTGGACGGTACTACCGATGGCAACCCACTGATATTTCTGGACATTGACCATGGCATACTGTTTCACCAGGCCGCTGCCATCCTTCAGAGCCATAAAATAAGTCGGCTCATCCGCAATATTCAGCAACAATGGGAAGGTCGCCTGATAGCCCAGATCCTGTACCTGGCCCTGAGCCGAATACATGGCCGAATCCTCTATCGCTCCTTCGACCCGATAATATCTGGTTTCCATGGTCCGCTGATTCATCAGCACAAATCCCACATTGGACTGGTCACCGCTGACACTGGTTACACCGGTATATACCCAAACATCATCCTCCAGAGCGATGTAATTATAGCCATTGGTGGTCTGCAGGCAGTCTCTCTGGCTCAATATGGAATTCCAGTATCCATGCTTCAGGGTACCGGAATAATCATATAGCTCAACCAGCAGCTCTGCTGAAAACACCTTATCGATCCACTGGGGCACTTCACCAATGGGATAATCTGTACACTCCCCGGTGACAGCGTTACAAACCACCACATTTCCTACTGTCTGGCCGCCAAACAGCCCGATATTAAACTTTTTCACGGCACAGATCCAATAGGGAACACCATCATCATCAATTTCAAAGAATATCTGATCATCAAAAATATAGGTGGGATACTGGAATCGCAGATGCCGGTATATATTACGGTTAAAATATTCTGATTTGGAATATTTGATCCGTTCATTCAACTTTATACACTCGGTATTTTGGGTGGTCATATCAATCAGGATATAGGCCGGTATGCCCTCTTTCTGATTGGTCAGCCATTTGATGGGACTGGCATAGACCAGAGGCGTTACCCGCACCGGTTTTCCCTGATAGTTAATCTGGGTATAATCGTCTGCCACCTCAAACTGGGACACCATATCTACCATACTGCCCATCTTCCGGTTTCCCAAAATGGTTGCGGAATTTTTGTCCAGCAAAGGAATGGTCCGGTAATCTACTTCTTTAATATCTTCAGTAAATTCTCTTTCTTCTATAGTTAATAGCTGCTGATATTTCATGGCATTAAAAAATGGCGACGATAAAAGGGTTCCGACAATCAGAAATAACGCGGATGCCACAAACAGTATGGCCCATAGCTTCATGGCCAGGCTGCTCCCCTGCAAGTTACTTTGAAACTTTACATTGCTGAGGGTATAATCCTTTTTCATCTTACGCAGCAGGGATATACCAAAGCCCAGCACCAGCAAAAACAAAATACCGGTCCAGGTTCCTTTGGAATGAATGTTTATCGCCGGCAATGCAATATAATAATAAACAAACAACACAGCAGCCGCAATGACTGCTCCTATCAAGATCTTTAATCCTTTTTTCATAATGTTACTCCTCCTTACCACCCTATCAGTATATCCTTTTCCTACTTACCTGTAAAGCAAAAGAATGATGATAGAACTGGCTTTTGCAGTCCTTTCATCATTCTTTTGCATATAAGGTCAATCCCCACCTATTTTCTTTTTACAACTGTGTTACCGGAATCTCCAAAAGATTACAGAAGGTAAAGAATCCGTAGTACTGTTCCTCATCATTTAATAACGCTTCATAAGAAGTTCCGGCCGGAATGGTAAATGTATAGGAGGTCTTCTTGTACTCGAAAGTAATTTTGGTGGTAACATCGGTCCGTTCCGCAAGCTTTTTGATCACATACTCACTGATGCCTGTCCATCTGCCGGCGTTATAATCCACTGAGCCGTCTTTGCCTGCATTCTTAACAGCACCATACAAGCCATTGATATATGCGGATGAAGCTGGAATAGGTTGGGTCATCTGAACATCACCGCAAGAGCAGGCATACTGCTCCACACCGTCCTGGCCCTGACTGGCTTCGGTTACGGTTACCCACTGGTAGGAGTGGGTGTGGGCAGCAGTAACTGCAGCATTTTGAGAAGTACCTCCGATTATTATGGTTTGATAATCATAATCGTAAATCACGTCAATATCATCATCTGAATCATAATTACAGAAGAGAGCAAGCACATAAACTACATCTCCAGCCTCGAACGAATCACCACTTAAGGTGTATGCGCTTGCTGCACACTGCCCGGAACTTGTATATTTATCACCTATATTAGGGGGAATCGTTTCTGGCAAATCATGCAGCGACTCATCATCAATTACATCAAATTCTTCTTGTGTTAGATACAGCAGGATACCACATTCATAGCTGTCTATATCCATTGTCACTACTATATACGAATTCACTTCCAGTGCCTCTGAAATCCCGGCTGCTGCATGGACCTTCTGTGGTATTAATAAACATATCAACATAATCGGCAGCAGCATCCCCATTACTTTTTTAATTCTTCTTTTCATCTCTTCTTTCCTCCTGTTTAAACTTAGTCTCTAATTATTATAAACTATCAATCGTGCCAAAAACGTGTCAAAAAAGGAGATTTTGATGGAATTGTTAAATTTATTTTTTAAACAAAAAACAGAGTGCCCTGTATCCCCCAACACATCGGCACTCTGCTTTCTTCTCTAAAAAGGTATATTAAATTTTAATCCTCACTACTGTCATTCAGGCTGCTTGCTCTGGCTGCTACTTCCTTCTCCTGTACATCACTGGGAGCCTGCTCATAACGGGCAAATGCGTATTCGTAATCGCCACGTCCACCGGTCATGGATCGAAGATCGGTACAATATCCATGAACTCCGGTCATGGGCATATCCGCTTCGATGGTCTGCTTACCGCCAGCCACCGGGTTCATTCCCAGGACACGGCCCCGACGCTTATTCAAGTCACCCATAACATCTCCGGTATAAGAATCCGGAACGGTTACCTTAATGGATACGATGGGTTCCAGCAATACCGGATGCGCCTCCATAAAGCCTTTCTTGAAGGCCTGGATGGCAGCCATCTTGAAGGCCATTTCCGAAGAATCTACGGGATGATAGGAACCATCATACAGCACCGCTTTTACTCCCACTACCGGATATCCAGCCATGGGGCCTTTTACTACAGAATCCTGCAAGCCTTTTTCCACTGCCGGGTAATAGTTCTTGGGAACAGCACCGCCAACGACCATCTGCTCAAATACAAAGGCTTTTTCCAGATCACCGGAAGGCTCAAAGGTCATCTTTACGTGACCATACTGCCCATGTCCGCCGGATTGTTTCTTATACTTGTATTCCACATCGGATTTCTTCTTAATGGTTTCTCTGTATGCCACTTTCGGCTGCACCAGATCCACTTCAACCTTATATTCGTTTTTCAAACGGCTGACTGTAACATCCAGATGCAGATCACCCATACCATAGAGCAGGGTCTGTCTGTTTTCTGCATCATTTACGGTTTTCAGGGTCAGATCCTCGTGTGTCATCTTCTGCAAGGCTTGTGAAATCTTATCAATATCACCTTTATTTCTGGGAATATAACGCATATAGGTATAAGGCTTGGATAACTCCCACTGGCCATATTTAATAGTGGTTGCCTTGGTAGAAAGGCTGTTACCGGTTCTGGCTCCGGTGAGTTTGGCCAATGCACCGATATCACCGGCATGCAGCTCGCTGACTTCAATGGGTTTATTGCCCTGCAAAACATACAGCTTGCCAATCTTTTCTTCTACATCCTTATCCACGTTATAAATCAGATCATCGGTTTTTAATACACCGGAATTGACCTTTACTAATGAGTACTTGCCGATAAACGGATCCACGATGGTCTTCCAGATATAAGCCGATTTCGCTTTGGAAAAATCATGGTTGGCATTAAAAATCTCATTGGTTTTCATATTAATACCCGCAACTTCCCGGTTTTCGGGACTGGGCATATATTTAACAATGTCATCCAGCAGGGTGTAAATACCCTGACATAAGGTGTTGGAACCCATGGTCATGGGGACGATAGTTCCGTCATTTACATTGGATCGCATAGCCGCACGGATTTCTGCTTCCGAGAAGGTTTCTCCGCCAAAGAAACGTTCCATGAACTCTTCACTGGTTTCGGCTACCGCCTCCATTAATGTATCTCTGTATACTTGCAGATTGTCCATACTGTAATCAGGAATCTCACATTCCACAACATCTTTGCCCTGCCATCTGTTTCCGGTTTCGGCAATGACATTAACATATCCGACAAATTTTTCATTTTCACGAATAGGGAAATGGAAAGGAGCCATCTTCTTACCATACAGATCGGTCATTTCTTCTACCACCTGACGGAAGGTTGCATTGTCCACATCCATATTACTTACATAAATCATCCGGGGAAGTTTATATTTTTCACAAAGTTCCCATGCTTTCAGGGTTCCCACTTCCACACCGGACTTGCCGTTAACCACAATAATCGCAGCACTTGCCGCACTGACAGCTTCTTCTACTTCACCCACAAAATCAAAGAAACCGGGAGCATCCAGAATATTAATCTTATAGCCTTCCCATTCAATGGGGATCACCGATGTATTAATGGAAATCTGTCTCTTCTGCTCTTCTTTTCCAAAATCACTGACGGTATTCCCTTCCGTAACCTTACCCATTCTGGATGTGATACCTGCAAGATATGCCATAGCTTCAGTCAAGCTGGTCTTTCCGCAGCCTCCATGCCCAAGCAAAACTACGTTTCTAATCTTATCAGTTGTGTAAACATTCATACTAAGTCCTCCGATTCTGTGCTGTTTTTGGTTATTTTGTCTGAGACTTTATTTTTACTGCATCGTCCGAAAAATTCCCATGTGTACATTTTACTAAAAATTCAGACTATTTACAAGTAAAATGTATCATTTTGTATACGGAAATTAATAATATATACCGGAAATTATAATTGACTTTCACACGTTGAAGCGATATACTGTAAAAGTGTTGTGACTATCAATTTAATTTTGAAAAGAGGAATTCCTGATGATTATTGTAATGAAGCCCCATGCTGCTGCCGCAAGTATCGCCGCAGTAACCAAGTATATTGAAGATAATGGCCTCTCCGTTCATCTGTCTCACGGCGAAGAAGTGACCATCATCGGTATGGTGGGCGATAAGTCCAAGCTGTCCACCGACAACCTGATTCTGTTTGAGGATGTTGACCGCATTATGCCGGTTACGGAAAGCTATAAACTGGCCAACCGCAAGTTCCATCCCGAACCCACCGCCGTGACCGTTGGCAATACATCTATCGGTCCCGGTACCCTGACTATCATGGCCGGTCCCTGTGCCGTGGAAAGTGAAGCCCAGTTAATGAAAATTGCTCACGCAGTCAAAGCCGCTGGTGCCACCATCCTGCGGGGCGGCGCTTACAAACCCCGGACCTCACCTTATTCTTTTCAGGGCCTGGAAGAAGAAGGTCTGCGTTATATGCAAAATGCCAAAGCGGAAACCGGTCTTTCTACTATTTGTGAAGTAGTCAGCCGGGAAGCTATCGAAGCAGCAGTAAAATATGTGGATATGATTCAGATTGGTGCCCGTAATATGCAAAATTTTATTCTTTTAAAAGAAGCCGGCCAATCCGGGCTTCCGGTTCTTTTAAAAAGAGGACTGTGTTCAACCATGGACGAGTGGCTGAATGCCGCCGAATATATTATTGCCGAGGGTAATCCCGCAGTCGTCTTGTGTGAACGGGGAATCCGGACCTTCGAAACCGCCACCCGCAATACCTTGGATCTTTCGGCTGTTCCGGTTATGAAGGAAAAAACCCATTTACCCATTATTGTTGACCCCTCACATTCCACCGGTTCATACAAATATGTTCCATCCATGGCCAAGGCCGCGGTTGCCTGCGATGCGGACGGATTGATGATTGAAGTGCATGATGATCCGGCGCATGCCCTGTCAGATGGCCCGCAGTCCCTGACCTTTGCCAAATTTGATAAATTGACCAGTGAATTACAGCCCCTCTGTACGTTAATGGGCCGGAAGTTCGGTCAATCCGCATTATAAGAAAGGCTTGTCATGAAAAAAATAACTTTTGGTTTTGCCGGACTGGGCCTGATCGGCGGTTCTATTGCCAAAGCTCTGCGAAACGTTCATCCGGACTGTACCATTATTGCTTACGACACTAACCTGGCTGCACTTGATCTGGCCGTGAAAGAGGGGGTTGTCAATCTGGCTGCCCGCGGCCTTGACCAATCCTTTGAAACATGTGACTATTTATTTTTATGTGCTCCGGTTTCTCATAATGACAATAATTTGTCCCAATTATCAAAACATTTGCTGCCTGCCTGTTTAATTACCGATGTGGGAAGTGTCAAGGCTCCTATCCATCAGACGGTTTCCCGCTTGGGACTGGAGCGTCAGTTTATCGGCGGCCATCCCATGACCGGCAGTGAACGTACCGGTTTTGCCAATGCCAAAGCCGGCTTATTGGAAAATGCCTATTATATTTTAACCCCTACTCCTCAGGTATCTGCAGAACTGGTGGCGCAATATCAGGATCTGGTGGCGGCAATGGGGGCACTGCCATTAGTACTTTCTTATACCGAACATGATTATGTTACTGCCGCTGTCAGTCATCTGCCGCATGTTATTGCTGCTTCTTTAGTCCGGCTGGTGCGGGACAGCGATTCTTCTGAGGGTATTATGAAAATGATCGCCGCCGGCGGTTTTAAGGATATTACCCGCATCGCCTCATCTTCACCCACCATGTGGCAGCAAATCTGTATGAACAATCATACCAATATTTCCCTGCTGCTGGAGCAATATATGAATGCCCTGGCTTCCGTTAATGAAGAAGTCAAGGCACTGCATGAAAACAACTTATATGATTTTTTTGAGGAAGCCAGAACCTATCGGGATTCTTTTATTGATGTTTCCAGCGGACCCATCAAAAAATCTCACTCCATATATGTGGATATCCCTGATAAAGCCGGTGCTCTTGCTGCTATTGTGACACTCTTTGCCGACCATGATATCAACATCAAAAACATCGGCATTTCCCATAACCGGGACCAGGAAGAGGGGGTTCTCCGAATCGAATTTTATGATGAAAATTCCATCACGAAATCCGGCCGCCTTTTAGCCGATGACGGCTATACCTTCCATACAAAAAATTAAGAATCAGCATTCCGGTAAGGCATCCGGCACTGTCGATACAAACATCCCGCAGACTGCAATACCGCCCCGGCACAAAATATTGGTGCAGCTCATCCAAAGTCGCCAGGATAACAACAAAAAGGAACGTACGAGCCGTTCCTTTCTTATTTTTTCTATCCCAGCAGATTGCGATACTGTATGTCAACAATCCCAGCAGGGCATATTCTGAAAAATGAGCCATTTTTCTGACAACCCCATCTGCCTGGTCTATTTGTTCAGGTGAATCATTAAACGGCAAATCAATGGCAAAAACCCGTTCCGCAAATTCAATGATCTGTTGGGCTACCGACATGCTCTGTACTGCGGATATCTCCGCCGGTGCATCGGAAAACTGAAATATCTGTATATATACCAATAGTATCAATACCGCCGCAATAATTGTATATATTTTCCTAATCATTCTCCAACTCTCTGGTGGCTCTTTCCACAGTATTATAGATATCAATTCTGGTGGAGTCGATTTCCGGCATACCTACAAAAAAAGCTCCATACTCAAATAAATTATCTTTTTTCTCGATTCTGGTTATTTCCAGGAAGGCATGAATAACTTCCTTGGTCCAAATCCGCAGATAGGATTCATAAACTGCACCAATGACAAGTGCTGCATCACAGGAAAACCCTATTCCCGATTTCGAAACATCAATAATGCTAATAGATACTTCTTCACCGTCTTGTTCATCAATCCGCTTAATTACCAATTTGGATTCTAATTCTCTGCGGGTGCCTCTTCTTCTCTCTTCCATATATTTTATCCTTTCCTGCACAAGCGTACTTTTCTGAAATTTATTACTTTCATCATATACTATTCCGATTTTTTTGTAAAGCTATCTGTAAGAAAAGTAGCATCTCCGAAACTGAAAAACCGGTATCGTTCTTTAATCGCCGTTTCATATGCCGATAATATATGTTCCCGACCGGCCAGTGCCGATACCAGCATCATCAGCGTCGATTCCGGCAAATGAAAGTTCGTGATCAGGCAATCCATTACCTTGAACCGGTATCCGGGATAAATAAAAATCTCGGTATCACCGCAGCATTCCTCCAGATAAGTTCCGGTCTGTGCCCCATTCTCCAAGGCTGCGCTTTCAATGGTCCGGCAGCTTGTGGTCCCCACACAGATGACCCGTCCGCCTGATTGTTTTGTGGCGTTAATGACTGCTGCTGCTTCCTCCGTAATCTGAAAATACTCGGAATGCATATGGTGTTCCAGTACATTTTCCACTTTTACCGGCCGGAAGGTTCCCAGCCCCACATGAAGGGTTACATAGGCAATTTTTACCCCTTTGGTTTCAATTGCTGCCAGCAGTTCTTCCGTAAAATGCAATCCTGCTGTGGGGGCGGCCGCTGAGCCGTCATATTTGGCATATACCGTCTGATACCGGTTTTTGTCCTGTAATTTATGGGTTATGTAAGGCGGCAGGGGCATTTCCCCCAACCCATCCAATACCTCTTCAAAGATTCCTTTGTAGGTAAATTGAATCAGGCGGTTGCCGTCTTCTGCTACCTCTAATACTTTCCCCATGAGAAGGCCCCCGCCGAAGCTTAATTCAGTTCCGGGTCTGGCCTTTTTGCCGGGTTTTACCAATGTCTCCCAGATATCATCCTGCCTTCTTTTCAGCAGCAGTACCTCGATCACCGCACCGGTGTCGGTTTTCACCCCCATCAATCGGGCGGGCAGTACTCTGGTATTATTCAGCACCAGGCAATCTCCGGGATACAGGTAATCAATGATATTTCGGAATACCTCATGCCGGATCTCCCCGGTGTTTTTGTCCATCATTAATAACCGGGAGGAAGACCGGTCCGTCAGGGGATCCTGGGCGATCAATTCCTCCGGTAAATCAAAATAAAAATCTGAAGTTTTCCAGTTTGCTTCCGACATTACAAATCTACTCCTTTTAAAAAGGCCATATACCCCCGCTTGGATTCATAAATATCGGCCTTACTGGTAGCCTCCCAGGGAGCATGCATATTCATCACTGCCACCCCGCTGTCGATCACATTCATACCGTAAAGAGCCAGAATATAAGCAATCGTACCGCCGCCGCCAACATCCACCTTACCCAGTTCAGCCGTTTGAAAATGAATCTCTTCCTTTTCAAAAATCCTTCTGATATGAGCCAGATACTCGGCATTGGCATCATTGGAACCGGATTTTCCCCGGGCTCCGGTAAATTTGTTAAATACCATTCCGCCGCCCAGATAAGCCACATTCTTTTTCTCAAAATTAGCTTTATATAACGGATCATAAGCGCTGCTGACATCCGAAGAAAGCATGCAGGAAGCAGCCAGACACCGGCGCAGGTTCAATTCGCTGTACTCATCGGTGAGATTCATTACCTCAGCCACGGCATTTTCAAAAAAGCGGGACTGCATACCGGTTGCTCCCACACTGCCCACCTCTTCTTTGTCCACCAAAATACAGCAGGCGGTACGATCAGCCTTCTCCACCTCCAGCATGGCCTGAAGAGATGCAAAAGCACACACCCGGTCATCCTGTCCATAGGCCAGGATCAGGCTGCGGTCCAGGCCGGCCTCTCTGGCTTTACCGGCAGGCACCACTTCCAGCTCGGCAGAAATAAAATCTTCCTCTTCCACGTCGTAGGTTTCTTTCAAAATCTCCAGAATTCCTTTTTTCACTGCATCCTTAACCGGCTCGGCCTTTTCCTCTTCCTCTTTCCCGGGATTCAGCAACAACGGCTTATTACCGATGACGATGTCCAAAGCCTCTCCTTCGATTACTTTATTGGCCTTCTTTTCCAACTGCTCCTGGGCCAGATGAATCAATAAATCCGACACAAAAAAGACCGGATCATCTTCATTTTCACCAATATTGATCTCCACGGTGGTACCGTCCTTTTTCACCATCACGCCATGGAGAGCCAGGGGAATGGTTACCCATTGATACTTCTTCACCCCACCATAATAATGGGTATCCAGATAAGCGATTCCGTCTTCCTCATATAAGGGATTTTGTTTAATATCCAGACGCGGAGAATCAATATGTGCTCCCAAAATATTCATTCCCTCACTTAAAGGCTGGGTGCCGATACGGAACATGGCGATGGATTTGTTCATCCATACATAATAAACCTTATCACCGGCCTGCAGCTTTTCCCCGTCTTTCATCAACTTCTGCAGTTCCCGATACCCATCTTTTTCAATGGTATTGACAATGGTATCGATACATTCCCGCTCCGTCTTCCCATTATCCAGAAACTCCCGATACTTCTGGGAAAAAACCTCCAGCTCCTTTAACTGCTTGCTGCTGTAAGTTTCCCAAATATTCTTCTTCTCCATTCCATACCTCCATTTTATTCAAAGGAGAATGCTCAGACAAATTTTTTGTCTTATTCTCCCAGACAAGATTTAGTTGGACTTAGGCGTGGTACTTTCACGCCTTAGTCCATCTTCTTGTCTTAGCATCTTTTCGTCTTAGCTTCTTAATTCAATTCCCATTCCTTCCAATCCGTTCAAAATCTTCTTCATGGCGGCGGATACATCTGCCTCTTCCAGGGTTCGGTCATTGGCCCGGAAGGATATGGAATAAGCGATGGACTTAAAGCCTTCCTTAATCTGCTCCCCTTCATAGATATCAAACAGGTGATAGCTTTCCAGAATCTTGCCGCCTCTTTGCTGAATCATCTCTTCAATCTGTCCCGCCAGTATCTGCTTAGGTACCACCATACTGATATCACGAAGAACTGCCGGATATTTGGCGATTCCTTCGTACTTTCGGTCAAAGCTGGCCAGGGGAACGATTACCGGCATATCCAGCACCGCAATATAGACTTTGGTTCCGATATCATAATTATCACATACTTCCGGATGCACTTCACCCAGGAAGCCGATGATTTCTTTTCCGTAATTCATCTGTGCCTGCCGGCCGGGATGCAGAAAAGGTTTGCCGCTTTCCGGATCATAAGTAACCTTCTGATTCATTCCGATGCTTTCTAAAAACTCTTCTACCACACCCTTCATGGTGAAGAAATCCCCTTCACCATACATCCCTAATGTGAACTGCATTCTTTCCTCCGGCAGCTCCGTTACGGGCAATGCTTTGGGAAGATAAATATTGCCCAATTCATAAAGGCGCACGTCTTTATTTCTGCGGTTATAGTTGGTTGCCAGGGAAGACAGCATTCCATTTAAGGAGACAGTTCTCATGATTGAGAAATCTTCCCCTAAGGGATTGGAAATGACAACCGCTTTTCGTAACTCGGAGTCCTCCGGGATCAGCAGCTTATCAAACACCTTGGGACTTTCAAAAGAGTAACTCATCCCCTGGGAAAAGCCGCAGTATTCAGCAATATCCCTGGCCTCCTCCTCAATCCTCAACTTAAAGGAAAGCTTTCCGGTAGTGGCTTCACCGTTAGGCAGAGTAGTGGGAATCTTATCGTAGCCGTAAAATCTTGCCACTTCCTCGGCAATATCGGCAAAGCCTTCGATATCCTGACGGAAAGTCGGGATAATAATCTCATTGGCAGCTTCATTATATTCTAATTCTAACATCCGGAAAATAGCCAGCATTTCTTCTCTTGATACCTGTGTACCCAAAAGCTGGTTGATTTTCTCGGGTTCAAAAGGAACTTTTACCTTTTCCTTTAAGGGCGCACACACATCCACCTCGCCGCTTACTACCTCGCCGCAGCCTAATTCCCGGATCAGCTGACAGGCCCGGTCGATTGCTCCTTTGGCATTATAGGGATCCAGGCCCTTTTCAAACTTACCGGAGGCATCGGTACGAAGGCCCAGCCTTTTGGCTGACTTACGGATATTGGGACCGTTAAAGGTGGCTGACTCAAATACTACTGTTTTTACATCATCAGTAATTTTGGAATTATCACCGCCCATAATCCCGGCTATACCGATTTCTTTTTCGGCATCACAGATCATCAGCATTTCCCCGTCCAGCTTTCTGGTCTGTCCATCCAAGGTTACAAATTCATCCCCATCTTTGGCCCGGCGAACAATAATTTTATGGCCGGCGATGGTCTCCAGATCAAAGGCATGCATGGGCTGGCCGTATTCTTCCATGACATAGTTGGTAATATCCACCAGATTATTAATGGGACGAATGCCGCTTGCGGCCAATCGTCTCTGCATCCACTGAGGAGACGGTCCGATCTTGATATTGGTACAGACTCTGGCAATGTAACGGGAACACAAGTCAGAATCTTTTACTTCCACGTCAATATAATCCTTTACATTTTCCCCATTTTCTTTCATTTCTATTACGGGCGGGCAAAAAGGTTTCCGGAAGGTTGCGGCTGCTTCTCTGGCAATACCCAGAACACTGTAGCAATCCACACGGTTAGAAGTAACCTCATATTCAAAAACTGTATCCCGCAGTCCCAATTCCGCCACAGCATCACCGCCCACCTGGGCCGTCTCCGGGAAAATATAGATGCCGCTTTCGGGTGCTTCCGGATACATATTCCGGTCGGAACCCAGTTCTTCGATGGAACACATCATCCCTTGTGAAGGTACACCCCGAAGCTGTCCGGCCGTAATAACGATTCCATCTGACCGCAGCGGACCGCCGTCATGTCCTCCGGCCACTTTACCGCCGTCTAATACTACCGGTACCTTGTCACCGACTTTTACATTCGGTGCACCGGTAACAATCTGAATCACTTCGCTGCCCATATCCACCTGGCATACAATCAATTTATCGGCATCGGGATGCCGTTCTATTTTTTGAATTTGTCCGATGATAATTTTTTCCAGATTTTTATCCAGCCGTTCATACCCTTCCACCTTGGTTCCCGAAAGGGTCATTGCATCACAATATTCCTGATCGGTACAGGATAAATCCGGTACATATGCTTTAATCCATGATAATGCTGTATTCATAATCAATTATCTCCTTTTTCTCATTATTTAGCCAGGCTATATTTAGCCTTGCTATATTTAGCCTTGGCTATATTTTAGCCATACGATCTAGAATTGTTTTAAAAACCGAATATCATTTTCATATAGCAGACGCATGTCATCGATTTCGTATTTTAATAAAGCGATTCGTTCCAGTCCCACACCAAAGGCAAAGCCGGAGTACTCTTCGGGATCAATGCCGCTCATCTGCAACACCCGGGGATGTACCATACCGCAGCCCAGGATTTCGATCCAGCCGGAGCCTTTACAGAACCGGCAGCCTTTGCCTCCGCATTTAAAACAGGTCACATCCACCTCGGCGCTGGGCTCGGTGAAAGGGAAATGATGGGGACGGAATTTTACTTTGGTTTCTTCCCCAAATAATTCCCTGGCAAATTCAGCCAAAGTTCCCTTTAAATCGGCAAAAGTAATGTTTTTGTCAACTACCAGACCTTCAATCTGATGAAAGGAAGGAGAATGGGTGGCATCCACTTCATCGGAACGGAATACCCGGCCCGGAGCCAGAATCCTGATAGGCAGCTTGCCTTTTTCCATTTCCCGCACCTGAACCGGTGAGGTCTGGGTTCTGAGGACGATATCCTCATTTACATAAAAGGTATCCTGCTCATCCTTAGCCGGATGATTGGCGGGAATATTCAATGCCTCGAAGTTGTAATAATCCTTTTCTACTTCCGGTCCCTCTACCACTTCATAGCCCATTCCGATAAAAATCCGCTCAACCTCTTCCAATGCAATGGTATTCGGATGACGGTGCCCCAGCTTTCCTTTCTTTGCCGGCAGGGTCACATCGATTACTTCACTTTTCATCCTGGCTTCCCGAAGAGCCTTTTCCATTTTCTTTTTGGCACCTTCCATAACCTTTTCGATTTCTTCCCGGACTTCATTGACCATCTGTCCTACTTTGGGACGGTCTTCTGCCGACACATCCTTCATGCCTTTTAACACCGCCGTAAGTTCACCTTTTTTGCCCAGATAATTGATCCGGATTTCATTCAGCTTATCCAAGCCGTTACTTTCTGCAATCTGTTTCAATGCTTCCGCTTTGATCTGTTCCAACTTTTCTTTCATATTCTCTCTCCTTTTCGATTTTTATGGAATCTCGAAATTTTCTTTAAAATAAAAAAACCTTGCATATCTATGCAAGGGACGAATTAACCGCGGTACCACCCAAGTTCCTGCTTGTGCAGGCTCTCTGATCACGTAACGTGTGAGGACGCCTTAAGCTATTCAAATTCAAATTTATTTGAATTAGTACTCCAGCTTTGCTGGAGTTGTTCACCTAAAGAGCTCCGGTGGGAAATTCATATCATCGTTTGAACTTAAGGAAGCTTGCAGCCGGTGACTCCCTCTCTCTGAAAGAAAACAATATACTACTTAACACCTTCATCGCCGTTATTCTTATTATGAACCCTATTGTAGTGAATATTCCGGGAAATGTCAAGACTTATCTACTGCTGTTTTTTTCTGCTTTTTCTTGCGTTCAGCCATATAGATATAGACCGGACGAAAATACTTATTGATATAGGCTCCCAGCATAATGACGTAAATACCTACATATAACCAAATCATAATCATGACAATGGTGGCCAGACTGCTATAGGTACTGAAGCCGTTAAAATAATCTACATAAATGGAAAACCCAAAACTCACCAGGTTCCATGACCAGGCGGCCAGGGCTGCTCCCGGTAACTGCATCCACAGTTTGGTTTTGACACCGGGGATATAAGCATAAATCACTGCCAGGCCAAGGGATAAAATCCCCCAGATAATCAGATATCGGAAGTTCAGGAAAAAAGAAAATACCGGTCCCAGGGTTGGTATATTCCTTAAAATCATCCCCACCAGAACATTGCCAAAGACCATGATAAACAACGACAGCAATAACGCCAGCAGCATAATAACCGTATAAAAAGAGGCAATGAAACGGGATACCAGCACATTATGATGTTCTTCTACCCCGTTGATCACATTTAATCCGCGCATTAAAGCCAGGACACCCTTTCCCGCTGACCATAAAGTTGCCACCGCAGCGGTAGACAGAATTCCCACCGATTTATCGTAAACCTCGCTGATAATGCTGATAATCAGCGGGTCCATCGCTTCCGGAGTAATATCCGTAATGGCGGCCATCAGATTGGCTTCCGTCAAGGGCGTATAGGGGATAATGGTACACAGCAAAATCAGCATGGGAATCAGGGATACAAACAGAAAAAACGCCGTGCTTGCGGCAAAAGCATTGATGTTTTTCTGTTTAATACGTATCAAAAAATCCTGCCCAATAAAAATAATCTTCCTCATGCTGCCTCCCATATCATTTATTTTAATAAACTGATTTTATTTCACAGGTACTGTAAAAACAATTCAGGATTTCTTCACAGTTAAAACCTTTTTGCCCCATAGACCGGGCGCCATTCTGGGACATACCCACCCCATGGCCGTATCCGCCGCCTGACAGCTTATATCCTACCACACTTCCGTTCTTTTTGACAGTATCAATTATCATAAAGGCGCTTGGAAGTAAATTGGGACTTGCCACTTCGCTGCCATCCTGCCGCAGTACCTTGGTAACACCATCATTTAAAACATAACGGATGGCATTCTCTGAAATAACCTTAAAGGTGTTCTTATCGGTAACGATAACCAATTCGTCCATCACCCCTCCCGGCAAACGTTTGGCACAGTAAATGTCTGTTATCTTGCCAACTTTTTTCACCGGCTGACTGACAAAATCATCCCCCTCCAGGGTAAGCACCTGATTGGAATTGCTGTTATAACGATTTTTAAGATTTTCCTCTATTTTTTCCTTTTTCAACTCCTTGACTTCGAAACTCCAGCGGTACCATGGCTCTTCTTTTTCATAATCTTCCTCCCGCACCTGCCCGATAAATGACTTAAAGGCTTCCTCCGCTTCCATCTCCTGGGGCAGCAGAGCTTCTCCGCTTCCGATTGACGCTGCCTGCAAATAGGATGTATCTTCCGGACTATCGTTCTTCCACACCGCAGCGGTGGTTCCGTAACCGCAGGAAGTGGAATAATAGTAAGTTCCTGCCGGTCCTCCGTCAAAATACAGCATCTTTCCGGTGGTCTCCTTGACAGCCTTGGTGGTATTACTATTCTCCGAAATATTATTATATACCTGGTATCCCACACTGTCATCCACATGAGCCCCGATGGTTCCCAGTCCTGAATGGAGCAAATAGCGGTAAGCATAGGTTCTGGCGCAGATGGCCTGGGCTTTTAAAGCTTCCAATGGATAGGAAGCGGGCATTTCACTGGGCACCACCGAAAATAAATACTCCTCCAGCAATACTTCATTGATGACCGTCATTCCGTCTTCCCCCTTATTAATCTCCAAAGACCCTCGGTAAGCGGGCACCCCCTGACTTCTGTTCACGGAAAGCAGGGAAATCTTTCCGGTCTGGGTTTTGGGTGCGATGACTGCCCTCCCGGCTTTCAAAAACGCACTGTCCGGCTGAAGCTCTACCTGTTCCCCGGCCTGATATTCAATCCGCTGCCGATTATTATATTCACCAATAGTCATGGTAAAATCGGTATCTGCCGTAAGAGTTACCGTTTCATGCACCAAACCGGCAAAATCATTGGTTCTGATGGCAACCCTGATATATTCCATGGCTTCTTTACGGGCAATCAGGGCACCGCAGATTTTACCGTTCTCCAGAACAAAATCCGTAAATCCATAGCCCACCGTCAGATCTGTTACACTGCACACTTTCAATTGATCATATAAACGATACACCTTCATGTTTTCTGCGAACGAATAAGTCCCCTGATCTTCGATGGTAACCTGATCAGCTCCAACGGAGAGGATTTTTCCGCTGATTTTATCTTTTTTTACATCTATTCGCTTCAATTTTCCATCCATAAAATTAAGATCGGCAAGCTGCTCTCTGATTTCTTCCTGTTCCTCTGATAAAGAAAGTCCGTTGACGGTAATCTCATATCCGTTCCAGAAATAAACAATCGTCTCCCCTGTCCTCTCCATCAACCAGATATTTTTTAGAATGCTGTCGTTCTCCTTCACTGCCAGCAGTGTCAAAAGCTGTCCCTGTTGACAAAGAGCCGATATTTTCTGATATCTTATCTCCCTGAATTGATCTGATTGATAAGTATAGACATTTCCGTCAGCCGCCAAAATCTGGTTTTCCGCCAATGGATTGCCGCCACTGTCCAACACCGGCAGCCCTTGCTCCAGCAACAGAACTTCGATTTCTGAAATGGTTCCGGCTGTGTCATAGTATCCCCGCAATTGCTCAAATGCTTCCTGCCAGTCTGTTTGTAACAAATAAAAATCATTCTGGTACTTTTCTTCAAATAAAGGCGTCTGCTCAGTGCCAATCTGCTCCACTACCGATAAATAATCTTCATAAATAATCTTGCTTTCATTGTCCTGAATATATAATTGGTTTAATTTGTCATAAGTATCCGTTTGAGCGAACTCTTTATGTAACGCGGAAGCAAGAATCAATACATCCTGGACTTTTGTATATACGCCCTCCGGCCTGGGAATTTTTATTTCCCGCCCTTTATCGATGATTAACATCAATAAAAAAAGGCAAAACAAAATTGCCACAATTTTGAAAAGCATTCTACTATTTTTTTTCATAAATTATCCTCAAATTCCCCTTATTTTCCACTGTGTTTCATACACTGTAAAAAGCAGCCCTATGGGCTGCTTTTTCTTTTGTAATAACCCCCAAAATGTCGGTTCCTGCATTTTGACTCCTAGCTGATGCTAGGTGGGTGACCGCAGGCACGTTTCTGCCTTCCACTGCGTGATGATGGCTTGACATCTGCGTGACAATATAGGAATCCCGTTTAAAGTAAATGTAGGTTCAAAATTACAAGAATTATCGAACATTTCAGGTTAACTATATTATATCCAATCTGTCCTAAAAATACAACTGTTTTTTACCTTTCTGCTTAAAAGTTAAATCACATCACCAAAGTAACTTTTATGTCCTTCGCCATAAATTTCCGTAGCATTGGTAATGATCAAAAATGCTTTTTCATCCTCTTCCCGGACGATTTTTTCGGCCTTTGGCACTAACTGTTTTCGCATGGCACACAGCACCACCTGCGTTTCATTTTTATTATAAGCACCGCTGCCCTTCAGGTAAGTAACACCGATATTCAGCTCCGCCAACAGCCGTGCCGTGATCCCATCAGCCTGATCACTGATCAGGAAGAATAATTTGGCTCCATCCGTTCCATACAGAACCTTATCCAAGACCGTTGAAGTGGTGAACACGGCAATGGCACTATACAGCATACTGTCGATCTGACCAAATACAATTCCGGATAACAAAACGATAAAAATATCGATGATAAAAAACAATACCCCTGATTTCAGGTGCGGGTACCGTACCCGCAGGCATTTGACAATAATATCTGTTCCCCCGGTGGTGGCACCGCTGCGCAGCACCATTCCCATACCCACGGCGTTCAGAACCGATCCTGCCAATGCTCCCAGCAGCGGCTCGCTGGTCAATGCTCCTACGGGTTCCAGCAGATTCGTAAAAAAAGATACCATAACTGTGGCATAAAGGGTTGAGATAATAAATTTCCAGCCAAATTTATAAATACCGATAATCAAAATCGGAATATTCAGAATCAAAAATAAGGTTCCGGTCTCCACCGGAAAAACACGGCTGAGCAGGATACTCAGTCCGGAAACTCCACCGGGAGCCAGGTTGTTGGGATCAATAAATAAACTCAGGCCTACTCCGAATAAGCTGCAATATACTGTTAATAAAAAATATTTTTTAATTAATTTTCCTATTTTTGCCATTCTGATCTACTCCTGTATACTAAAAAATCGCATACCAAACCATTTGCTTTACTGCATCTGATTTAGTATGCGGATATCTTGTTTTTTCATTCCCAATATTAAATAATTGTTCTCACCAGCTTGGGTTTATACCCATTGGTTTCCAAAGCCGCCATAATCTCCTGCTTATGCTCGGTTCCAAAGGCTTCCAGGGTAATCCGTAATTCCACTGCCGCGGTTCGGTTGATAGACACGAACTGGTTATGCTCCAGCTTGATAACGTTGCCGTTTTCTTTGGCGATAATCCCCGATACCCTTGTCAGCTCACCGGGCTTATCCGGCAGCAATACGGAAACGGTAAAGATTCTGTCCCGGATGATCAAGCCCTGCTGGACCACCGATGACATGGTGATCACGTCCATATTGCCTCCGCTCAAAATAGATACGATCCGCTTTCCTTTGACATCCATATGTTTTAAGGCTGCTACCGATAACAGGCCGGAATTTTCTACCACCATTTTATGGTTTTCAACCATATCCAGAAAAGCTGCTACCAGTTCCTCGTCCTCAACGGCGATAATATCATCCAGATTTTCCTTCAGATAGGGAAAAATAACCGTTCCCGGGGTTTTTACCGCGGTACCGTCGGCAATGGTGCTGACGGTGGGAAGGGTTACCACCTTTCCTGCCTCAACCGATGCCTGCATACAGCTTGCCCCCGCCGGCTCCACCCCGATAATCTTGATCTTGGGATTCAGCAGCTTGGCCAGAACCGATACTCCGGTAGCCAGACCGCCGCCGCCGATGGGTACTAATATGTAATCCACTAAAGGAAGTTCTTTAAATATTTCCATGGCAATGGTGCCCTGACCGGTAGCTACTGCCAGATCATCAAAAGGATGGATAAAGGTATAGCCTTTTTCTTCGGCCAGTTCATAGGCTCTGTCACAAGCCTCATCATAGACATCCCCGCTCAGCACCACTTCGGCACCATAGCTTTTGGTGCGGTTGACTTTGATCAGGGGGGTGGTGGTAGGCATCACGATAACGGCCTTTACACCGTAGCATTTAGCCGCATAAGCAACACCCTGGGCATGATTGCCCGCCGATGCGGTAATCAATCCCCTTTCCCGCTCTTCGGGTGTCAGGGTACTGATCTTGTAATAGGCTCCCCGCAGCTTATATGCTCCGGTAAGCTGCATATTTTCCGGCTTCAGGTATACCTTGTTACCGGTCTGCAGGCTTAAGTATTCACTGTACATCAGCTTGGTTTCCTGAGTCACCTGTTTGACTGTCTCGGAAGCCTCCTCAAATTTCTCCAAGGTTAACATTTCTTCATTCATTTACGTTTTCCTCATCCTTGCTTTCCGGTTTTACATCAAACAATGCATTCACAAACTGCTCTGCATCAAATTTCTGCAAATCCTCAATTGTTTCCCCGACACCGATATACTTCACCGGGACTTTCAGTTCCGACTGAATGGCTACGGCAATACCGCCCTTGGCAGTACCATCCATTTTGGTCAGAATAATTCCTGATAAATCCGCCACTTCGCCAAACTCTCTGGCCTGCTGTAAGGCATTCTGTCCGGTAGTTCCGTCTAAAACTACCAGATTCTCCCGATGAGCATTGGGGAATTCCTTGTCAATTATCCGGTTGATCTTTTTCAGCTCTTCCATGAGATTCTTTTTGTTGTGCAGCCGGCCGGCTGTATCGCACAAAAGGACATCGGCCCTTCTTGCTTTGGCTGCTGCCACTGCGTCATAAATCACACTGGCGGGATCTGCTCCTTCTTTTCCGCCGATAATATCCACTCCGGCACGATGAGCCCATTCGGTCAACTGTTCTCCGGCGGCTGCACGATAGGTATCGGCGGCGGCAAGCAGAACCTTTCTGCCCTTATCTTTTAAAATACCTGCCAGCTTTCCCACGGAAGTGGTTTTCCCCACGCCGTTAACCCCGATCACCAGAATCACCGACTGCTGATGCTCAAAGTCGTAAGCCGTCTCCTCTACCTGCATCTGTTCTTTAATACTGTCGATCAAAAATTCCTTACAGCGAGCCGGTTCCTTGATGTGATTTTCTTTCACCTGTTTCCGCAGATTTTCCAGAATGGCTGAAGTCGCACCTACACCGATGTCTCCCATAATCAAAATTTCTTCCAGCTCTTCATAAAAATCATCATCAATCTCGGAAAAACCGCTGAATACCGCATCAATCCCACTGACAATATTATTCCGGGTCTTGGTCAGACCGTCCTTTAACCTGCTAAAAAAACCTTTCTTCTCCTGGCTCATATTCCATCCTTTCGAACTGCTTTTATTCCAAATCTTTATCGATCAAATTTACACTTACCAGTGCCGACACCCCTTTTTCCTGCATGGTGATACCATACAGCCGATCGGCCTTTTCCATGGGTCCGCGGCGGTGGGTAATTACAATAAACTGGGTGTTCCTGGTCAATTTATGCAGATATTTGGCAAACCGTCCCACATTGCTTTCATCCAATGCCGCTTCGATTTCGTCCAAAAGACAAAAGGGTGATGGCTTCAGGTTCTGGATGGCAAATAATAAGGCAATGGCTGTCAGGGCTTTTTCACCACCGGATAACTGCATCATATTCTGCAGTTTTTTTCCGGGGGGCTGAGCAATGATCCGGATGCCTGCTTCCAGAATATCCTCATCCTCCATTAACTCAAGTGTTCCCTTACCGCCGCCGAACAATTCTTTAAATACTTTATCAAATTCCCGGCTGATTTCGGCAAATTTCTCATTAAACTGCTTTCTCATGGCAGCATCCAGTTCTTCGATAATGCCGTTTAAGGTTTTTTCAGCTTCCACTAAATCATCATGCTGGGTCTTCAAAAACTCATACCGCTCCATCAAATTTCGGTAATCCTCAATGGCATTGACATTAACATCCCCCAGCTTCTTGATCTGTTCCTTCAAAACCGTAATCTGCTTTTTCATACCGGCTGCGTCAGTCATGGTTTCATCTCTTAAAGATGCCACATCGGACAGGGTAATTTCATATTCATCCCACATATAGTTAATCTGGGCTTCCAGGGATTCCTGCAGTTTTTCTTTTTGAGCATTCAGACGATAAACCTCTTTATCCAATACCGCCATCCGTTCTGCCATAGCTTCCCGGTCGGTAAAAAAGTTTTTCTGCTTTGTTGTGAGTTCTTCTTTTCTGGCGATATCTTCTTTCAGCTTGTTTTCCGCATCCCCCTGGGTGGTATGAGAGGCCAGAATGGTTTTCTCAATTTCCAGAATACTCTCCTGTTTGATCCTGGCATCTTCACGGCTCTTCTCCAGGCCTTGCTTGATCTCTTCCAGTTCGGACACATAGCGGTTGATCTCACCGTCAATACGATCCACATTCTGCTGGTGAAAGCCTTGCTGCTGCAGCATCTTTTCTACTTCCAGCTCATGTTCCGATACTTTGCTCATCCGAACCGTCTCTTCCTCCCGATTGATTTCCAATTCCTTCTGAAAGCCTTTGATCTGCTCTTCGGTAGTTTTCTCCAGGATTTCGGATTCTGCCAGTTCTTTTAAGATAATTTCTTTATTTTCTTTGATTTCCTTAATCTGATTTTCAATTTCTTTTTCTTCCGAAACCAGTGCTGTGCTGCCTTCTTCCGCTTCTGTTTTACGCTCGGTTGCCTTAATAACATTCAGCCTTGCCGTATTTTGTTCAATGAACTTTCGCTGGAGACTGGTTTTGGTTTCCTCTAACTGCATTCGCAAACGATTCCGCTCAGCTTTGGTTTCCTCAATACTTACCAGCAGCGCATCAATTTCCAGCAGATATTTTTTTACCTTAGCTTCCAACTCTTCCATTTCCCGGCGCCGGCCCAGCAAATTGCTGTTATTCTTGAAGGCACCGCCGCTGATGGCACCGCCGGGAACCAGGAGTTCCCCTTCCAGGGTCACCATTCTGATACCATAGTCAAATTTTTTGGCTATTTTAACGGCGTTGTCTATATTGTCTACAACAACGATACGTCCCAGCATGGCTTTGGCCACATTGGCATATTTTTTATCAATGGTTACCAGTTCATCGGCCATGCCGATAACGCCTTTTTCCGTCAGAGAATCCGGATTCTTGAACTCCTGGGGATTGGTAATGCTGGTTAGGGGCAAAAAGGTGGCCCGGCCGGCTTTATTATCTTTTAGAAACCGAATCATCCGCTTGGCCGTTTCTTCATCATCAGTAACAATATTTTGAATATTTCCGCCTAAGGCCGTTTCAATGGCGGTTTCATATTTGGGATCAACCTTAATAATATCGGCTACAACACCGATAATGCCTTTTTCTTTGTCCTTGTACTCCATTACCCGCTTGACACTGCCGCCATAACCTTCATAGCGCTCGGTGAGGTTTGACAAAGCCTCTAACTTGGATTTTTCCTGATGATACTGCACCTGTGTATCCCGCAGTTTCTGGTCTTTACCGGCCAGTTCCTCTCGCATCAGTCCCAGCTTTTCTTCAATATCAGACTGGGTGTTATTCAGATTATGTATCAGCTCATTGATCTGCTCGAATTCCTCCTGCAGCCTGGTAAGCACTGCCTCCTGCTGGGCTTCGTCTGACTTTACGCGAAGCAGGCGGGATGTCAGTTCGGCTTTGCGGATGGTGATCTGCTCCATCATGGTATCGTAACGTCCGATTTTGGATTTGATGGTAGCCCGGGAGTTCAAAGCATCAATAATGGTATTCTTTCCGTCTTCAATATTATTATTCAGTTCTTCAATTTTTTTCTGAACCTGAAGCAGCTGTTCCTTTGCTTCATCACGGATTTTTTGGATTTCCGCCACTTGGGTATCAATTACGTTTTTATCACCCAGGATGGCTTCTTTGTCAACATTCTTCCCGTCAATTTCGCCCTGCACTGCCTGCAGACGGGATACCAGATGACCTTCATTGCCCTTGGCGGAGTTAATCTGTTCCTTCAGGACATTGATTTCTCCTTCCAGCTTCCCCCGCATCATACCGGTATCGGTAAGGGTGGCTCTGGCTGCCTCAATAGCCTCTTCCAGTGTCTCAATCTGGCCTTCCATCTGCTGATACTCTTCTTTTATCTTTTCATATTGGGCAGAGGTGGTTTCCAGATCTTCGCCGGCAATCATGTGCTTTTCTTCCACCGCCTTAAGCTGGTCTGTAATCCGGATATTATCCAATAAAAAGATATTGACATCCAGATTCTTCAATTCTTCTTTTTTCTTTAAATAGACCTTGGCAACCTCTGATTGTTTCTCCAAAGGCCCGATCTGCTTTTCCAGTTCAGACAGAATATCGCTGACCCGCACCAGATTCATCTTCTCATCTTCCAGCTTTTTCTGGGCAGCATTTTTTCTTCGTTTAAACTTTACAATACCGGCCGCTTCATCAAAAAGCTCTCTCCGTTCTTCCGGCTTGCCGCTCAGTATCTTATCAATCTGGCCCTGACCGATAATGGAATACCCTTCCTTACCGATACCGGTATCATAGAACAGTTCATTTACATCCTTCAACCGGCAGGGCGTACCATTGAGAAGGTATTCACTTTCACCGGAACGGTAAATACGCCGGGCCACCGTCACTTCATTATAGTCAATGGGCAGCTGGTGGTCGGCATTATCCAAAGTAATGGCCACATACGCATAACTTAAAGGCTTTCTGGTTTCCGTACCGGAAAAGATAACATCCTGCATGGATGCCCCCCGGAGCTGTTTGATCCGCTGCTCACCCAATACCCATCGCACGGCGTCGGCAACATTGCTCTTACCGCTGCCGTTAGGTCCGACGATACCGGTAATGCCGTTATGAAACTTGAAATTTATTTTATTGGCAAAAGACTTAAAGCCATGAATTTCGATATTCTTTAAATACATATTTCACCTGCTTCTCACTTACTTTTTAATCGCTAATAAGGCCTGATATGCCGCCTGTTGTTCTGCTGCTTTCTTATTTTTGCCAACACCGCTGCCAATTTTCTGATCCTGCAGATACAACTCCACATGAAATTCCTTTTTATGCTCCGGTCCCGTTTCGGCGATCAGCTGATACTTAAGGCTGCCTAATCCGCCCTGCTGTGCATATTCCTGTATAATCGTCTTACTGTCATAAAAAAGCTGTTTATCCTCCATATCAGAAAGGATAAACTTATGAATAAAGGCCTTGGCCTGTGGCAATCCGCCATCCAGGTAAATCGCTCCGATCACAGCCTCCATCACATCCGATATAATCGAATCCCGATTTCGCCCGCCGGTGCGCTCTTCCCCTTTCCCCAGCAGGATATACTTTTCCAGTTCAATATCCTTGGCACAATATGCCAGGGCCGGTTCACAGACAGTAGAGGAGCGCACTTTGGTCATTTGTCCCTCCGGCATGTCCGGAAAGGTCTCAAAGAGATACTGGCTGGCAACCAACTCTAATACCGCATCACCTAAAAATTCGATGCGTTCATAATTTTTATATCTGTTAATTTTTTGTTCATTTGCAAAAGAACTGTGGGTCAGTGCCTGCCTGATCAGAGTTTTGTCCCTGAAGCAATATTCGATCTTCTGCTCCAGTTCTTTAATCGTTTCCGCTAATATTTGCATTTGGATAACTATGCCTTTCCCTTCTAAAAATCAAAAGCCCTGCGAAGGGCTTTCGATTTTAATTCAGCGCATTTTTTATCAGATTTACTGCCTCTTCAACGGTGGTGATGTTCTCTGCTTCCTCAGCCGGAATCTCAATTCCGAACTCTTCTTCAATCCCCATAACAATCTGAAACACATCCAGCGAATCAGCTCCCAAATCATCCAAAAAGGTGGTATTCATGGTGATTTCTTCGGTATCAACGTTTAATACTTCGGCAATAACTTTTTTCAGTTTTTCAAATTCCATTTCTAATTTCTCCCTTACTTATCTTGTAATGTGATTTTTTCTTTTATCTTATTATTAATCTCCTGCTCCGTAAATGTAACACATTGAAGCACAGAGTTTTTAATTTCAACAGCTTTGGAACTTCCATGCGTTTTGATCACCAGTCCATTCAGTCCTAACAAAGGTGCCCCGCCGTATTGTTCGGT
>JAVBUF010000071.1:0-78049 GCA_031555615.1 Lachnospiraceae bacterium | reverse complement strand
AGGAAATTCTTGTCATAATCGACAAGGGTTTCATAAAACTCTGTTTTGGAGCCGCCTGCGTCATGGGGATTTCCGTCAGGATAGGTACCTTGATGTTTCGGCAGCAGGTCACGGAAAGCCCTGAGCTGATTGCTTGCTCTCCAAATCAAATCTTCATAATCCCTGCGCATCTCTTCGGTACGGTAGAATAACCCATCATCGCCAACGAGATAATCTTCACCCTCAATGCCCCAGTACAGAATTTTCTGCCACTCTTCAGACATCATTATTTCTAAAAATCCGAGAACAACTTCCGGTTCTTTACAGGATACAGAAACACCAAATCCCTGCTGAACATTCATAACATCCCTGTCAGCATACCAGGGCTTTGCACCGTCGAAGGTGGGCATAACCGCAACATAGGTGCGCTCATACATCTTGGCAGCAACCAGAGCATCCTGTCCCTGACCGAAAGCCCAACGCTGGTCATGCATACCAAGTACAGCACCGCTGGCAATTTTTGCAAAATACTGGTCATTGGTAGTGGTGAATGATTCGCGGTCAACCAAACCTTTTTTATCCATTTCATTAAGATATTTAAACCATCTGTAAGCATAATCGGAATTGGCATAAATATTTGCAATATTGTTATCATCAACGATAACACCGCCGTTATTCGGGCTGCCTGCAAGCAGGGCGGGAGGGTTGGTCAGAGCCCACTCACGTCCGGTGGCACAACCGATAGAAAAGCCGATTGTCGGCACACCATTGATTTCAGGATATTTAGCCGCATAGTTCTCGATCAGTTCAAAATATTTCTCAATGGTCATATTGCTGAGATCGGGATATCCCGCATCCTCAAGTACGGCCTTCTGGATCCAGAAACCGGGTCCCCAGTGTTCACCGCCGGTGATTTCGCCGTACCAACGGTTGTAATTCGGAAAGATATACAGACCATCTTCAACTTCTCCGCCTTTATAGCTTAAGTAACCCATATAAGGGTCAACATGCTCTTTAAGCAACGGATAATCACCGCTGGCAAGATAGTCATCCAGTTTTATAAGTGCTCCGCCGGTTACCATGCCGGCACGCTGATCGGTTGATCCGATGAGGTCGGGATACTCGCCACCGGCCAGCATCGTACCGATACGCATATCCTGGTTGTCGGTAATAGTCAGTTCATATTCCAGCGTAATACCCAGCTTATCCTTTAACAGTTTAGTGATTTTGTTGTCTTCAGCAGGCATAGTTTCGTTGGTGACAAGCCATACGGAGATGGTTCTCGGATTATCCGGTGAAAAAACGACACCATTAGATGCCACAACAGCATTCTCCGGAACATCCTCTGCCTGGTCTGCGTCTGCCGGCGTCTCGGCTGCCGGAGTCGTGGTTGTCGGAGTTTCAGCTTTCCCGCCACATGCTGCTAATAGACTAACAGACATGGCCGAGGCTAACAAAACCGCAATGAGTTTCTTCATTTTCATAGATTAATTACCTCCCTATCATATAGAATTTTTTTTAGTGATGTATATATCTTATCATTTGTACACAAAAGAAGAACCCGACAAACTATAGAATCTACCCTGAGAAACTATAGTTGCACATATACTTTTGTATTTTGTATATTTTTTTGTACACCATGCACAAACCAATAGGGACAGAATCGGAGCGATTGAAGATTTAAACGCAATAGAGGAAGCAGAAAAGACTTTTTGAATATAGTAGTAAAAAAGAGAATTTTTTGCCTATGACACCAAAAGAAATGATACTTTCTAATGAGTTCATGGATATTATATCCGATGCGACAGAGCAATGGGAATTGAATTTCCCCCCCGAGGAATATTTTTATCAGCCGGTGGAGGGAGATTTTGGAATATTTTATATTAACCGGGAAGTTGTTCCGCCATTAAATGTCAGCAATTATACTTATCGGGCAATACCCAAGCTGTTTGGCTTGATGCAGGAAGATCTGGTTCCGGGACGGAGCCGGGTTTTTGATCCCAGTGCCCTGGATCAGAGTGGTATCCTGCAGGTACAGCGTCCTCCTCTTTCCCTCACCGGAAGCGGAGTGGTGATTGGGTTTATCGATACCGGTATCCGGTATACGGAGGATGTTTTTCGCACTGCCGAGGGTAGTTCACGGATAATCAGTATATGGGATCAGACCATTCAGACGGGAGCGCCGCCTGCGGGACTGCAATATGGTACGGAATACACCCAGGAGATGATTGATGGTGCTCTGAGGTCGGATGAGCCGCGCCGGTATGTACCCAGTTGGGATGATGACGGACATGGAACAGCGGTGGCCAGTGTGGCAGCCGGCAGCGTGCTGGGAGGAGGTATTACATTCCAGGGTGCTGCTCCCGACTGTCAGATTGTTGCGGTAAAGATCAAGGATGCAAAACCATATCTGAAAAATTATTACTTAATACCGGAAGATACACCGGCATACTCAGAGACTGATTTAATACTGGCAGTAAAATATCTCGAACAATTTGCCATCACATACCGCCGCCCGGTGGTGATTTGCTTTGGGATGGGGACCAATATGGGCGGGCATGCATCGAATTCACCCTTTGCGTCCTTCATTAACCGCACGGCAGTCAGACGAAGCCGGATTATCGTAGCCAGCGGCGGAAATGAAGGAAATGCTGCGCATCATTATTCGGGGAGTGTTAAAGGACCGGACAATGATCAAACTTATGATGATATTGAGATACAGGTACGGGAAGGGAGCACTGGTTTTGTGGCGGAACTGTGGGGAACCCTGCCCAACGCCCTGGCTATTTCCATCCGGTCTCCCGGAGGTGAGACAACGGAAAGGGTAGATTTCCGAACCAGAGAGAGCCGTCGTTTTGTATTCGTATACGAGCGCACGGAGATTCGGGTGGACCATGTGCTGGTGGAGGAAATATCGGGAGATGAACTGTTTGTATTTCGTTTTGTCAATCCAACCCCCGGAGTGTGGGTGATCCGGGTCAGCAGTGCTTATGAGATGATCAGCAACAGGGGAGCCTTTAATATGTGGCTGCCCATCAAGGCGTTGGAAAATGTGGTTTTTTTGCGCCCGGATCCCTATATAACCTTAACCGGTCCGGCTAATGCGGATGAAATCGTATCCGTTTCCACTTATAATGATGAAAACGACAGCTTTTATGGGTATTCCGGCCGAGGATTCACCAGGCAGAATGAAATAAAACCGGATATTGCAGCCCCCGGGGTGGAGGTGGATACCATCTTGGGCAAGATGACCGGGGCCAGTATGGCGGCGGCCATAACATCAGGTGCCGCTGCGCAGTTTATGCAGTGGGCGGTGGTAGAAGGAAATGATCGTCATGTGGAGAGCCGGGAGTTTCGGAGTTATCTGATTCTGGGGGCAACCAGATCACCGGACCAGACTTATCCCAATCGGGAGTGGGGATATGGAAGGCTGAATATTGCGGGGACGTTTAATAAGTTGGCGGGGTTGTCGTGATTTTTAAAGTATTTGCAAAAACAGAGCCTTCTGAAAAGGTTGATTTTTTCAGAAGGCTTATTTTAGGGCAGACAAACTTCTGATCATTGAAATTCGATTAATTTTATGTCATAATAAACACAAATAAAATCAGTATTAAAGCTGAAAATTTAAAGTGAGGGAAAACGAATGGAAGAATTGAATGAATTAGATTCAACTTGCGGATTGACGGATGAGGAACTAACTGTAAGATTTAAAGAAGCAGTGCGGATAGATAATGAAATAAAAAAAATTAAGGGTTTCCCTATTGCGAAATATGATGTGGAAAAAAAGGTACCGTATTTAGAATATCCGGATGGGAGGCGTGAATATGCTTGATAAGCCTGAAATCATAGTATTTGCAGGCCCAAATGGCAGTGGGAAAAGTACTATTACAGTAATGGCACGGATTATTAATCCTTATATTAATGCTGATGAAATAAAGCGGACTTTATTGTGCTCTGATTTGGAAGCAGCACAGCGGGCAGAGGCATTGCGTGAAGAATTTGTTGCTGCGAAAACAAGCTTTACCTTTGAAACCGTACTGTCAACAGAAAGAAACTTGATACTTCTAAAAAAGGCAAAAGAGCAGGGCTTTTTTATTCGTTGCATCTATGTATTAACAACAGATCCGAATATTAATATATTTCGGGTTAAAGCAAGAAAGGAATCAGGAGGACATGACGTACCGACAGACAAAATTATTTCTCGCTATGAGAAGTCCTTAGCCATCTTACCAGAGCTGATTTCTGTATGTGATATCTGTCATATTTATGAT
Organism: Lachnospiraceae bacterium; assembly: GCA_031555615.1. Lineage (GTDB taxonomy): Bacteria > Bacillota > Clostridia > Lachnospirales > Lachnospiraceae > UBA935. The sequence goes on along the minus strand of JAVBUF010000071.1, from coordinate 73,799 downwards.
AATTCAACGGTTCCATACAGAATTTTTAAGAAAAGGAAATCAGAATACTTTTATTGGGAGAATGAGTTTTGGAATAAAGACAGGATAGCAAATTTGGTGGGGACTCAATTCTGATAGAGTAGCAATAAGATGTAAATACAGATAATCTATTCTTCTGTCAGTACTTTAACACATAATTTGTGCAAAAGTGTCATTGCTTAACACATGACCAACGAAGGAATGCGCTTTTCAGCATTTTTGCACTCAAAAAAGATAAAAAATTTGTGTCACTATCTTGACACCAGAGGGGTATGGGCGGCTGAATATTGCCGGGACGTTTAATAAGTTGGCGGGATTGTCGTAACTATTAACGAAATTTGTATAAATTAGGCCTTCTGAAAAATTTAATTATCAGAAGGCTTTATTTAAGTTGAGTTAATGAGAAATATGGTTTCAATAGATATTTTGAAAAAGACACGGAACGGACAATTGATGAGGAATGGATTGTTATAGAATCAGATGTATGGCGCACCATGCCTGCTGACCCTACTAAATAGTGGTCTACTAATAGTGAATCATCAAACTTGAATAACATTATATTTATTTATGCGGATGCCGGTGCTCTGCTCCGAGAGAATCCGGATGAGAAGGAACTTTATGGACTACTGAAACAATGGGAGTTTGGGAATGAATTCAATGCGGATGTATCGCTGGATTATTATAGTTCCAGTAGCTTTGAATTTCTGAGTAATCGATATAATGAGTTGCTGAATAATTACAGTCTTCTGGTGTTGGATAGCAGCTGGCTGCAGAATGTTGTAAATGAGTTCTTATATAGAAATTTTACCCAGATGGATTTCATTAAAGATTACTGCATTCGTTTGTTGAACATCAGAAAGGATGTCACATATATATGTGTTTATCTGGAGAAGGATTCTGCCAAACAAAGCGTAGAGGATTGTAGGGAAATCAAGGGACAAGGTTGGGTGAATGGTATCACCAATGCGATTATGAATGTGCCCTTTGGAGTCGAGAATGACGTTCGTACGGATTCAGCAATGTTTGATTTCTTTGGAAAGCGTTATGATATAGAACAATTCATTCTCAGCAACGTAGGAATAAAGGTATTTCGCTATCATGTTAAAGAGCTTGGCTGGGATCAGGTGAAACATCAATTGGAATCAGAGCTCCAACCTGTTTTTCGTGGTTCAGTCTCACGATGTCTTTCATATCAGAATCGTTGAATCATACGTAGCTCTTACACTTTAGGATCCTGCGGTTGATGATTCCAAACCATATTTCAATCGATTTATCTATGAAGCATGCTTTGAAGTATATGCGAAACGCATTCATATTGGCAAATTGGTAAGCTAATTGCTGACACAGAACAAAAAAGTGATTTGAGTGAAGCGACAGCAAGAGCTTTTATTATTGCTCACTCAAAAGTGTTAACAAAAGAATTTGGGCGTGGATTTTCACGCTCTAATCTGTTTAATCTGATAAATTTCTAGATAAATTATCCTGATGTCCAGACAGTGTCTGGACAGTTAAGCCGGTCACATTATTGTGAACTTTTGGCTGTTTCGGACAAAGATGCAAGAAATTTTTAAAAAAGAATGTTTGAATGCACATTGGTCTATTCGAGAATTGCGCCGCCAAATAGATAGTGCATTGTTTCAGCGGCTTTTGCTTTCAGATGGGAAAACCGAACAAAGAAAAGGTATTGAAACTTGCGAAACAGGGGCGAATTATTGAAAAGCCGGAGGATATCATTAAAGATCCTTATGTTTTGGAATTCTATCAGAGCCTAAAGAATTAAAGGAAAGTGATTTGGAGAAATAACTGGTAGAGTGAATTGAGGATTTTTTTCAGGAACTTGGTAAAGGTTTTATGTTCGTTGGTACTCAACAACGTATTGCTATTAATAATATTCATTTTATGTGGATATGGTTTTCTATAACAAAGTTTTAAAATTTATGTTCTGATAGAATTAAAATAAGAGGTATGGACGGCTGAATATTGCCGGGACGTTTAATAAAACAGGGCCTTCTAAAAAGCTAGTAGAAGGTTTTTTTTGTTGTATAATTTTATTAAAGAAAGTGGAATTGATAATTTTTTAGAAAAGATTATGAGCTTGGAAGCAATAAATAGAATAATGTGGAAATTTGCATATCATTGAAAAACGGCTATTTTTGTGTCATAATAAGTGTCTATAGAACATAAGAAAGGATACGAAAGATGGAGAAAAAGCTTAGTGTGTGGGAAAGTGCTTGTATTATTACCGGATATGGCATTGGCGGAGGTGTGATGGCGATGCCATATCTGGCAGAAAAGAATGGAATGCTCATGAGCCTGTTGATCCTGGCAGCGGCATTTTTTGCCAGTTTTATCCTGCATATCATGATTGCCGAGCTGGCTTTAAAGAGCGGCAAAGGCGCGCAGATCGTGCAGGTATTTGCCAAATATCTGTTTGTTGGTAAGCTCAAAAAGGTGCTTACCTTATTATTTTTTATCTTAATGGCACTGGTTTTGTTTACCAATCTGGCTGCCTATATATCCGGGGCAGCAGAGATTATCAGCGCATTGCTGCCGGTTTCTCTGACAGTATCCAAACTGCTTTTTTATGTTTTTGCTGCCAGTGTGGTGGTATTCGGATTAAAGGTATTGGGCATTAGTGAAAAAATTGCAATTGGTGTGATTTTCGGATTGGTGGCGATTCTGGCAGCAGCTTCTTTTACGCGGATTCATCATCCATTGTCCCTGAGCGCCGGAACCGTAAACCAGGGACTGGCCTTTTTCGGTATGTCCATGTTTGCTTTCTCAGCTTTTTTCTCTATACCCCAGGCAGTAGAGGGGCTGGAAGGGGATGCGGTAAAAATAAAAAAAGCAGTCTTTATGGGATTAATGAATAATTTCATTCTCATTGTGGTCATTTCTGTATGCGCTATTCTGGCTTCGGAAGAGGTGACCGAGGTGGGGATGATTGGGTGGAGTGCCGGAATCGGGACGTGGGCCATGACAGTCGGTTCTTTGTTTACCATTTTGGCGATGCTGACAACCTATTGGTCCATTTCCCTGGCGCTGTCGGATATTGTGGAAAAGCAAACGGGATTGGGAAAAAGAAGCTGCTGGCTTATTGCCACGGTGCCGTCCCTGGCGCTGACCTTTTTGGGAATGGGCGGCTTTATGGAGTTCATGCGGATTGCCGGAGGATTAATTGCGATTATTATTGCTTTGATGGTGGTACCGGCTTATCGCATTTCCCGTAAGGATGGAGAAACTTCTTTACTTGGAAAATATGGTACGGCTGCCATGCAGGTGTTTATTATTATCGCCTATCTTTTTATGGCAATCGGAAATGTGGTGACAGTATGAGTAAGGCGGTAATTGATCTTCTTTTTTCTAATACCGCGATATATTCCTGTGAATCCGAAAGTGCCTGTTACCGTTATTTGGGCGTGCGAAAAGGGAAGGTCTGCTGGCTTTCCCAGGATTATCCCGTTGGACAGAAAATAAAAAAAGTGATCGACTTAAACGGCAGAAATATTTACCCGGCCTTAACCGATTCCCATCTGCATCTGCTGTTTTCCATCGTGCAGGCGGCATCCGATGCCCAAATCTGCCGGATTCACCAAGGTCAGATCCGGCCCGATAACATGGCCGGTGTGGAAAAGCGGATTCGTGAAATTGCAGCAGGAACGCCGAAAAGGCAAGTGATTGCTGCCAGTAACTATATTATGTCGGCGATTGCGGAGAAACGCCTGCCCACACGCAAAGAACTGGATGAATGGACTGGCGGGGCGGATGTGGTTGTCTATAATATTGATGGACACAGTGCGGCCCTTTCCAGCTCCATGCTGGTCAAGGTGGGACTGGATCCCGATGGGCATGACGGCATCTTAACCGGCTGGGAGCATGAAAGTTTGCAAGGCCGGATTACCGATGTGATTGCGTCCCGGATCAGCCTGAAGGTGCTGGCCAGGGGAATAGGGAATTTCACCAATCAATGTGCCGGATTCGGCATCCGCAGAGTTTGTGCCATGGATGGCGCCGCCGGAGTGTCAAAGGATCCGCTGATGAAGCTTTTGGTGTTTATCGCCAGAAGAATGGGGCTGGAGGTAAGGCTTTATCCGCAGTATGAGAATGCAGAACGGGCAAAGCGCCTTTTTCCCTATATGAAATCTCCCCGAATCGGAGGCTGCGGGGAGTGGGAGATGGACGGCAGTGTGGGTTCCCACAGTGCCGCCTTTTATCAGGCTTATCAAGACACCAGGAGAACTGCAGAGTGCTATTATCCGGCAGAAGCAGTGAAAAAGATGGTGCAGACAGCAGACCGCCACGGGGCCCAGATTGCGTCCCATGCTATCGGCACCAAAGCCATTGATTTGCTGGTGGATGCCTATCAGACCTTGGAAAGCGGACAGCTGCACCGGATTGAGCATTTTGAGTTTCCTTCAAGACGGGCAGTGGAATGGGTGAAGCAGGGAAGTGCGGCAATTACGGTGCAGCCCGGGTTTGCCTGGATCGATAAGCACTTTTTGAAAAGCTACGAGCATTATCTGGAACCCCAGGTGATAGCCAGCCAGGTGCCCCTGGCTGGGTTGACCCGTGCCGGGGTGGTAGTTTGCGGTTCCAGTGACAGTCCGGTTCAGAGTGTCGATCCTTTTGCCCAGATGCTGGGCATGGTGGACTTTTACCTGCCGGAAGAATCATTAACTCCCTTTGAGGCTCTGTGCAGTTATTGCGTCCAGCCGGCCAGGATGCTGGGGGAAGAGATGGAATGGGGAACTCTGGGGGTAGGTATGGAAGCTGATTTCTTTATTACGGAAGCAGATATTTTCCGATGCTCAAAGGAGCAGATCGCAGATATACAGGTGGAAAAGCTGTATCTGGGGGGCAGGTCATATCTGGCCGGGAAGGGAACTGTATGGGAGCTGATCAGGATGCTGTTTCGCAAGCCCAGGCTGATTTAGCCAACCGGTGTTTCTTTCGGATTGAACAAAATAACAGAGGCAAGTGGATGCAATAAGGCATCTCTTTACACGGAGGACAGATTAATATGAATAAAAGAATTGCATTGATAACAGGTGCCAATTCCGGAATGGGAAAAGCCACGGCAATTGCCCTGGCAGGCAAGGGCATGCATGTGGTCATACTTTGCCGGAGCCGGGAGCGGGGCGAAGAAGCGCTGCGAGAAGTGAAAGAAAAGAGCATGGGCTCGGTATCCCTGATGATTTGTGATTTGGGAAGCATGAAAGAGATCCAACAATTTTGTCATACCTTTAAGGAAATCTATCAACGTCTGGATATTCTTGTCAACAATGCCGGTGTCATTACGTTAAACCGACAGGAAACCAAGGATGGGTTGGAGCTGCAATTTGGCGTAAACCATATCGGCCATTTTCTGTTAACGGTAAGTCTTTTGGATTTAATCAAGGCAACAGGCCCATCCCGCATCGTTGTCGTGGCATCCGGAGCCCATAAAATCGGGAAGATTGACTTTCATAATATTCCGCTGAAACATGGTTATACGGTATTTTCCGCCTATGGGCGGGCAAAATTATGCAATGTCCTTTTTACCAAAGAACTTTCACGGCGGTTAAAGGAAACCCAGGTAACCGTCAACTGTGTCCATCCCGGGGCGGTGGCTACCAACATGGGAGTAGACCGGGATACTGGTTTTGGAAAGACCATCATGAAACTGCTGAAGCCATTTTTCAGAACACCTGAACAAGGTGCTGCGACAGCCGTCTATGTTGCCACAAGTAAGCAGTGCCGGGGCGTTAGCGGGGAATATTTTTATGACCAAAAAATCGTCGGAACATCCAAACGTGCTAATGACATAAAACTGGCCAGGAAGCTCTGGACAGCCAGCGAAGAAATCGTTGCAGCATATATGCCTGAATCAGAATGAGAAGCGGAGCAGATCTGATAAACCTCATTACCTCGCATAAATTTGAATATAGCGATAACAGAAGTTAATTAAAGGAATGAAAAAAGGTGCAAATCATCAAAATTTGCGCCTTTTTTTAAATTACCGCCAAGCAGCAAAAACTGCTGACAAATGTCATCGGCAAGTCATTACATTTGATAGATGTATGCCTCAGTCCTCTAAGCTAAAATGATAGTATCTATCAATGACAATATAGAAATGATACATGTGGAGGCCGATGATTTGATTGATACTTTAAATAAAAATACCGAAGCTATGTCAGAAAGCATTTTTCTGACCCGCCAGGAGTTTGATCTGCGGATAACACGCTCCAACAGCGTTATGAACCAGGTACTTGATAATCTGAACCATCTGGTATATGTAATTGATTTTGAAAATCATGAGCTTTTGTTTGCCAACCGGCTGCTGCGGGATTCTTTGGCCGGGCAATACAGTCCCGGACTGCCATGCTGGCAGCTGCTCCGCCCGGATATCAATGCCCCATGCCCATTCTGCCAGAAGGATAAGCTGATGGATGAATACGGATATCCCACCGGCTATACCAATACTCATGACATTTATAATGCCCTTGTCAACCGCTGGTTTCTGGTCAGCCAAACCCTGATTGAATGGTATAATGGCCGCCAGGCGGTGGTGGTCAGCTGTATTGATATTACTGACCGTAAAAATATCGAGCAGGAAATGCGGTATCTGGCATCAATGGATAAAATGACCGGTGCCTATAACAGAAGCTGGGGGCTTCGGCTGCTGCAGGAATTTTGTTATAACAATGAGGAGACCGGGGAGCCGGTTACGGTTTGCTTTATTGATATAGACAAGCTGAAACAGGTTAATGATGTATTCGGGCATGCTGCCGGCGATGAACTGATTCAGACCATTGCTTCGGCTATTAAGGAGGCATTGTCAGAAGAGGACTTTTGGGTTCGGCTGGGGGGTGATGAATTTTTGATCACCTTTGCCAGGGCTGATCAGTCCGCAGCACAGGAAAAACTGGAAGCCATAACAAAGCGGCTGAACCGTATCAACGCTTCGGGTTCTTTCCCTTTCAGGTGTTCCGTTTCTTATGGATTTCATACCACCACACCAGGGGAAAGGATGTCTGTGGATGATATCATCAAACAGGCTGATGCCAATATGTATCAACAGAAACATGCTCACCGCGGGAAGGATTATACCGGATAAGCCGGGAAAGGGAGGAAAATTCTATGAAAATGCCCAATATTTCTGATAAAACAGGTTCCGTTACTACCTTGGTCAAAGCCTTTGTTGCAAATTCTCCGGTTGCTTACATTATTCTCGATAGACAATTCCGCATTCATTATATTAATGATTCTTTTCTGCAATTACGAAATCTGGATCGGGACAAAGCACAGGGTGAATTATGCTATAACCTGTCTAACGGCGGACAGATGTGCAGTGTATGCGCCGTCAGCAGAGCCATGCAGTCCGGTCACCGGGAGCATATTCTGCGGAAGGATGTGCTGCCTGACGGAAGAGTACGTTATCTGGATGATTATGCCATACCGCTGTTTCAGGATGAAGAAGGAACCTCCGATTACATCCTTGAAATCATGGTGGACCGGTCCGGTGAAATGAATGCCCGTGAAGAGATGAAGTCACAATTCCATGAACTGATCAGAACCCTCAGCTCGATGCTGGAGACCAAGGACCGGTATACCGCCACACACTCGGCTGCTGTTTCCCGAATTTCCCTGAAAATAGCGCAAGAGCTGGGCCTCTCCGGCAAAGAGCTTGAGTTGATTGAAATAGCGGCAAATCTTCATGATCTGGGTAAGGTTATGATCGACAGTGAGGTGTTAAGCAAACCCACAAAGCTCACTTTGGATGAGTATGATCAGATTAAAATGCACCCGGTTTATTCCTTTGAAATTATTAAGGATCTCACAGGGTTTCAGCAAGTGAAGGAGTATGTTCTGTGTCACCATGAACGTTTCGACGGAAAAGGATATCCCAATGGACTGATCGGTGAGGATATTCCCCTGGGAGCCAGGATTATTGCCATTGCGGATGCCTATGATGCTATGACCTCGTCCCGGCCTTACCGCGATAAATTATCCCATGAAGCAGCAATGGCGGAAATCTGCCGCTGTTCAGGCACACAGTTCGACCCGGTGATGGTAGACGCCTTTTTAAGGACCGATCCTCAAACTCGTTATGTCCCCCGTATTGCGGCGATGAATCCTCATGCCATGATTACCCGCCAGATCAGCGATCATCCGGTGACCCAAAAGAAAACGGTTACTGACATCAGCGAGCTGTTTTCCGAGGAGCATATCTGCAGCGAAATAATCAAAGAGACGCCCATTGCCTATGCCCTTTTAAATTCCGAGTATGAAGTAATCTATTCCTCGGGTCATTTCCGCCGGATCTTTAAATATGCCGACCCCGGAACAAAGTGTTTTGAAGCTTCGGGATTCAAAGAAAAGTGTGAAAACTGTCCGGTAATGCAATGTCTGGCTTCCAACAAAATGGAAAAGCTTGAAATGGTCAGAATCGTAGAAGGAAAGACAAGATACTTTCTCTGCTATGCGCTTCCGGTAAAAGGCGTGAACGGGGATGACTATGTGATTGAAATATTAATGGATCATACCAAAGAAGAGCTGATGCAGAGACAAATGCGCATGGATTACCAGACCATCATCTATGTACTTTCCCAACTGATTGTCAGCAGCAATCCCGTGAGTCTTGAAAAGCTTAAATTTCTGCACCGGATCTGCAACGTACTCTGCGCCGAAGCGGGAGTATCGGCCGAAGAACGTCAGGACATTCTTGCGGCTGCGGCCTTATGTGACATCGAAATGATCTTCGGCCATGAGGACGAACAGAATTCCGGCCGAATTCTGGGAAATCTTTCCAGCCTGTCAAAGGTGCAGGAAATCCTCCGCCATCATCAGGAACGCTACAGCGGCGGCGGATATCCGTCAGGGTTGTCCGGGGATCAGATTCCTTTAGGATCAAGGATGATCTATCTGGCGCACTGGTATTTCGTTCGCCAAAGCCAATATGGACATACTGCTGCAATGTGGGATATTCTCATGGACAAAGAAGATCAGTTTGATCCGGAACTTACCGCCATGTTTATGAGAAGGTTTTGGAAGGGAATATTTAACACCGGGACTCCCCTTCAGGGCCATTTATCGGCAGTATAGGCAGGAGGTGCCTTAGTCAACCCCGGACTGCGGATTCTAATTTGCCAGTTGCTAAAAATGTGATTTTGTTTTATATTCAGTATGAATAAGTAAGGCGGAGGGGATAACATGCAAAGAATCAGAAAACTTGTAGTTTTAGTAATATTGATATGCGGGATGTTATCCTTTTCGGCATGTAATCATATCGGCCTGGGGGCAGGTCACAGAAAATTCGGTGCGGTGTTCATGTCTATGAGTAACCCGCTGTATGAAACACTTAATGCCAGTATTGAAAGTATTATTAAGGAAAACGGTGACCAGCTGATTACATTGGATCCGGCATATGATAATCAGCGGCAGATCCAACAGGTGGAGTATCTGATTAGGGAACGGGTGGACGCTATTTTTCTGACCCCGGTGGATTGGCAGGGCATCAAACCGGCGCTGGCAGCCTGCGCCGAGGCCGGCATCCCGGTGATCAATATAGATGCTCCGGTTTATGATACCGATCTGGTAGCCTGTATCGTTGCACCGGATAATTATCACGCCGGTAAACTTTGTGCCCAGGATTTGATGAAACAAATGTCTTCAGGAACAGTAGTGGTGCTGGAAAAACCCAGTGCCAGCATTTCCAATGAACGGGTGACGGGATTTGTCGATACCCTTGCGGAGGATGGCCGTTACCGGATCGCCAGATATACTGTCACGGGAACACCTCAAAGCGGGATGACAGTTACGGATTCTTTGCTGGAAGAGCAGGTAATCTTTGAGGCGGTTATGACCTTTAACGAACCTTCGGCAACAGGAGTGGCAGCGGCTTTGAAAGCAGCGGGCAAGACTGGGGATATCCTTCTGTACAGTGTCGGCGGCTCACCCGATACCAAACGCATGATCAGTGACGGGATCTTTACCGCAACGGTTCTGCAGTCGCCCAAAGGTACGGGAAAGGCGGCAGCCGAAGCGGCATATATGATTTTAAACGGAGGATACTGGGAGGATGTGATCCGGATTCCGGTGTCACTGGTTACCAAGGACAATATCCGGCAAATAGGTACTGATAACTGGGAATAAGATAATGAGCGGGTGTAAATATGGGAACAAACCCAAATTTGATTAATAAAATACGAAACGGTCTGATTGCCGTAAATAGTTTATGCATGGTGCTGGTCACTCTGATTATTTTTTTTGCAACCGCGCAGATCCTCAACAGTTTGACGGCAATTGATTTTCTGACCCATGCAGGGGCCGTTCCGAAGTCAAGGTACCTGACCCTGTTTTTTACTTTCTTACTTTTGATTTTATTTTTAATTAACCTGTACCTGCGGGAAAACAGGTTTCAGAAGAACGAATATGCGGCTGTTATCTCCTGTATGATAGAGGTTTTCATCAGCAGTGCCCTTATTATCAATGTCAACACAGCATATAAGAGTATTCTTTTACTGGTGATAGCAGACGTATTCATATGTCTGAAGAATATCCGGATTAAAATTGCATTTATTATCCTGATCATGATTATTTATATCGGCATTGATTTTGAATTTTTCAGCGAGCCTATGAAAATGGTACCGCTGAACGAATACCTGAATATTTTTACCAGGCAGACAAGATACTTGCTGGCAGGCTGTAAAAGTATCCTGCAGGGGGTGGCGGAAACGCTGTTCGTGGTCTGTATCTTTCTGATTGTTCAGCGGGAAGTGCTCCAGAAGACCCGCCTGGAAGAACTGAATGACCAGCTTCGGAAAAGCAGCGAGGAATTGAAAATCGCCAATTCCCAATTGTCAGAGTATGCAGCCCGTTCCGAAAAAATCGCCGAAACCAGAGAACGTAATCGGATTGCCATGGAGATTCATGATACCATCGGCCATTCCCTGACCGGTATAGCGGCTGGGCTGGAAGCCTGTAATGCGCTGATTGATATTGATAAAGAACGCACTAAAGAACAAATCAGACGGATTTCCGAGGCCGCCCGGAAAGGTCTTGTGGATGTGCGTAACAGTGTGGAAAGGCTTAAGCCGGACGAACTGGAACGTTATTATATCTTTGATGCCATTGAGAATATTGTCGGAGATTTAAATGCGGTTTCCAGCCGTAACGTAACGCTGGATTACGCCTCTTCTCTGCGTGAACTGCCGCTCTCGGCGGAGCAGGAGGTGGCTCTTTACCGGGTTCTGCAGGAAAGCACCACCAATGCGGTGCGCCATGGAAATGCGCGGAATATTGCCATCCGGATGATCCTGGAAGAAAGTAACCTGGTTGTAACTATTATAGATGATGGAAACTGCAGCAGTTTTGAAGAAGGTTTTGGCCTCACCCATATGCGTGAACGGATTGAGCTGCTGGGCGGTACCGCGGAATACGCATGTACATCAGAGGGCTTCCGGGTCAGGGTTTCCCTGCCGGTTTACAGGAGGTAACAGATGATAAAAATTATGATTGCCGATGATCAGGAGCTGATCCGCCAAAGCCTGGAGATTGTACTTGGTACCCGGCCGGACTTTCAGGTGGTTGACACCGCCAGGAACAGTATCGAGTGCCTGAATAAAGTCCGAGCGGAACAACCCGATGTTATTTTGATGGATATTAGAATGCCCGGCATGGACGGAGTGGAGTGCACGGGGATTATTAAGAATGAATTTCCCGCTATCAAAATTATTTTACTTACCACCTTTGATAATGACGAATATATTCTGGGGGCGCTACGGTATGGCGCTTCCGGATATCTGCTCAAAGGCGCGTCCATGGAGGAACTGGAAAGTGCCATCCGAATCGTCTTAAACGGCGGGACCCTGTTAAATCCCGAAATCACTTCAAAAGTAGTAAGGATGTTTGGTGAAATATCGCAGAATGGCAAACCCCGGCAAATCAAAATTGATGAAAGCGGGTTAAAGAATCTGGTGGAGAATGAGTGGAGTATTATCCGGATGATCGGAATGGGAAAATCCAATAAGGAGATATCCTGTGAGCTTAATTTTTCCGAAGGTACGATTCGTAACTATATCAGTACCATACTGTCCAAGCTGAATCTTCGTGACAGAACACAAATCGCAATATGGGTGGTTGAAGGTGGGATGGATTTATGTCAAGAAAATCTATAACAATTATGGCGGTATTCCTTGCCGCAGTTATTATTACGGCGGCCTGCATCATTCTCCCGGAGCGGCAGCGGCAGCTTACGGTGGGAATTTTTGCGGGCAGTAACTGGGGGGTTCAGAACGATAACTCCTATCAGTTGATTGATAATGCCATTGCCCGTTTTGAGGAGCTTCACCCGGATATCAGGGTTACCTATCAAAGCGGTATCCTCAGGCGGGATTATGGGGAGTGGCTGGCGGACAATCTGCTGGAAAATGATGCTCCTGATGTTTTTCTGGTTCCTTCGGAAAATTTTATGACACTTGCGTCAGTAGGCGCCCTTATGCGGCTGGATGGCTTGGCAGACCGGGATGAAAGTTTTGATCCCGGCGTTTTTTACAGTGCGGCACTGGGGGCCGGCCAATATGACGGCAGACTGTATGCCCTGCCCTATGAGACGGACCCCAAGCTGATGTTCGTCAATAAGTCTCTGCTGGCCGGAGAGGGAATCGCCATGCCGGACAATGACTGGCACTGCTATGATTTCTATCAGATCTGCCAGCAGGTCACCTGTGATACGGATGGAGACGGTGCTCTGGACCAGTTCGGAAGTTACGGTTTCGGTTGGCAGGAGGCGGTTTTTGCCAGCCATGCCGAGCTGTTTGACCAAAACGGAACGATGGCTTATTTCACCAGCGATACAGTGACGGATGCAATCAGCTTTGCCAAGAATATAAACCGGTTGAATCAAAATTACAGTGTGACGGCGGAAGATTATGACAATGGTAAGGTTGCTTTCCGGCCCTTTTCCTTTTCGGCCTACCGGGCACGAAAGCCTTATTCATATAATGCGGAAAGTTATACTCGTTTTGAATGGGATTGTCTCCGTCTTCCGGCTTTGCGTGATGGGTATAGCTCCACCGAGCTGGACACCTTATTGTATGCGGTCAACGCTAAAACGCATCAGCGGGATGCAGCCTGGGAGTTTATTAAGTTCCTGACCACCGATGCGGAAACTCAGCTGGATATTTTCCGCTACTCACACGGGGCTTCACCGGTTGCGGATATTACCGCCTCGGCGGAAGCGGCGCAGATAGTGGACAGTTATATGTCGGCCGGCAGCGGCGGCATCAATATGCAGGAAGTAAACGAGGTTCTCCAAGGGGCAATGTCTCCCCGGAAGTTTCCCCTTTACCAGAGTGCCATTGATATGGCCGACACCCAGCTTTATCATGTGGTGCATGGGGAGAAAAATGTGCAGTCCGTTCTTTTGGAGCTGCAGCGGGAAATATTGGACCTGTTAAAAAAGTGAGGTTGCAATAACTGACAATTTGTTGTATAATTTGTCCTAATAAGTTGATTTTAGGGTATATGACGTGTGATAGAATAATATATTTTGTCTTTTTCTATCAATTAGGAGGAGCAAATTTTGATTGGGATAAATAAAAAGATTAATTTAATATGCAGAAAAATGGACACAGCCGGCAAAATTTTGCTGACTGTGTTCTTCATTGCAATTTTGTTCATGATAATGAATTATTGTATTTTTATTTATCCCTTTCAGCGGTCCCTGTCCGATTGGGAAATAGAGGAGCAGTCAGACCGGTGCAGCCAGGTAGTCAGTGTCCTTGGTGCTTCGGTGGATTATATCTCCGGAGTGGCCCGTGACTGGGCGGTCTGGGATGATACCTACGATTTCGTACAGGGAAAATATGATCAGTATGAAGAAGAAAATTATACAGTTTCGCCCCTTGCCACATATGGTTTGAGTTTTATGATTATGGCCGATAAAAGCGGCAATATTGTCAGCCGGTTACTGGACAGTGAGATCCAGTCCGGAGAAAACAGCATCAACTTCGGTCCCATTGCCAAAAGCCTGCTTTTGAAATACCAGACCAATCCCGGTTATGAGCAGGATGAAACGGTTGGGATGAACAGCATGAGCGGGTATATATATCACCGGGATAAGCTTTACTATATCAGCAGCAGCCCCATTCTGCACTCAGACGGAACCGGCCCGGAAGCGGGGATTTTGATTATGGGACGGGAGATTACCCCGGAATATCTGGTCCAGCTGGCCAGTTCCCACCACCCGGAGACGGTGGCTATCAACATTATGCCGCTGGATACACTGCAGCTTGAAGAACCGTTTGCCGGTACCCTGCATACCGATGGTGTGGCCGTTAACATTAAGACCGGAGGAAATTATGGCAGGGCTTATCTGGTTGCCGCAGATATTTATGGGGAAAAAAATATTGTTTTTTGTGTCACCAGTGCCATGGATGACTATTTTGGTGAAAGCACCAAGTTGCTGCATTTTTACGGAGCCGGCGGTATCTTGGTTGTGGCGGGATTCGGACTGCTTTGGATGGTGATTAAAAGAATAATCGGCAGCGGGGCCGGGGAAAAGAATAAATAGTACACTTTTATAGTATAGAAACCTTTTGAAGAAGTAATATTTCTCAGAAGGTTTTTATTATTAAGAAAAGCAGAATATGCCAGTTAATGACATTTTAAAGCATTGCCACAATATATTAGAATATTTAATATAAATGAAAATACTACATTCAATAACGAAGAGGAGAATAAGGATGACAGAATTATGTTTAAAGGTAATAGACAAAGAAAGCAACACTGTAGCAGTAAGCCGCAGTGAGGAGGAAGTTCATTTGGTATGTAACCGTGAATATGAGCCGGGAGACAGGATTGTTTTGGAAATATCCCGGAAAGATATATATGTATGGCTGCAATTTGATGATGCACTGGGAAAATCCCTTACTTTTTTAACCGGCGATGTTGTCTATGAAATTCCATCTGATGATCGCAGAATTAATCTGTCACCCAAGGTTTTTTATGGAAAACGTCACTTGCTAAGTGCTAAGGCAGCCAGCGATTTTGAAATAAGCACCTATCGGAATCTTGCAGTTAATGTATGTGATCAGCATCAAATCCGCAACTGTTATCCCCATGCTACTGCTAATGTGGAAACCAGAGGCGAAGCTGTTTTTGCCGCTCAGAACGCTATAGACGGAGTAACGGTTAATGACTGCCACGGAGAATGGCCATATCAGTCATGGGGCATCAATCGGCAGGAGGATGCCCGGATACGAATTGATTTTGGGCGAATGGTAGAAGCAGATGCCATTGTACTTTATACCAGGGCGGATTTTCCTCATGATAATTGGTGGGAAAAAGTTACATTTTTATTTTCGGACGGAAGTATGGAGGAAATGAAGATGAGCAAGGATACGAAACCGCATAGAATAGACTTTGAAGCAAAAAATATTACATGGGTGGAAATGCATAATATGATTAAATCAGATGATCCATCACCATTTCCGGCGCTGTCCCAGATAGAAGTTTATGGAAAATAATGTTCTTAAAAAAATGTATATGAAACTTAAAAATCCCCATTTTTTATAAAGCAAATAATTGTTATACTGCAATTACAAGTTAAACGGAAGGCCTTACCGTACACTTAATTTCAGAATAGTGGAGGAATAAACATGAAAAAGAAAGTAACAGCTTCAATCCTGTCGGTCATTCTGGCAGCAGCAATATTAACCGGCTGCAGCAGTAATGGAGCAGCTGAACCCGCTTCAGAGACCACAGCAGATACAAAGAAAGAAGAAGCAGCAGTGGAAGCACCGGTGGAAAAAAATGCCCCGGATTCCACATCCATTGTCACCGAACCAACGCAGTTAACATTTATTTTTGCCGATGGTGATGAGGGAGCCAAGATCGTGATGAACGATGTGGTAAACAAATTTAATGAGGCTTATCCGGAGGTAACGGTTACTATTGAACCCGGCAACGGAGGTGCCTACAGCGAACTGCTGAAAACCAAGGACAGCGTCGGTGAGTTCCCGGATATTATGGAAATGAGAGATACTGCCATCTACTATCGGGCTGGAAAACTCGCTCCACTGCCTTTAGATGTAACCAACTTATTTAAGACAACAACCGCTTTTGGCGGTGAGGTTTATACCGCACCTCTGGCAGCTGAAAATACCCAGGGTATCATCTATAATAAGAAATACTTTGATGATAACGGCTGGACAGAACCCCAGACCTATGATGAGTTTATCGAATTATGTCAGAAGATTCAGGATAAAGGCGATATGGCGCCCCTTGTAGTGGGCGGTCAGGATATCTGGCACATGGGATTCTGGTTCCATAAAGCGTATAACGATCAGGTACTCAGCGGTGATCCCGACTTTATTAAACATTGCTATGAAGGAACCAAAGATTTTTCCGATCCGGCTGTCAAAGCAACCTTTGAAGAATTGAAGACTATTTTGCAATATGCTCAGGATGGCTGGGCTTCCACACCTGATGCCCAGATTACGACTTTCTTCGTCAATGATATGGCTGCAATGATGTATTCCGGCACCCATATGTTTGCCCAGGTAGCAGAATCGGCTCCGGATTTTGAGTTCGGATGGTTTGCGGTTCCCAGCCCGGATGGAAAAACCCGTCTGGTTGGCGGCGGCGGTGTTGGCGGATTGGCAATTTCTGCCGAAGCGGCCGAGGATCCTAACAAAAAGGCAGCAGCTGAAGCATTTATCAGATTCTTCTTTGCACCGGAAAATTACAAATTCTATTGTGAAAGAATGAGTGCCATTCCTTCTACCGTAGATGTTCCGGAACTGGATATCATGCCGGAACTGAATGTAATGGATGTTTTCCAGGAGGTAATAGATGCGACTGCAACGGCAGATGCCCTGTCTCCCATGTGGAACGGCTTTGCCGGCGACAATGAACTGCCTCCCGATTTCAGAAACTTCACATATAAAACCCTTGTAGAAGTTTTGCAGGGAACCAGAGATATTGATTCCGCATGTGATGAAATGAATAAAACCTGGAATGTTGCCAAGGAAAGCTTCAATCCCATCACCGGTGCCGGAATTACCGAATAACTAAAAATTGCAATATCAAAATAGCGGGCTGCTGCGTAAGCAGCGGCCCCTTTCTTAAAAGAACGGAGAAGAATTTCTTATGGGAAAGAAGAAAAATTTTAGTACATCCACTTTCATATTTATTGCTCCGGCATTCCTGTTTTTTACTCTTTTTATTATCATCCCGACAATTTCCAGTGTTTATTACAGCTTTACCTCGTGGGATGGTGTCAGCCCGGTTATCAAATTCGTGGGATTGGCAAATTACAAAGAGATTTTCACCAGTGCCCGGTTTGGTAATGCATTAAAGAATACCGTTATCTTAACCGTTTTTATTTCCATATTTGAAAATGCATTGGCACTTGGTTTGGCGCTGATTGTTGATCATGTAAAATGGGGAAAAAACTTCTTTCGGAGCGCATTTTATATTCCGGTTCTGATTAGCGGCATTGTGTCAGGATTTATCTGGAAAATTATGTATAACTATAATTTCGGAATTTTTAATTCGATTTTAAAAGGCATTGGATTACAGGAGCTGCGCCAGGATTGGCTGGGGAATTCCAGCCTTACCCTGTTGATGGTTGGTTTGGTACTAATCTGGAAAGGAGCCGGTTACTATATGATTATTTATCTGGCATCCCTGCAGAGTGTCTCTCCGGATCTCATCGAAGCAGCTCAAATTGATGGAGCCAGTCCGTGGCAGAGATTTAAAGCCATTACCATTCCGCTGATTTCCGGTGCTTTTACCATTAACTTTACCCTTTCTCTGATTAATGGTCTGAAGGTTTTTGATCAGATTAATGTCATGACCGATGGCGGTCCCGGATTTACGTCGGAGACACTGGTCTACTTGCTGTATAAGGTCGGGTTTAACGAAGGCCGTCAGGGATTTGGTACGGCAGTGGGAATGATGCTGTTATTTATTATTATTGTTTTGAATACACTCCAACAGAAGTTTTTGCGCAGCAGGGAGGTGCAGTTATGATAAAAAGTAAAATCAAACCCACAACGCTGTTTTTGCTGCTGGCGGCTGCGATATTGGCTTTTGTCTTTATTTATCCGGTTATCTTTGCTTTGATATCGGCTTTTAAAAGCAACGGGGATATCTTAAAAAATCCAATTGCTTTTCCGACTTCGTTTTATTTACAGAACTTCCGGGACTTATTTGCACAATCGGATTTTGCTCTTGCTATTATGCATTCGGTAGTGCTGACCGTGTTATCAGAGGCTTTGATTGTATGTATTGTCCCAATGGCAGCTTACGGTATCGAAAGAAGACAGAGCAATGTGACAAAATTGATATACACCTTTTTTCTGGCCGGAATGATGATTCCCTTTCATTTGTATATGTTCCCCTTGTTTAAGCAAATGAAAATGTTCCATCTGTTTGGCAATATGGTTGGTCCCATTGTCTGTTACATAGCCGGTTCCATCGCCTTCGGCTGTCTGCTGTACTGCAGTTTTCTGAAAGGGATACCGATGGAGATCGAGGAAGCGGCGATGATCGATGGCTGCACTCCTTTCCAGACCTTTTGGAAAGTAACCTTTCCCTTATTAGGGCCCTGTACCGGCTCTATGGTCATCCTGAATGGCTTGGGGATCTGGAATGATTATTTGATGCCATATTTGGTATTACCAAGCGGAAAGGCGAAAACCATAACTGTTGAAATCGCTTCTTTTGTTGGGCAGTATACAGCCAGATGGGATATTGTTTTTGCCGGAACGGTTATTTCCATTGTACCAGCCATCACGATTTTCTGTATGTTCCAAAAGTACTTTGTAAAGGGTATTACTGCCGGAGCAGCAAAAGGATAAGTAAGAAAATGCTTCTTTCCCGGCCGGAAAGAAGCATTTTCTTTTGGAAATGGTTGTGTTATGCTGTTTATAACATGACTGTAAAGGATAGTAGTTGGCAATCGGAGGAACCAATGGACAGAAAAAAGAAGCGGTCTTTGAGCTTATATCAGAAATTTTCTTTAACCATCATTATGATTGGATTGGTACCGATGCTGTTGCTGTCCACCTTTTTTACTGACAGGATCATCCGCAATTATACGGAGGCAATGCGTTACCAATATGAGCAGGCTGGCGGATATGTATCTTCCAGCCTGGAATCCATGCTGGACTCCTACAACTCGATTTCCAAAATGCCTTATTACTATAATTTTTCCATTGAGGGAAATGCTGTAAAGGATTATTTATCTTTTGATAATTTTCGAAAGATTGTAACCGGTGAAGATTATGAAGCGGAGAATAGGGAAATCAGGCGGGAAGCCGATATGACTATTTTTTTAAATTATCTTTCCAGTGTTGACGGATATATCAGCAGTGTACATTTTGTGGCCGGTGAGGCGGAGCAAAAGTTAGCGTTTCACTACAGCACATATAGTACTTATTTTAAGGATGAGGATTTATTTGAGCAGGTTAACGGATATCAGAACATTGATAAGAGCAGTAATAAAATGATTTTAATCCCTACCCATCAAACCGGATACTTCAGCAGTATGAGCGAACCGGTATTTACAGTTGCCAGGAATTATTTTGATTTACGGGGAAATGTAGGAAATACGCCTTATGTGGGAACAATATTTATTGATGTCAGTCTGAACCGGGTGGAACAGTTGTTCCGGACGGTTAAGTTCAGTGGATATGAAGCTTTTTATATCGTGAATGAAGCGGGGGACTGTTTTTACAGCAGCGTCAAAGATAAAATAGGAATTAATCTGTCACAGGAAATCAACAATTTGCATGACACCACTGAAGAATTGGTAATCAGTACCCAGAAGAATGATTATGGATTGAAAGTGGTGGTGATTATGAATACGGAGGAAGCCTTTAGTAATATTCGTCAGATTCAGCGGATGATGTATTTGTGTTTAACAGCGGCCATTATTGGATTATTGTGCGGATCACTCTTTTTTTCCAAACGGCTGACCAAACCCATGCATGAGATGATGGAGCAGATGAAGCAGGTAGAAAGCGGAAATTTTGAAATTCAACTGCCGGTTCGCTCCGGTGATGAGATCGGAATACTGGCTGAACGGTTCAACCAGATGAGCGAAGCGTTGAATAATTATATCAATCAATCCTATGTGGCTCAGATCAAACAGAATGAAGCGGAGCTGACTGCCCTGAAATCCCAGATTTATCCTCATTTTCTCTATAACACCCTGGAGATTATCCGGATGACGGCACTGGAAGAGACCGAGCAGAACAAGGTGCCGGAAATGATTGAGGCCCTGTCCAAACAGATTCATTATCTCATTGGTCCCATGCAGGATATGGTGCCCCTGGAGCAGGAAATAACCATTGTCCGGGAATATATTTATCTCTTGAATTGCCGAATAACCAGTAAGGTGCAGCTGACGGTTGACGCTCCGGGAGCAAACGGGATTATGGTTCCCAAGCTGATTCTGCAGCCCATCGTGGAAAATGCCTATGTACACGGAATTAAGCCCAGAAAGGGCAACGGCAGTATTATGGTAGAGGCTTCGGTACAGGGAGATATACAGGAAATCAGCGTGATGGACAATGGTATCGGGATGAGTGAAGGGGAAGTGGAGAAGATTCAAAAATTACTCACCGGCAATGAACCGGGTATTAAGAATGAATATAATTGGCAGAGCATCGGCCTTAAAAATGTCCATGACCGCATTCGGTATCTCTACGGTGAAAAGTATGGAATCAAAATAACCAGCACACCGAAGATGGGAACCATCGTCAGATTGGAGATGCCGCGTGATATTGCTGGGCAGGGCACTGCTGCAATGGGGGATACAGAGAAGGAGATAAGGTATGTTGAAGATGATTCTGGCAGATGATGAACCGGTGATTACCAGAGGCATTCAAAAGCTGGTGGATTGGAAAATGCTTGGTATCGAAATTATCGGGTCATATGATGATGGAAAGAAAGCATTAGAAGGCATATTGAAATGGAAACCTGACCTGGCACTGCTGGATATTTCCATGCCGGGAATGACCGGCGTGGAGATCCTGAAAGAATGTCAGTATCTGCAGGTTAATACCAAAGTGATTTTTATCAGCGGCTTTCAGGATTTTGAATATGCCAAAGCGGCGGTGAAATACGGTGCCATTGATTATTTATTAAAGCCGGTTATCAGGGAAGAATTACTGAATGCTGTGGAGAAGTATCTGGCAGTTCAGCCAAGAGAGCAGGATAACACTGTGGTTATGACGGAGGCAGATGAGGAACGGACAGCGGATTACGGAAAACTGGTGGAGGTGGAGGATAATTTCTACATTCCTGTTTATCCGGAGATTCAGTTCCATACCGGAGAGGATGCGCAGATCAGAAAATTAATCCGTTTTTCTTTTGTAAGTTTTCTGGAGGAATATCTGGAGGAGAAGAAAATCGGAATTGTATTTATCAAAAGTAATCATCTGGTCTTAGTGCTGAAAGGAATTGAAGAATCCGGATGTGAACAGATTCTGGAAGAATTGTGTCAGGCGGCAATGGCAATAATCGACCACCGGATTACTTTTATCATAGGCAAACAGGTTGCTAAAATGGGCGATATTCCCATAGCCTTCGCCGAATGCCTGCAAATGAAGGGATATCTGTTTTTTGCCGATCAGCTGCCTCAGCATTTTATCCGAACGGGAAAAAAAGTCTTTGGCGGTAATACCAATTCGTCCAGACTGGGTGAAATCCAAAATGGGGTTTTAGATGCCATTATTGGTCAAAATATGGATGCCTTTCAGCAGGCTTACCGGCAGTATGGAAAAATAGTCTGTCGGTTGGCTGATGGAAAGAAGGAAGATGCCTGCTTTTATTTTTGCACATTGATCCGTCTCATTGACAGTAAGCTGCAAATGATGGGATTGCCGGCCCATGACAATGATCCCAAGATGTTGCTGGAACAGGGTAGAAATACGGAGTGTTACGGAGAATTGCTGGAAGTGTATCAAAAGATGCTGTCTGATTATGTGGAAGCAGTCAAGAACAGTCTGGTCAGCAATGATAAAAAAGATATTTTGCGGGCCAAAGAATATATCGAAAAGCACTATCAGGAAAATCTTACTTTAGGGGTTTTGGCCGCCGAAGTGCATATGAATTCTTATTATTTCAGCAGTTTTTTTAAAAAACAGGCGGGGGAGAACTTTAAAGATTATGTGAATAAGGTGCGGATGGAACATGCGGTTTCCCTGCTGTTATCGACGGATAAAAAGACCTATGAAATCGCCGGAGAGGTGGGATTCGGGGATGCCAGGGCTTTTAATGAAATCTTTCAGCGTTTATACCACGAAACCCCAAGTGCTTACCGGAAGCGAGTCAGCCGGTCGAAACCGGAATAATAAAAGGATGTCAATTGCGGTGCTGTTCCCGGTACTGACTGGGAGTTACCCCCTGAAGCTTTTTGAACTGACGCATGAAATGAAGCTCACTGTCATAACCGCAAAAAGCGGCCAGAGCATGGATGGACATTTCGGTGGTACATAGATAGAAACAGGCATTTTTCAGCCGGGCCCGGATCACATCCTGCATACAGGAGATGTCAAACAGCTCTTTGTACAGGTGCTGAAAATAGGATGGGCTCATGTGCACAGACCGTGCCATATCCTGGACGGTCCATTTTTTATGAGGAGCATTGAAAATCTCCAGACGCAATTGATGCATCGGCTGATAATATTTATTGGCAAGCCGCTTGTCAGGAAGGGCATGAATTTGAGAAGAAACGGAACAAAGCAAGGTGCGGATCAGACTATCGATGATCTGCGCCTTGTGCAGGTTATTGCTGTGTTTTTCCAATACGGCCAGACGGATATATTCGGAAATCTGCCCAACACAGGGAAGGGTTACGGGGGTATTAAAGGGGATAGACAGACTTGTCAGGAATGGCAGATCTTCCTCATCAAGATCAAAATGGAGCCAGTCATCGTTATAATGAGGTTGATGACAGCCATAATGAACATAACAGTTTTTGTCATAAAGAATCACGGTGTTGGGAGGCAGTTCGGAATAGACGCCGCCGGCTTCAAAAAAGCTTTCTGTTTTAATAAAAAGCAGGGTATAGTCAGGAGCACCGTATGGCCGCTGCATATCAAGTATTGTTCGGTGTCTGGAATCATATCCGCATTGATATAGTTTGATCATCTTTTTACTCCTTACCAATAAAAACATTTTATCATATAGGAAGATTATACTGTAAAAAAGCTTTTTTGAAAATAATAAAAGCAGAAAAAGTCAGTTGATTGCAGAATATTCCATTGTTCTGTTTATACAAATCAGTCAAAATATAAATAAAACAAGGTCTAAAAGTGGTTTAAATGGAGGTAGCTATGTTAAAAGAACAGGATATGGTTTGGCTAAATGCAATAGTCAGTAAAATTAAGACCAAGATGGAATGGGTAAGCGAAAAATCAAAGGAAAAAATTCCTTATACTACGGTTCAGGGAACTCATGATGACAAATCTGACCGGAGCCAGAAATTTTCAATCGATGATGGTATTAACTGGTGGTGCAACGGTTTCTGGGGGGGCATGCTATGGCTGATGTATCATGAAACCGGAGAAGAAAGGTATGCCCGGATTGCCAGAATATCGGAAGGTAAGATGGATCAATGCTTTGAAGAGTATTACGGACTGCATCATGATGTGGGATTTATGTATCTGCCCACAGCGGTGGCAGATTATCGTCTGACCAAAAATCCGGAAGCCAGAAAAAGAGGACTTCATGCGGCCAGTATTCTGGCGGGGCGCTTTAATCCGGTGGGCCGCTTTATCCGGGCCTGGAATGATCTTCCCGAAGGCAGCGATGATACCAGAGGCTGGGTGATTATTGACAGTATGTTTAATATTCCGTTATTATATTGGGCCAGCGAAGAAACCGGTGATCCCAGATTTAAACATATGGCAATGATGCATGCCGATACCGTTATGGAAAATTTTGTCAGGGAAGATGGCTCGGTTCGCCACATTGTCGAGTTTGATCCTTATACCGGTGAATATGTAAAGGATTACGGGGGACAGGGGTATGCCCAGGGGTCTTCCTGGACCAGGGGCCAGACCTGGGGGCTTTACGGATTTTTGATGAGCTACCGGCATACCGGCAAAAAAGAATACCTGGACACGGCGGTGAAAATTGCCTCTTATTTCATGGAAAATATTCCGGAAGACAGTATTATTCCGGTTGACTTCAGGCAGCCCCCAACGCCAAACTGGTGCGATGATACGGCAGCCGCGATTGCCGCCTGCGGCCTTTTGGAAATTGCAAAGGAAGTCCCGGAGCGAGATTTATATGTGAATGCGGCATGTAAGCTGCTGCAGGCGTTGGATGCTGCTCATTGTGATTACAGCCGGGAGAGTGATTGTTTTCTGACGAAATGTACCGGTGCTTATCACAGCAGCGACCATGAATTTAATATTATTTATGGGGATTACTATTTTATGGAAGCAATCTTTAAATTAAAAGGCAATGATATTTTTCTGTGGTGAAAGGCAGGTACAGTACTTTGGGAAAGACCATCGAGAACCCTATTTTAAGAGGATTTCATCCCGATCCGTCAATTGTCCGGGTGGGAGATGATTATTATATCGCAACTTCGACTTTTGAATGGTGGCCGGGTGTCAGACTGCATCATTCTAAAGATCTGGTGCATTGGAAACTGCTGGAATATCCGCTGAACCGGACCTCGCAGTTGGATCTGCGGGGAGTGGGGGCATCCCAGGGCATCTGGGCGCCTTGCCTGACTTACCATGAAGGTGTTTTTTACCTATTATATACGGTGGTGCAGTCCTTTTACTGCAATATGTATGATACCATGAATTATCTGGTAACCGCCACCGATATCAATGGACCATGGTCGGAACCTATAACCCTGAACAATTTTGGCTTTGACCCGTCTCTGTTTCATGATGACGACGGCAGAAAATATATGGTCAGTATGGTAACCGATCACCGGGTACCCAAGAAATATGCCGGCCGTCTGGTGCTTCAGGAGTATGATGCTGTAAAACAGAGGATGACAGGTCCGGTCCGGGATATCTATCAGGCGGAAAGGATTTTTCTGGAGGGTCCTCATATCTTTAAGCGAAATGGGTGGTATTACCTGTTCAGTGCCGATACCGGTACCGGTGAGGGGCATGGCCAGACCATCCAAAGATCGCGCAATATCTGGGGGCCATATGAAATGTTCCAGGCCGATTTCATGAAGCGGGAAAGTGAGAGGGAAGCATATTCTATCCTGACATCCAGACATCACCCGGAGATTTTGCTCCAGAAAGCGGGGCATTGTGATTTAGTGGAAACGCAGAATGGAGAATGGTATGCTGTTCATCTGTGCGGCCGCCCATCGGCAGAGCGAAACCCTTCGGATGTTCAGCGCTTTGCAGACTGCCGTCGGTACATGCTGGGGCGTGAGACAGCCATCCAAAAAATGCGCTGGACGGAAGACGACTGGCTGGTGCTGGATTGCGGCGGCAATACGCCTCAGACATATGTGGAAATGCCTGATTTGCCGGAATTTCCGGCAGACCCAATCCTGGAACGGGATGATTTTACGGGCAGCAGACTGCACCTGGATTACCAGTCCCTGCGGATTCCCATGGATGAATATTACCTTTCTCTGACAGCCCGGCCAGGATACCTTCGGATGTATGGCCGAAGCGGATTGTCATCCAAATTTTCACAGAGTTTGATTGCCAGAAGGATGACGGAATACGATATGGATATCAGCACGAAGATAGATTTTGAACCGGAAGTATTCAAACAAATGGCAGGATTGATCCTGATGTATGATACGGATAATTATCTTTATCTACATATCTCCTATGATGAAGAAGTCGGAAAATGTATTACCTTATTGAAAGCAGAAAACAAAAAGTATAAATATCTTAGCCAGTATATTCCTGTCATGCCGGGAAAGGAACTGGTTTTAAAAGCCGAAATCAGAAGCGGAATGGTACAGTTTTATTATCAGCCGGATGGGGAACCCTGGCAGTTGATTGGCGAGACAGTAAATGCCGGTTTTCTGTCCGATGAGGCTTGCATGGAAGGATGGTTTACCGGAACCATGTGTGGTATCTGCTGCCAGGACCTCACCGGGTTTGGAAGATATGCGGATTTTGACTGGTTTGAAAAAGACGAGAAGAAACAGTAAGGCTCGAAAGTACCGAGCCTAACAGTTTCTAAGATCTCGTCTTGAAGAATGGCAGGGCCATTCTTCCGGTTATATAAAAATAAAAAGGAGCTATGCAAACGTTGTTTGTGATATTATGAAATTAAATGAAAATTATAATTAAGTCTTTAAAATTAGGGGATATGTTGGCTTATTATCTGCTGGAGGATGAGAGCGGAACGGTTGGTCTGGTGATGCTGCCGGAGGGGGTGGCTGATGGGTTTACCCTGGAGGGTAACTGGGCGGTAGATAGTCTGGTACAGGTGAAAGCGGTAGGAGACAGCTATCCTGTGGGTTTTTCCAACGGACATACCATGCGGAACAGCCAAACTACTTTGGACTTGAAATATCAGATGCAGGAGGTAATTAAGGACGGAAGAAAGCTTTCTGTTATTACAACTTTGGAAAGTACCCGGCTGCAGGCAATCCATTCCCTGACATATCAGGAAGGGACCGCCTATGTGTCTGTTTCAACCCGGATAATCAACCGGACCGATCAGCCGGTTTGGCTGGAAATGGTGTCATCCTATTCGCTGTGCGGTTTTTCTCCGATTGGTACCGATGAACGGATGGAAGATTATTCTTTATACCGGCTGCGGAGTAAATGGAGTGCCGAAGGAAAGTTGGAAAGGATACCGTTTTGTGAGTTACAGATGGAACCAAGCTGGCAAAGATATGGAGTACAATCTGTTCGTTTCGGTCAGGTGGGCAGCATGCCGGTAAGGGGATTCTTTCCCTGGATGGTGGTGGAGGACAGCCGGACCGGTTACTGTATCGGCAGTCAGTTGTACTACCCGGGCTCCTGGCAGATGGAGCTTTATACCAGAGATGACCGGGCGGCTCTGTCCGGCGGTATCGGCGACCGGGAATTTGGTCACTGGATGAAATGTCTGGAAGCCGGAACATGTCTGGAGGCTCCCCGGGCCGTGCTGTCGGTGGCCATGGGGGACGTGGATGAACTTTCCCACCGGCTGACGTCGGCCCAAAAGAAAGGGCGGCAGACAGCACCGGCGGCAGAGCAGGATCTTCCGATTCTTTTTAACGAGTTTTGCACCACCTGGGGCAATCCTACCCAGGAAAATCTTCAGCAGATAGTGAATGCCATCAAAGGCCGGGGATTTCGGTATTGTGTCATTGATGCCGGTTGGTATTCCATGGGGTCTGATGACTGGAACGGCGATATGGGAGACTGGAATATTAATCAGGACCGCTTTCCGGGCGGATTTCAAAACACGGTAAAAGCCATCAGAGAGGCTGGAATGATACCGGGCCTCTGGTTTGAAATGGAATGTGTGGGATGCAATACGGAGGGCTTTCGAAAAGAACAATGGCAGCTCACCCGGGACGGCATTCCCATCCAGACCGGCTTGAGACGTTTTTGGGATATGCGGAATCCCCAGGTGGTGGAATATCTGTCGGAAAAGATTATTGGTACCCTGAAAAAATATGGTTTCGGTTATCTGAAAGTAGATTATAATGATAATATCGGAATTGGATGTGATGGTGCAGAATCACTTGGAGAAGGGCTTCGGCAGTATGTGGCGGGCAGTCAGCATTTTTTTCAAAAAATAAAAGCAGAGCTGCCGGATATCGTTATCGAAAACTGCTCTTCGGGAGGCCATCGATTGGAGCCGTCCATGCAGGAACTGACATCCATGTCATCATTTTCCGATGCTCATGAATGCATTTCCATCCCCATTATCGCAGCGAATGTCCACCGGGCCATTCTCCCGGAACAAAGCCAGATATGGGCGGTGCTGCGGGCCGGAGATGATGAAAGCCGCCTGTATTATTCCATGTGTAATACTTTGCTGGGAAGAATGTGCCTCTCCGGTGATATCTATGATTTGAATTCTGTCCAGTGGCAGATTGTGGAGGAGGGAATGGCTTTTTACCGGAAAGCAGCCCCGGTTATTAAAGATGGAAAATCCAGCCGTCAGGGTGG
This sequence comes from Lachnospiraceae bacterium, assembly GCA_031555615.1. GTDB lineage: Bacteria > Bacillota > Clostridia > Lachnospirales > Lachnospiraceae > UBA935. The sequence goes on along the minus strand of JAVBUF010000071.1, from coordinate 45,666 downwards.
GAATGCAGGCAGCTACAATAAGCCGGTGGGCTGGCAGGCATTGGTTCGGGAAGGACTGACAGAGGATTTACAGCAGAAAACAGGTCAACTGCTGGTAGTTATTCATCGGTTCGGATCAGACAGTCAGATGCTGGAAAAGGAAGATAGGATATCGGTGCAGTTACCTCGGGGAGACTGGAAAATTGCAGACCGCTACGGAAGAAAACAGATCCAGGCGGATACGGCAGGAACTGTGCTAAAGATATCCGGGATGAAGGAAATGGAAGCAATTGCTTTATTACTAAATTAAAGGAAGGAAGAACAGCATGAAAAGATCAGAAATAAATGCAGCATTAAAAGAAATGGAAAATATGATCAGGGAGTATCGTTTTGCATTGCCCCCTTTTTGTCATTTTACACCGGAGGAGTGGCAGGAAAAAGGACACCAGTATGATGAAATCCGGGACAATATGCTGGGCTGGGATATCACCGATTATGGTTTGGGCAATTTCCACAAGGTGGGTTTTTCCCTGATTACTTTGCGAAACGGTAACCTCAAAATGGAGCAGTATACCAAAACCTATGCGGAAAAGCTGCTATATTTAAATGAAGGCCAGACTGCCCCCATGCACTTTCACTGGAATAAGATGGAGGATATCATTAACCGCGGTGGCGGCAATATATTGATTCGGGTTTACAATTCCACTCCCGAAGAAAAATTTGCCGATACAGATGTGACGGTAAACTGTGACGGAAGAGCGTGGCAAGTGCCAGCCGGAACCCAGGTCAGGCTGTGCCCAGGTGAATCCATCAGTATTTATCCTTATATGTACCATGACTTTGAAGTGGAGGAGGGCACCGGGCCGGTATTATTGGGAGAAGTATCGATGTGCAATGATGATAACACGGACAATCGGTTTTATGAGCCCATCGGCAGATTCCCGGAGATTGAAGAAGATGAGGCACCTTATCGGCTGTTATGTAATGAGTATCCAGTCGTTGAGTAGAATTTGGTGTTGCGAAGGTTGCGATGGCAGCGGGACAGAGCGGTTTATTCCGTTCCAGTCCTGGTTTTGCCAGACACGCCGATGAGCCTTAGGAAAAATTTGTGTTCGCACAAGCGGGCTCCACAAATTTAAGTCTCATCTCTGTGGCAAAAAGGGACTTTCACAGAATAAACCGCTCTGTCCCGCTGCCAAATCCACGGTTTCGCAATCGCCGAAAGAACTATAGAACAAGAAATGGAGTGATACAAAAATGAAAAAAACAGATGTAACCACGTTGGGGGAACTGTTGATAGATTTTACGGAAAATGGTTTAAGTAATCAGGGGAATCCGGTTTTTGAAGCCAACCCCGGGGGAGCACCGGGGAATGTGCTGGCGATGCTGGGGAAATTGAATCGAAAGACGGAGTTTATCGGCAAGGTGGGAGCAGATTTCTTCGGCAGGCAGTTAAAGGCGGCGTTGGAAGAAAGCGGAATCGGGACAGCAGGGTTGCGGACGGATTCACAAGTACCGACAACACTGGCACTGGTACATATGACAGAGGATTATGACCGGGAATTTTCTTTTTACCGCAATCCCGGGGCTGATATGATGCTAAATGCCGATGAAGTGGCAGAAGAAATGATCGCCGGCAGCCGTATATTTCACTTTGGGACCTTATCCATGACCCATGAACCGGTGAACAATGCTACCGTAAAAGCGCTTACCTGTGCCAGGCAGGCAGGATGTCTGATTTCTTTTGATCCAAATCTGAGAATGCCCCTATGGCAAGATGAGGAAGCAGCCAGGGCCAAAATGTTATTTGGGATGCAGTATTGTCAGGTGCTTAAAATCGCGGATAATGAAATTGTCTGGCTCACCGGGCAGGAGGATTATGCAGAGGGAGTCCGCTGGATCAGGGAACGTTTTGCCATTCCGTTGATTCTGGTGACCATGGGGAGAAACGGCAGTCGGGCGTATTATCATGAAATGATGGTAGAAGAGGCCGCTTTTCCGGTGAAACCGGTGGATACTACCGGAGCAGGGGATACTTTTATGGGCTGTGTGCTGGATTTTATATTGGAACATGGGGTGGAGCAGTTGGCAGAAGAGGATTTACGGACAATGCTGAGGTTTGCCAATGCTGCGGCAGCAATTGTGGCCACCAGGAAAGGTGCTTTGCGGGTGATGCCGGCAAGGGAAGAAATTATGGAATGGTTAGAAAAACGAAGGAATAGCAGATAAGTGGGGGCGGCTTTTCGGAAAGGCAAGGTATGGAAAAAAGAAAGAAAATAGGAAGTATGCAGCAGTTGGCCTATGCCCGGACCATACAGTATCTGGATGGGCGGGCAGCAGGGCTGAGAGCAGTGGAGGTCAAAGCCGGAGGACTGATGTTTACGGTAGCGCTGGATAAATGTATGGACATTGCGGAGTGCTCCTATAATGGGAATAATCTGGTGTTCTTAAGCAAGCCGGGACTGCAGAACCGGCAACATTACGATTCTCACGGGCAGGAGGCCGGGCGCAGTATTATGGGCGGTCTGCTTTTTACCTGTGGAACGGACAATGTAGGTCCACCGGATGAAAAAAGATATCTTCCCATGCATGGAACCCTGCGCTCTACGCCGGCTGAAATGGTGGGGATTGATGCTTTCTGGAAAGGTGAGGAATACCACCTTCAGATAACCGGACAGATGCGCCAGGCGGCTCTTTTTGGGGAAAATATTCTGTTGCGCCGTTGTATTGAAACGGTTGTAAAAGCGGATGGCAGTGCTGATACCATTTGGGTAAAGGATGAATATACCAATGAAGGCTACGCGGAGGCTCCGTTTATGCTGCTGTATCATTGTAACCTGGGTTATCCATTACTGGATAGCGGATGCCGGATCAAGATACCTTCCCGGAGGGTAACCCGCAGAGATGGAAGCGATACTGCCGGAATGTTGTGGAACCAGGTGGAGGAGCCAACAGATAACCTTGCAGAGCAGGTTTTTTATCATGAAACAGAGGCAGATGAAAACGGTAAAGTGACAATTGGCGGCGAGAATGCATCACTGGGGATTGGGCTGGATATCAGTTACTATCAGGCGCAGCTGCCAAGGCTGACCCAATGGAAATCCATGGCATCTGGAGATTACGCAATGGGTCTGGAGCCTTGTAACTGTCATGTGAATGGGCAGGAATGGGAACGGAAGAACGCAACCTTACCGGTTATACGGCCTGGTGAAAAGAAGCGGGTTGATTTGGAGCTTCAGGTAAAGGAGCTATAATGAATCATTTTTTGGATGTGAGAACTTTCGGAGCAAAAGGAGACGGGAAACAAAAAGACACTGTGGCCATTCAGACCGCAATTGATACCGCCAGCCGGCATGGTGGGGGAACGATAGTGCTGTCGGGAGGGATTTTTTTGTCTGGCAGTCTCTATTTGAAATCGAATATCCATTTATACATAGATGTATCAGCAACTCTTTTGGCAAGCAATAATATTGAAGATTATGGAACAGATACTCACTACAATCGTTATCGGAATGAGCCGGAACTGGACCGATGCTTTATCTATGGGGAGGATGCGGAGAATATTATTCTTTCCGGTAACGGCAGGATAGATGGTAATGCCGAAGCCTTTCCAAATCACAACAGCATATACCGGCCAATGATGATGCGGTTTCTGCGGTGCCGAAATATCCATATGGAAGGATTGCGCCTGCTTCAATCAGCAGCATGGACGACTGCTTTTTTGGACAGTGCTTATATCTGGATTCGGGGAATCAGGATCAGCAATGATAAAAGATATAATGGCGATGGTCTGGATTTTGACGGATGCCGGCATGTTTACATATCAGATTGTTATATTAAGGGAACGGACGATAATTTATGCCTTCAAGCATCAAGCAAAGAATATCCGGTAGAAGATATTCACATCAGTAATTGCGAGTTTAGATCTATCTGTGCAGCTATTCGCATTGGCCTAAAATCCATCGGCAGTATATCCGGCGTGGTGATTTCCAATTGCACCATGCATAATGTGTGGCGGGAAGGGGTAAAGATTGAGTGCACCGAGGGTGGAAATATTTCTGATCTTGCGATCAGAGGTCTGGTTATGAAAAATGTTTCCCGTCCCATATTTGTACTTTTGAACAACCGGTTTGAACCGGAAGGGCTGGGCAGCTCGGTTGAATTGGAGCAGATGCCGGCAATCGGAACACTGAAAAATCTTTTGATATCCGATATCATTATCACTGATGGGGAAGAAATGAAAGAGGTACATTATCGGTTTGAAAAAGATATCATGGGCAGACCGGAATTTCAGGGCATCCGGTTTGATGCGGAAGAGCATCATCCGATCGAAGGGGTGATTATGAAAGATATCATCTATACAGCCATCGGGGGTGTTCGCAGACAGGATATTCCGGAGGAATATCCCAAGGTGCTGGACAAATTATTATATCCCGATGAGGTATCAGCCGAAAATTATTATCCTGATTGGAGCCGGGCAGCTTTCATGGATATCCGAAATGTAACCGGGCTGATATTGGACAATATTTGCCTGAAGAATATTGATCAGGATGAACGGGAGAAGGTTATTTTAGAAAACTGTGTGGTAACAAAGAAGAACATTGTAGAATGGTAAACGAGCTTTGTGTAGAAATATTGCTATTTTATCATAGATATTTTCTGTTAAATTATTGCTTAATTGACGAAATGTGTTAAAATATATTTAAAGCAAGGGGAATTATACAAAGATTGTAGAAAGAGTTCACATGAAAGTTTGTATGATTTTCATGTGGACTTTTTATATGAGGAGAATCTGATGAATACTGAAGAAGCAAAAAATATCGCAGAGGTTCTATATAATTCAGGAAATATAGGTAATGCAATAGTAACAACGGGATATACCATTGCCAAAGCAGTCATAAGACATAAAAGAGATAAAATTGAACGCTTCCAAGTTATTACATCTAATGGCATTGGGCGTCCAGAGTACGGGGAGATACTTCAAAAAAAGTATTTTGTCGATAGAATTTGTTTCGATAAAAATCAGAGCCCCCAAAAGCTGAAGCATATCAAAGCAAGGATAGAAAATGATAAATTCAATGATAATCATATAATGCTTGTTGGGGCCTCAGGACTAGGGAAATCAACAGCATTAAGATGGTTATTTTTAAATGTAAGCTCTAAACGGTTTGATCATTTGGCTTATTTCCCGGCGAGTTTTTTTCAAGACTGTAATGATATTAACGAGATAATTCAAAAAGTTAAAGATAATACAAATAATATCGGAAGATGCGTTTTGTTCATAGATGGAGTGGATGAGTTGAAATGTATTACCGGAAATGAAAAGGACTTAACCGATTTATGTGAAGGATTAATTCAGTTAACAGTCACAAGGAGACAGTCTGATAAATATATTAATAATATTGGACATACGATTGTGATGTCAACCAGGCCGGAACATTTTGGTTTTTCACAAACTTTAAAGACAAAGAAAGAAAAAATGAGCTACAGCCGTTTTTCAGTTTACTGGTTTTTACCCATGAATAGAAATGAATCAGAGGAAATGTGTATTCGAACGATCAAACGATATATGGAAAAAAATAAAGATACGACTATGGCAGATTATCAGGACAAATCCCCAAAGGACCGGAAAGAATTGTCTCAATATTATAAACAACTCCATAGATATCTTAAAGAAGACAATAAAAACAGTAGGTTTGTTTCCGTTTTGGATAATCCAATGTTATGTCGGTATTCGTATGCAGTTATAATGAATTCAAGATTTAAGAATAAGATCAGCGCAGATGAAATGAGTGAAGCTAAAAAGCGAGAAGAAGTAATACATTCGGTTATTGGCTGGGAGTATCATGATGGGCAATCAACTAAAGGAAAAGCTGTTAGTAAGAACGATGAGAAAGGTATAGAAAATGAAAACAGAGTGTTGTCTTTTTTGGCATCAATGGCATTTATTGCAGACAGCGATGGTAAAAACATTGATAAGGATGAGTGGAATAAACAAAGAAAAATACATAACATCAGCATTAACAATTCACTTTGTTTTTTGGAAGAAAACAGCGATGGCTATTTAGCATTTACCAACCGTTTGTTTTATGAGTACTGTCTGGCAAAATGGTATGCATTATGTGATAAAGAAATTTTATTTAAAGATGATGCTATAAACGGATTTACTAAACTACTGATGCAAAAAGAATTTGCAGAAATGTATTTAGAATTTATTGAAAATGAAGAGTGTATTTGCCAATTAAAAGAAATAAATTGTATGTATGATCTTTTCGAGTTTTTGCAAGGAGGGGTGGAATTATTTTATGATGAAAAAATGGATGCTACTATTGAAAAAATTCTTCTGTTTTTTCCCTTATCTACTTTAGTATATTGCAATATAAATTTTACATATGATTTAATAGTTAAAATAAGAAAGACAAGTATGCTTGAAATTATTCATAATGATTTTATAAGATGTAATATTAACAAAATAACGGAAAATGATATTGATATTATTTGTTTGATTAGTCCCAATATTAAATGCATAAGTGCGGTAGAACATAATTTTTGTGTTTTTTATAATAATAAAGTGCATAATATTTATGGTTGTACGAAACAGTCAATACCGGAAATTGAATTTCAAGATTCATTTTTTAAAAAGCAAATACGAGGCGGTTTATTGGAAGATAAAGATAAAATCATGTATAGAATGTATCAGGAATGGAAATTTGAAACTGAAAAAAGAATGAAAATCAGTACTAGATCTATAACAAATATAGTGAAAGACATTTCATTCGTTTTTGGAACGGAAAACTGTTTATGGTGCATATATGATGGGAGACATTTAACAATTTATAAAAAAACACAAATGAATAGTGTGGCTTTAAGTAAATATTTTAAACAAAATTCTCATTATAATTCTTTAGATGATTATGTTTATTCATATTTTATATATATAAGTTTTTTTACTAAAAATAATGATTTACAAAATTTGGAAAGATATGATGTAAGAAACTTTGAATTTTCTTTTACCCACTGCATTATGCAAAATGATACAATTGATATTTCAAAAGAAATAATGAGCCGTTACTATGATTTATGGTGGTATAATCGTAGATTAGCTGAAGTAAATTCTAAAGCGGCAATATATAAAATTCCTATAATAAATGAATACAATATTCTTGATAAATTAGTAATCGATATTAATTCTGGATTAGTAAGAATAGCTATTTCAGATGAAAAAATTATCACCTTTATGCTCCTTCAAGATTTTGATGAATTGCATAATGTTGCATTGGACTCCTTAGGCTTTTGTGAAGAGAATAATTATATGGAGGGAATGGAAGTAAGAAAAAGAATAATTGAATCAAAGGATTTAGACAACAATGAAAAAAATTATGAGCTTAACCAATTAGTTCTGGATTTGCTGGGAAATAGTATTTGGGTATAGTTCAAAACCTTCTGAAAGCAAGAAACGGAATGGAAGGAATTTGCTATTCACGTAACCGAATTAACCATTCACGAAATAGGCATTAGCGATCCCCACAATTTTTCCGATAAGTTAGTTGTACAGGAAACGGCAGATACGATAAAAATTGTATCGTGAAAGAGTATGGAGGACTAAAATGACTATCAGCGGAGTGGGACAGAATTATTATCAGAACAATATGGCAACAGCTCAAAGCACAAAAAACGTGAACAGCGCAGATAAGTTTACATTGGAAAAAACCGGCAGCACACAGGAATTGTCGGAAGCGGAAGAAATGGAATTATTCAAGAAAGGATTTTATGAAGACCTCTCCAAGATCACCAGCCACAGGACGGTGAGCAATGCGGCGGTAAATATATCGGAGGCGGCATTCAAGGCCATGAAAGATGATCCGGGGTACAGGGAGAAAGTTCTCTCACTGATCCAGAGGGATTTTGGAACTTCATTAGCTCCAAGAAACTGTTCCGTGCTGATAACAGTCGGTGCGACTTTAAAGGAGTACAGGGGGGACTCGTGGCCTGTGGGTCATGATTCTGAATTTGATATGCGTTCACAGAACAGCTTCTATAAAAGGACTAATGAAAAGAAAGACAGGCAGAAGGAACTTCTGTCAGAATATCTGGAAAAGCGGGCGCAAACTAAAATGCAGCAACAGAAAATGCTGGATGAAATTTTATAATTCTAATTTTTCTTTTGTATCTTCATCAATGATGCCGGATTCTTTAATACCATTATCCTTTTGAAATGCTTCCAAAGCCTTTTTGGTTTTTTTACCTAAGACACCATCGGGAGTTCCGCAATCATATCCTAAGTCATTTAATTTTTGCTGTACTTTCTTAATTTCACTTTTGGTTAAAGCAGATGAAGAGGTGGCACTTTTCCCAGAGCTGCTGCTTGCGGCAGGCTGGGAGGAATCGGTTTGAGGTGAAACAGTATCGATATTAGAGCTGTCATAGGGGCATACTCCACTTTTATGTAAGTGGGGCGGGTGACCGCCGCAATGATAATGATAGTTTCCCAATCCGCTTTTGTTTTTATTATCTTTATGACCGCCGCTGCTGTCGGTTCGCCCGGAGTGAGCCTGAGCAGTGATTACTGGTGATGAGTCGGGTAAAACAGCAGGAATCACAAACTGTAAAAATACAACTGTGGCTAAGGATAAAGCAAATACTTTCCAAAATGAAAAACGTAGTTTTTTGTTAGACATAAAAGTCCCCCTTTATAATTGGTAAAATATGTTTAATGTTATACAGCAATTATAACATGCTTCTCGAATAATTGACAGGCATATTTTTTTCGGCTTGGTAAAAGCAGAGGAAAAGGCCCTCTACACCAGCGGCAGGCGGATCGTGAATATACTGCCTTCGCCCACCCTGGATTCTACATGAATTTCCCCTTTATGCTCCAAAATAATGGCCCGGGTGATGGCAAGTCCCAAGCCCTGCCCGCCCTCGCTTTTGCGCGTGGTATAGTAACGATGGAACACCCTGGCCAAATCAGTCTCCGGGATACCGCAGCCGGTATCCGAAACACAGATGACAGCAAAGGTCTCTTCCTGTACCAGCGAAAGTGTGATTTTTCCTTCCGGCGGAGTAAAATCCCCGGCATTGAAGACGAGATTTTCCAGCGCCCGGGACAGCTTATCCCGGTCGGCCAGGACCTTGCAGGGCAGGGATGTAAGCTGACATAAAAAATCCGGCCCGGTCAGTTCCACCACCGGTTGATTGCTACGGTGGAAGTCCCGGAGAAATTGATTCAATGAAATCGGCTCCATATGGGCAGGGGCTGCCGTTTCTCCGGCAAATTCCTGCATCGAGCGCAGGCGGTCTGCTAAAGCTTCGCATTTTTCTTCGATTCCCTGGATCATTTCCCGGACATCCCCATCCAGCATAATGTCATTGAGACGAATAATCTGTGTCATATTGGACAGGGCGGTGAGGGGAGATTTCATATCGTGGCCAAGCTCCGTAATCAATTGGCCGCGCTCTTTTAAAAGCAAGGTCAGATGTCTGGTCTTATCCTCAACCTCCGCCTGTAAATGTTCGGTCAGCCGGAGGTTTTCTGCGGCCATCCCCCGGCTGCGTCCCACCATCAGTCCGGCAAATGCCAGCACCATACCAAAAGCACCATATTCCTCCGGCCAGCCGCCGCGGATCGGTTCCAGAGTGCCGATGGCGAGAACGCCATACAGCAGACAAACGCCGTTTACTGTGGCTGCCGTCAGAACGGACCGGGTGTGACGCCGCCCCAGCACACAGCCTTGGAACGCCGTGCCAATCAGAAATACCGCGGCCAGAACTTTGTACCAGGAAACAATTGATCCATACCATAGTGTGAAGCTGGGAAATGCGGGCAAAACCAGCAGTGGCACCACCCCGCCCACACCGCACATGCCCAGCGAGAGTGTCGCGGCCAGTCCATCCAGCCGCCGGTATTTCTCCGGCAGGAACAAAAGCAGGGCAATACGTACCATGCAATAAATCCCCAATAATGACGCCATATCCTCCAGTGCATAGAGGGTACGCACCAGCGGCACTCCCCACAGCCGCAGGAAGGGATAGCAGATCCGCAAGGCAAAAGACAGACACAGCAATCCGAAATAGAAGGCCGCTTTGTCTCGCCCGGGGCTTTTTCCAAGCCACAGTACCATACAGAAGAGAGCCAGGGCCAGTGCGGAAAAACAGAGCAGGCCATAGAAAATCATCCGGGAGGCAATCAGGTGGCTGATACTGTCGGCACTGCCGATGGCAGGCGGAAACCACAGGCCGCCATAATAATGAGAGTAGTTGGCGGTCTGAATAATCAGTTCACTTTCGCCATTCACGGAAAACGAATAAACCGTATCCCGTATCAGCGGATGGTAATCCTCCCCAGATACCTCTCCCGGTCCACCTAAGTCCCGGCCATCCACAAAAATACGGGCGGCGCAGAGCGGCTCCTGGAGATAGAGCGATACCTGACCACTGCCTTGCAGAATCAGCCGGTAGGTGGCTGTTCCATAAGGATTTCCATCCTTATGGAACAATGCAAGATTGGGATATTCTCCGGCCCACGTGGTATAGCGGGGCATTAGCGCAGAATCTGAAAAATCGGCGGGGGTTAGCAGACAGTCAGGATAAAGCTCCCAGCTATCCACCAGATAGTACACGCCATTTTCTGGCAAAAGCACCTTATTATCTTGTGCAATTTGCACTTTTGCCGTATACTTGTTATCATATTTTGTCAATAACCCCAGCCCCAGCAAGGTGAATAATGTCGCACAGACAAGCAACAGGGCCGGTTTGATTATGGTACTTGGTTTTTTTATTTGGTTCATGTATCACCTCACAGGAAAGGGGGAACGTTTTATGAGAGCATATTGTAAAATGGTGATTCTTGCATTAGCAGCAATCTCGCTTTCATTATGTCTGACTCCCAGAGTTTATGCAACAGAAAATACAGCAATGATTTCAGTTGCCACCTTCGACGAGCTGCTGGTTCTTCTGGAGAATGGTGAACTCTTATCCGGCGGTGGGTGTATTCAGGCAACCGCCGATCTGACAGTTCCCGTAAACGAAGACGGATATCGCCTCGGGCCCGCCTGGAATACCATCGTGACGGTGGATATGGGTGCTTACACGCTGTATGTGGAAGGAAGCCTGAGCATCGACGAAGGCGTAGAGTTTACGGGTACCGGTGAAAACAGCCTCTTGTGGGTGAGGCAGGGAGGCAGGGCTTATGTATCTCATGCCGGCTTTACGGCCACGGCTGAGGGCGGTTATGCGCTCTGGCAGGAGGAGGGAGCTATCTTGAACTATTGGGCCAGTGCTAATCCCGCAGGGCTGCTGCACTATGCGGATGAGCCTGTGGCAGTTTCTGACTCTTATTACAATTCTACCATATTCACGCCGGTGGCACTGGTGCACGATAACCAAATACTGTCAGATGTCCTGCCGGCTACCGACAGTGCGAGGGTTTACTGGCAAGGGCGGGAGGATAACAAAGCTATCCCGGTGGTGTGGGATTTGCAGCAATATGAAGAGCAGCTGGCGGCTGGCGAAAGGGTAGTGATCACAGGGAGCTATCCTGATGCCTGGACCGATCAGCAGCCGATTTGTCTGATCGCTTTCCAGAATGGCAATCCGGCCACCTTTCTCAACTGCTATGGAATGGAAGGCCGCGGTGGCTGGCCTTCAGCAACGGTGCTGATTGAACTGGCCAGACCGGAGCTGGGCTGCCGCTTTGAATGGTCCCAGGATGGCGAAGTGTGGTTACCGGCAGAGGCTGAAGCGGCACCGGTTGAAAGCGAATATCTGTCTTTTCGCATTAATTTCCCCCAGGAGGAGCCGCCGGCCTATCCGTACTATATCTCCGCAGTGGTAGACTATCCGGATGGCAGTGTGGGTTACTCCGATGTGATTGCAATAAGAGAAGCCCTCGCACAGTGCGGACATGTCGGCAATCGGGGAGGCGGTACCTCAATCACCGGTCCATCTGACGGAGAAGAACCTCAGCCTACCCCCACCTCAGCGGAATCAGTATCAAACTCATCCCCCCCGGAGGCGGAGTCCAACCCAAGTCCGACACCAACGGCTCAGCCGACAACCCTCCCGGAGCTGCCGTTTCCGGTGATCAGCATGGAAAAGGTGCCGGAAGCAAGTCCCACAGCATCACCTCATCAGACCGCTAATAACCGGACTGATGAACCTGAGGGAGTATCGCCTGGCCCGGAGTCGGTTACAGAAAGCCCTAACCAGCCGGACAACACGCCTCCGGCAGTCACCTCCCCGGCATCGCCCGCTTCTGAAAAAAGTGCAGAGCCATCGGTATTATCGGAACCAAGTACCCCTTCTCCCCAGCTCGGAGTCTTACCGGTTGCGGCAGGTTGTACAGCAATCACAGTGACCATCGGCGCGGCCGGTTTTTATCTGCACCCTGAGGCCTGGAAACGCATACTGAAAATATTAATGAATCTATTCAGAAGGTAAGTCTTTAGGGTACAAACAGGTAGCCCTTGCGCCGGATAGTCTGGATGTAATCGTGATCCGGACAAAGCTCCAGCAGCTTCTGTCGGATCCGGACAATCATCATCTGCAGAGATTTAAGTCCTCTGTTGACCGGGGACTTCCACACCTGGTCAAAAATCTGTTCATAGGAAAATACCTCGCCGGGATGTCGGGCGAGAAAATAAAGCACATCGAATTCATAGGTGGATAAATCAACGGATTTGGTCTCATAGATTACACTGCGGCTGCCGGGTATAATAATCAGGGAGCCGTATTGCAGCGGCTTAGGCGGCTGGGCGGCCCGGCCGGATATGATCCGCGCCCGGATTCGCAGCCCAAGCTCCTGGAGATCGTATGGCTTGCAGACATAATCATCGCCGCCGATGGAAAGTCCCCTGATCCGGCTTTGTGCTTCAGTATAGCCGGAGAGGAACACGATAGGCAGCCCTGTGTACTCACGGACCCGGGCACAAAGCTCAAAGCCGCTTTCGTCCGGCAGGTCAACATCCAGCACTACGCAGTCTAGTGCTGCGGTGCGGATGATTTCTTCCGCAGATCCGGCGGTGCTCGCACAAAGCACCTCATATCCCAGCTTTTCAAAATATTGGCGGTTGTCCGTCAGTATGGTTTGGTCATCGTCTACCAGCAAGATCTTACTCAATCAGTATACCCTCCGTCTGTACGAATAAATTAATATTTAGTATATCCAAATTATATCACAAAAAATCACAAAAAACGGCTCTTTTTTTGCTCCGAAAGTAAACGGCCGGTAACATTTTTGAAAATCCCCCTATTTTTAATAAATATATATTATAATGAAATATAAAATGCTTTTGTCTGTGGATTACCCCTCAGGCGGGGCATTTTCGCTTATAGAAGAACTGTAATTACTTTGAATGCAGGGAGATACAAATAAATTGATAAAAAAAATTTTAAGCAGTTTAATTGCATTTGCAAAAAAAATTCCCCGATTGACATATCCGGTTATTGCTGTCATTGCATTGGCACTGGCGCTTTATCACGGTGGCAGAAAATACCTGTATGAATGGAGATATCATCCGATCCGCCAACGAATAATGGCATTTATAATGATATTTGCAGTTCTGTTTACCACAACTGGAATTTTGAGCATCGGTGCCGCAGATCAAGGGGGAACCGAGAGTGGAATATCTGAAATTATGACAGGAGAAGCCGCCCCGGTGGAAGGGGAAGGAATAGTTGATTCCACCGGTCAGCCATCAGCAGGCGGAACAGCAGATTCCACCGGTCAGCCATCAGAGAGCGGAACAGCAGCCCCCTCCGCCCAGCCATCAGCAGAAGGAACAACAGATCCTTCCAGCCAGCCATCAGAGAGCGGAACAGCAGAGCCTTCCGGCCAGCCATCTGCCGAAGCAGCGGCAACCCCCTCGGGTCATCCGAGCCAGGAAGCACTGGTTATATTTTCTTTTGCGGAGCTGTCAGAAAATATATTGTCTATTCCTTATACAACGGAACTTTCACAGATTCCTTTTCCTGAGACACTCCAGGCAGAACTTCAGAATGGTGAACAGGTTACCGTGCCGGTGCAATGGGAATGTATCGAAGACGGTTACGGTAAAGCCGTTTACAACCCCCTGCATGAGGATATGACCACCACCTTTACCTTCAGTCCCCAATGGGAGGAAACACAATATCAATTGACAGACGAAGCGGATCCTGACATGGTACCGTTAATTTACGTTAGATTCGACAGCGGTATGGCTTTCGCGATGACGAGATCAGCATCCATGGAAACCCTTACCCTGGAGCCAAGCTTTAAGACGGACAACCCGGGAACCAATTTTAAAATCAGTGATGCCAATACATATGATGTCACCGTTTCTTTGACGGCAGGAACCATCGAAGAGCCAATCGTGAAGCTGACCATTCCAAAAGGAATCACGGTGAGCTATTATCCGGATGCCAATAATATCACTCTTTCAAACCAGATAGCCGCCGGTAAAACGGTTACTAAAACAACAAATGAAAACGGCAGTACAGTGCTTACCTATCCCTTTAAGACCAATACCGCCCAGGTAGGTTTCAATATCACCCTGCTTCCGACCTATAAGCTGAAAGATGGGGAAACCTATCAGATTACCGCCGATTATTATGACAAAAATACGCTGCTGATATCAGAGCAAACCGGTATAACAGTCAATAATTCGACAGTACAGGCCGGTGCGGTGACCCCCTCGTCATCCGAGAAAAAAATTTCGCTGGATGGTTCTGCTGCTTATTATGTGGCTCTGAGTCCGATGCTGTATGTATCTTCTTACAGCAATCATTATGACTATGATTCAGTGAGCCTGGTCGTTCCGCTGCCGGAAGAAGCGGCTGTGGGCTTCGGAAAGGACGGCAGCTTTGCGGCAATGACCGATAATACCACTTATCAGTTGAATTCCGGTAATATCGAGGTAACCTATCTGGAGAATTATAACTGCCGGAACAGTACTGGGACGGTTAATAAAACCGGAAAGGTATTAAAATATAAAATCAAGGGCAGCCATTCTTTTTGTACATCCACTTATTATATTAGCATCAATGAAGATATTTATCTGAAATATACAGGAATCACGTCAGCCCAAACCTGCACCCCGGGGATTGGTACTCAGATTGCCATACAGTATGACGGCATCGACAAAGTGGTGTATGATTTTGCCGTGACAACATCCGTTTATTATAATTTTGCCAATTGTACATTTTCAGATCCGATTCCCTTTAATCTGGATGACTATTTTAAAATCAGTCAAACCGCAGTGCCTACTTATGGATACTATTATAGTAACCATGTCTATCCGCTGGATCAAAAGATATACAGCTATTTTACGCTTTTGAATAATACCCCAGCCCCCATGACAGATGTCATGATGGAATATGTCATACCGGAGCAGTTATATGCGCAAAGGGTGGTTTTTGCGCTGAACAGCGCCGCCACCAGCAAGACCCCTTCCCAGGCGGTGATCAGCTATAAGACGAAAAAAGGAGGGGATACTCTATATCATAAAACCATGACAACCGATGATCCGGAGCTGGTGCTGACCGATAAAACTGACGCAATCACTTATATCAGGGCAACATATGATATTTTCAGGATCAGCACGTCCTCAGCCCGTTTTATGTCAGTTTACTATTCCAATTGGGATAACCTGAACGAATCAATGGCAAGGTCGGTGACCGGCCAGATACTGTCAGCCGAGAGTGCAGCCTACGGCAGTATCAGTGCCAGAACAAAGAGTACGTTGAACTTATACTTGAAAAGTACTTATCAGACGAGCTGTTCAGTCACAGCTTCAGCCTCAGTGTTGAATAAAGGCGATGAATTTTATCTCAGTGAGCTATTTAGTGATGATTATTCAACAGTTTTATTAAAAAATCAGGTTTCTTACTGTCTCATGCCCAAGGAATATATTTTCTCTAAATATGTTCCCCCCAGTGTGACAGAATATAGCAGTGCGGCTTATACTGTGACCCAAAGGAGTTTGGGAGACAATATCTTGTATACTGTTGCCTATACAGATGGTGTTGAACGCAATTCACCTTATAGTTCCTACAGCGGCAGATTTTATTTTAACGTCGGCCCGTCGGTAGATACCTCACAAGTACGTGATATAAATCTGCCGGTGGGAATGTTTTACGAGAATAACCATCCGGTATTTCCCCTCAGCAAAACCTATATAGGGAATGAAGCCACCCTTGATATTGATATCAACAACGATGGAGATAAGAGTGATACCTTCAGCAGGCCGTACAGCTATCCGACGATTCGTCTGAATAGTGTAAGTGCGCTGAGTGCGGAAGGTTATCTGTCAAGCGATGTACAGCCGGGAGAGAGCACGTCCAAAGAATACCGATATGGATCAAGCGGTAATTACAGCCTGAAGATTTATAATGGTTTTGCTTCGGGAACAGCAGCATCGGATATGGAGATTATTGTTCCGCTGCCGCGCGAAAACCGTACATATACCTATAACGGTACCAGCTATAAATCCACGTGGGACGTTTACCTGTCAGCGGCCATTACCACCACAGGCACCTTTTTGGAAGAGGCAGTGATTGCCTACAGTACCGATAATGGAACCAGTTATCAGAGCAGTGTGGCGGATTACAGTGCAGTAACCCATATCAAGATTACTTCTGCCGGCGGGAAGCTCCTGGAGGCCAATCAAAGTACTGCTGTGGATATTCCCTTTACAGTAGGCTTCAATGACCGGATGACCTCCCTGACAACGGCTTATAAAGCTTATTTTGTCATTCAGATGAAATATCGGGACAGTTTGAATAATACCGTTAACACTGCCACTGTCACACCCAGTGAATTAAGTTCAAAAGTAACCGAAATCAGCGGCACCATCTTTAAAGATTACAACGGCAACGGCATCAAGGATACGGGTGACAACGGCGGCAGCTATTCCGTGGCTCTTTATAAAGGCAGCAGTGCCGCCGGGACAGCACTCCGGACGGTCACTTCGACGGCATCAACCGGAGCATACAGTACCGGAATACTCTTGCCGGGAACCTATACCCTGAAGGTATCCAAGGGAAGCAGCGATTTTTATCCGACAACCAACCCTTACTTTAACACAAGCGGTGAATACACCTTTACCGTGGGACCGGATTCAACCGGTTCACTTACCAATATCAGCCTGGGTCTGCTTTCGCCCCGAACCATGAGTCTGAATGTAAGCTCCTTTACCCTGCTGGGAAGGGGCAGTACCAGAAAGATCGTCCCGACCCTCACGCCGGTATTGCAAAGCGGGGAAAGCAGCGTGACTTTTATATCCTCCGATCCCAGCGTCGCAGAGGTAGCCGCTGACGGAACGGTAACCTGGAAAAAAGAGGGCACTGCCACGATTACCGTTACCGCTCCGCAGCTGAGTGCAATGGTAGCCGCAGGGGCAAATGCCAATATTATCTCAACGGTAACGGTAACCTGCCAACTGGCCGGCTGTCATATTACAGCGGAGCCTTATTTTGCCGCCAACAGTACGGCAATCACCCAACAGGGCACTGGTGTGAAGAGTCTCACTTACGATTATTATTTTGGCCGGGGAGGATATTGTAACGATTCATCCCATACCGATACCAAAAATGTAACTCTGTCGATTTTAGATGCCGGCGGAACCGATGCAATGATTGGTTCGACAACGAATTATAGCACCTATGGGAGAGCAATCCTGCAGGTGAGCCGGCCCGGCACAATCGTATTGCAGGCGGCCGAAACCTGGGGTCATGACAGCAGCCTTAAGCCGGCAACGAAGACCTTCACCCTGACAGTGACACCGCGGAATGTTACCGAACCGACCTTTACGCTCTTACCGGCAGTACCGGACGGAGAGAACGGCTGGTATAAGACCCTGCCCCAGATTACCCTGACCCAGACCCAGTCCGGAACCACAGTGTCGACGCTGTTTTGCCGGAACGGAGGGGCATATTCCACCTTGAACGCTTTTGACAAGCCGGAGATTAACCAGAGCGGCACCTATTCCTTTGCAGCATATACAAAAGAAAGTGAGTATAGTGTGACTTCTGCAACAGTCACCCTCACAGGCATTCAGGTTGATACGGTACAGCCCACCATTACCAATGTGACCGTGCCGGATAACAGCACCTGGCGTACTTCCCAGGACATCCGGTTCCAGGCCGGTGATGCCGAAAGCGGCCTTGCAGCGGTGACCGTGACCTGCAATGGGCAGGCAGTTACAACAGCGCTGAACGAAGAAAGCGGATATTACAGCCTGACAGCCATGACGGCGGGGAGCTATATCATTACCGCAACTGATCTGGCCGGCAATACCAAAACCGAGACCGTCACTGTCGATAAAGTCGACGGTATGCCGCCCACCGGCGTGTTCCTGACCGGAATGGATGCCGAAAATGGCTGGCAGACCCAGAACGTGATTCTCACTGTACATGCAGCCGATGACGAGAGCGGCATCAAAGAATACTGCCATTCCCTGGATGGCGGCAATACCTTCAGCAGCCCTGTTCCATGGAATACTTCCGGCAGTAATACCGTTACCATCGACCGGAATGGCAACTATGCGGACTGTATCATGGTCAAAGTGTACGACAACACCGGAAATGCTGCCGACAGTGATGCCGTAACAGTAAAACTGGATAAACAGAGTCCGGATATTACTGTCACCGATGTGAATACCGGCAGCTTTACCAGGCAGGATGTTGTTTTTACCTTAAGTAACGGAGCAATTAATATATCCGGTGTGAATTACTATGTCAAAAAAGCCGGTGATGGATCATGGACTAGGCTGACGGAAGGTAAGCTGTCCGGATATGGGATATGGAATGGAGTCAACCGGACATTAATAATCAACCAAGATCAAAATGCAATTTACTTCTTCCGTATTATTTCCGGTGCCGGGTTAGCCGATGAAACACAGCAGGGATATGCGGTTAAGGTACAAAAGACCGTAAAGGATGCCTATAGCAGTGCTGACGTTACTGTTTCTGAGACTGCTAATGAGGCGGATTGGTATCAGGATACCCTTACCCTCACGGTGGATAAGCGTACAGCGGAGACCGGGCAGGCACAGATCCGCACCTATTACAAGTTGTATCCGGAAGGCACTGACAATCCTGTCACTTATGAATTGACCGGCAATACACTGACAATTGACAGCAGTGGAAAGTTTGTGCTGGAGCTTTGGACAGAAGATGAAGCCGGAAATACTACCACTGCCTATGTGGAACACTATCAAGTGGATATGGAAGCCCCCCAGATCACGGAGACCTTTTATAATCCCACCAAACCGCGGAACAATCCGGTAAATCCGGTAGTTACCATAACTGATCTGATCAGCGGTGTCCGTGGAGATACCATTACTATTACCAAAAATAGGGGCACTGCCGATGAAACAGTGATTACCGACCTGAGCTGTCGCTTAATTACGAATGGTTTTGAGGTGGGCTTTTCCACAGCGGAGAATGGTGTCTTTACCATCGAAGCGGAGGATCTGGCCGGTAATAAGACAACGGCTGCTATTACCATCAGTCAGATCGACATGACGGCACCGCAGCTGGTTTCGATTGACAGTCCCAGCCATGAAGCCATCAATGTGCTGCCCAATACCGAGCTTATCTTTACCATCAATGAAGCAGTCAAAAAGGGCAGCAATGTATTTCTCAAAATTTATGAAGAAGGGGGTAGTCTGGCCGCTTATATCAGTGCCGACAACAATCGGGTAAAAGTAAGTAATATCGGCGCTCAAAGTATCATTTCGGTACAGCTGTCCAATACCCTTGCATATGACAAGAGCTATTATGTAGAAGTCGGTCAGGGTTTTGTGACCGATCTGGCCGGTAATCCGCTGGATGCTTTCGGAGGGAATAATGAATGGGCTTTTTCAACCATCACTCAGGCCGATGCCGCGGCTTTGCAAAATGACAATGATGTTAAGATACTGGGTATTACCGTCGCAGGAAGCGGTTCCTCCTTTCCGGCGATTCCCAATGCCGAGGATGCTAAGACTTTTGAAATAGCAGTTACCGATTTCTTTTATTCGGATGATGGAACCCAAATGCAATTCAAGCTGACTCCGGAATTTAATTTTACACCTGACAATATCACTGCTGATGCTGTTACGCCGGGAGTAAGCGCTACATGGGATGCACAGGGTTATATCACGGTGACGATTCCGACCAACATCCCCTTATCGGAGCTTTTGATCAGGATTGGTGTTGACGGGCTGAATAATTATTATTTCAAGGTCTATAACTCCAGCTTCCGTGCGCAGGTTTCTGTTGCCGATGAAGTAAGACAGCAGGGCATGAGCTTCGGAATCGATGAAAATCATCTGCTGAATACGGTCGATCTGCGTACTGAAACAGAGGCCGACGGACAAAACAACCAAAGTGTTTATGTTCAGATCGATATGCTTGTTGGTCCGGCAGATGACAGTAATGCCATCGATGATATCACCGCTTTTACAGCAAGTGATACCGGTACGACGCTTTTGCTGTTTGATATCAGTATTAGCAAATATATTAAAGTAATACAGAACGAGGCGGTCATCCGGGAAGAAAATATCCCTGTTAATTCGACTCAAAGCCGGATCCCGATCGTAATCGGAATCCCTGCCCGGATGTGGGGAAGTGATTGTACCTTCCGCGTTTTCCGTAACCATAACGGCGTAAGCGAAGAGCTGCCCCACCAAATGACTCCGGACGGACACGGCATCATGATAGAAAGTGATCTGTTCTCTACTTATGCAGTGGCTGTTACAGAATGGGTCACCCTGGACTATACAGCCGGAACCGGCGGAAGTATCCAGGGCAGCACCACCCAGCGGATTCAAAAAGCCGGAGATGCTGCTCAGGTCACCGCTGTCCCTGATACAGACTATATATTTACTGGTTGGAGCGACGGCCAAAAGACCGCTTCCAGAACTGACAATGGTGTCAGGTCAAGCGCCAGCATAACGGCCTCCTTCACTTATAACAATCCGGATTCGGGACAGGAGCAAAATCAAGAACAGGAGCAAAATCAAGGGCAGGAACAAAATCAAGGGCAGGAACAGAACCAGAGCAGGAATCAGCCTCAGGCGTTATACGCGGAACACAAAGATATGTCCTTGCAAACCGATACACAGACCCCGGAAGCTATCCGGTCAGCCGCCGAAGGTAACAACGCCGGGCGGCTTCAGGATGAGCAAATGCAACAAACCCAGGATCAGGAAGCAGATGATACAGAATCGGCAATCCCAGATCCGAGTCCGGAAGATGGTGAAAACAGCACCACCATAACAGCACCGGAGGATCAGCAGCAGAACCCGGCCAGCATGGCAATTGCCAACATCTTAATCGTGCTTCTTTCAATAACAACATTCTTCTATATCTGGCGAAAACGAACCAGAAATAGAGGACTGGCAGCCATGCTCCTTTTGGTGCTCCAATTGACTATTTTTGTCCTTACCCAGCGTTTATCACAATCTTTTGTTATGGTCGATGAAGTAACGGTAGTATTTGCACTTTTCCTGGTGTCGGAACTGATTTGTGCTTTTTATAAAAGCAGGCCATACGATACGACACCTCGCTAGAACTAATTATTACAAAATGAAGAGTTAGCATTTAATGAGTATCCCGGGAGGATCCTCAGAAGTAGGAGCAAGCTGCATATTACTGACAATCGCCGGGAAACGTATCCTGCTGGATTGCGGGATTCGGATGACTGGTGATGCGCTGCCCAATCTGGAAACAGTCAGGCAATCCGGCGGACTGGATTTGATTTTGGTATCTCATGCCCATATGGATCACATCGGAGCTCTGCCGATTATCAGCAGTGCATTTAAATTCCGATGTACTCGGAAATTCATGTTGAAAATATGCTGAACAGAACCTTGTGCTACTCGCCTAATTATGATATTTATCCATTTCTGGATGACTTTCAGATTAGAATGTATTCGGCGGGGCACATTCCGGGAGCGGTTTGTTTTTATCTGATTACCCGGGAGGGCAGTTTCTTTTACAGCGGCGATTTCTCCATGACACCTCAACTGGGAGTAGGAGGCGCAGCGGTGGGAAAGCTCCGGCCGGATGTGGCGGTGTTGGAGTCAACCTATGGAAATCGGCTGCATAGCAGCAGAGAACTGGAATTAGCGGAATTGCTGAAAAAAATCACGGAGGTGGTGGAAGCCGGCCATAAGATCCTGATTCCGGCTTTTGCCCTGGGGCGTGCCCAGGAGATTCTGCTTTTCCTGAATAATGCTTTTGCCAAAAAGATCGTCGCCCCATTTCCCATATATGTGGATGGGATGGTAAATGATATTTGCCGGGCCTTTTACAAGGCGCCCAATTACTTGAAAGAACGGTATGCCAAGAAGATTTATAAAAATATGGATATTTTTTATAATGATTCCGTAACGGCGGTATCAAGAAATATGGCGGCCCGGAAAGAAATTGCAGAGAAGAATGAAGGGGCCTGTATCATTGCCAGTTCCGGTATGCTGACAGGCGGACCCAGTGCATTTTATGCCGCGGCATTATGTGGAAATGAGAATAACTTTATTGCTTTGACCGGTTATCAGGATGAGGAGTCACCGGGGGCCCGGCTGTTGGAGCTGGCCAGAGGAGAGGGTGAAAACCGGAATGTCCGAATCGGAAATGTCAGTGTGGAAATGAAATGTGGTGTTGGTATTTGTGCCAAAAAAGATTTTTTAGAAAAGACAGGGATGGA
The DNA here is from genome assembly GCA_031555615.1 of Lachnospiraceae bacterium. Taxonomy (GTDB): domain Bacteria; phylum Bacillota; class Clostridia; order Lachnospirales; family Lachnospiraceae; genus UBA935. The sequence goes on along the minus strand of JAVBUF010000071.1, from coordinate 23,021 downwards.
GCCGGAAATCCAGAAATAATTGAATTTTCTTTAGTTATGGAAAGTTTGCTTGACATCATAAAGAATTCATGTTATTCTTTGATGGAAAGCGAGCTTTCCATTTTGACATAAAGGAGTGATGATTTGAAAAACCGACTTGAAGAAATACGAAAGCAGCGGGGAATTAAGCAGGAAGAACTTGCTGCCGCATTAGAAGTGTCCAGACAGACTATCGGCTCATTGGAAAATGGGCGGTACAATCCCTCAATTATCCTGGCTTTCAAAATAGCCCGTTATTTTGATCTAAGTATTGAGGAAATCTTTATTTACGAGGAGGAACAGGAAAATGAAACAGTATAAAACAGGCCGCTACATTTTTTTATCCATTATTGGATTTATTATCTTTATCGCAGGTTTAGTGCTTGCAAAACTATTGCCGGAAATGAACGGCATATTAAAAACATTGTCTTATATTTGTGTTGGTGTGGGAGCGGGTATCTTTGGCGGCAATCTGGGGGAGGCTGTAAAAATAAGAGCACTTATAAAAAATCCCCAGGCTGCCAAACAAGTTGAAATCGAACAAAAGGACGAACGAAATAATTATATCAGCAATAAAGCCAAGGCCCGGGCTTACGACCTGATGCTATATATTTATGCCGCGATTCTGCTGGCCTTTGCTCTTATGCGGGTTGATATGTATGTCATCCTTACACTGACGGCACTGTATTTACTGGTCATTTTGGCCAATGTTTTTTATCTTACCAAATACCATAAAGAAATGTAAAATAATATTGACCACTCTGGTTGGTTGTGCTATAATGAAGAAAACCGACCAGAGTGGTCTGTATGGGAGGTGCTTACGTGCATGAGAATTTTAAGACCCTGGACAGTGAGAAGCGCGACCGGATTATTAATGCCGCTATGCATGAGTTTTCAGTCAAGAGCTATAAGAACGCTTCCACCAATGAAATCGTAAAAAAAGCCGGGATTTCAAAGGGGGCACTGTTTCACTACTTTGCTTCCAAGCAAGAGCTGTTTGGGTTTCTGTACCATTATGGTGTTGATTTTATGATGGAGGTTATGGAGCCTCATATAAATGATATGCCCACCGATGTTTTTGAGCGTTGGACGGCGTTTGCCTGGTTCAAGCTGGAGATTGCGGCACAATATCCCAATCTGTCCGATTTCATGCAAAATGCTTACCGGGATGATGCTCCCGAGGCCCGCGACCTGCTTAAGGGAGAATTTGCCCGTTTTGCCGGGGATTTTTCTCAGAAAGTTTATCAGGGCATTGATTTGTTTAAGTTTAAGCCGGACATTGATGTGCAGAAGGCACTGCAGCTGATCTGGTGGACGTTAGAAGGTTTTGCCCTGACCAAACAGCAGGAATCCATTGACTGGACGAAAACAAAGGATGATGCATTCCTGCAAGGTTTAATCGAGGAAATGGAAAGTTATCTGAATATTTTAAAAAAGTCCCTTTACAGGGAAGAATATTTATAGTTCTTAACCGGTTGAGCGGGAAACCGCTTCAAGACTTGAGCTTCAGGGTGGGGAGCTTTAACAGGTGATGTCTGTTAAAGCCCCCGCCTTTTTGCTGTTAAAGGCAATATAAAAAACAGGAGGATTTAAGTATGAGTCTGATGGAGGTTTGCAATCTGACAAAAAAGTACGGAAAGTTTACGGCACTGAGTGAGGTGAATATCAGTGTGAATCCCGGTGAGGTTTATGGTTTTATCGGTCCCAACGGAGCCGGCAAGACCACCACCATTCGGGTGCTGCTGGGTATTCTGAAAGCCACAGACGGCGGGGCCACGATTTTCGGAAAGGATGTGTGGAAGGATGCCGTGGATATCCACAAAAGAATCGCGTATGTTCCCGGTGATGTCAATCTCTGGTCGAATCTCACCGGCGGTGAAGTAATTGATCTTTTTGTGCGGCTGCGGAAGGGGGATAATAAAAGCCGGAAGGAAGAACTGATCCGGCGTTTTGAACTTGATCCCACCAAGAAATGCCGTACCTATTCCAAGGGCAACAGGCAGAAGGTGGCTTTGGTTGCGGCATTTTCATCGGATGCGGACTTGTATATTCTTGATGAACCCACCTCCGGCCTTGATCCCCTGATGGAGAAGGTTTTCCAGGAGTGTGTTCTGGAGGTCAAAAAAACCGGCAAGGCGGTTTTCCTGTCCAGTCATATCTTACAGGAGGTGGAGCGGCTTTGTGACAAAGTGAGCATTATCCGCGACGGCAGAATTATTGAAACCGGCACCATGACCGAGCTGCGTCACCTGACCCGGACCAGTATTACGGTGGAGACCGAGCGGGTGGTGGAAGGACTGGACGCTGTGCAGGGGGTTCATAATATCAGCAAATCTAACGGCGGACTGAATTTTGCCGTTGATACCAGAGAACTGAATCAGGTGATGGCACTGCTTACCGGTTTTGGCATTATCAAGCTGGAGAGTTCACCGCCGACACTGGAAGAATTGTTTATGAGCCATTATGAAAATATAAGGGGGTAACGGATATGTTCAAGAATAATCTTTTGCTTTGCCGGCTTATTTTTCGCCGTGACCGGCTGCGTTCGCTTTTATGGCTTGCGGGTATGTTGGGACTGGTGGTGGGCTTCGGCAGTGCGGTGCCGGGGATGTATCCTACCCAGCCGGAACGGCTGGTGATGGCCGAAACTATGAAAAATCCAGCCATGATTGCCATGCTTGGACCGGTTTATGAAAGCGGCGGCTACACCACCGGGGCACTTTATACCAATTTTATGGCATTGTGGTCAGCGGCCATTATGGGGGTCATGAATATTTTTCTGGTGGTGCGCCATACCAGGCAGGATGAAGAACGGGGACGTATTGAAGTAATTCGCTCCCTGCCGGTGGGGAGACTGAGTAATCTTTCGGCGGTGCTCACCGCTGCGGTAATCCTGAACCTTGTTTTTGCCCTGCTGATGGGGGGCGGCCTGGCCATCTTAGGGGTTGAGAGTATGGATGCTGTCGGTTCCATGCTTTTCGGTCTGTCAATGGGCGCAACAGGTCTGCTGTTTGCCGCGGTGACAGCGGTATTTTGCCAGTTATGTGCCAATCCCCGAACTGCCCAGGGATTATCCTTTGCTTTTCTGGTGGTGGCCTTTATGGTAAGGGCCATGGGGGATATGCAAAGTGAGCTGCTGGCCTGTATTTCCCCTCTGGGTCTGATTCTGCGGACAAAGGCCTATACCGAAAATCAATGGTGGCCGGTTTGGGTAACCCTGCTGATCAGCATGGTGACAACAGCAGTAGCCTTTTGGCTTTGCGGGATCCGTGACATGGGCGAAGGGCTGATTCCGGCAAGACCGGGGAAACGAGCGGCGGCGCCTTATTTAAGCAATGCTTCCGGCCTGGCCTGGCGGCTGCTAAGGACATCGATTATCGTTTGGATACTGGTGATCCCCCTGCTGGGGATGTCCTACGGTTCTATTATGGGAGATATGGAAGCCTTTATTTCAACCAATGAGCTTTTCAAGATGATTTTCCCGGATGGTGATCCGGCCCAGTTTATCTCGTTTTTGATGGTCATCATGTCGATCCTGGGAACCATTCCGATTTTACAGTTTATCCTGAAGGCCCGTTCCCAGGAAAGCGGCGGTTATGCGGAAAATGTTCTGGGCCGAGCAGCCTCACGCTATGACCAGCTTTGGGGATATTTTCTGATTGCCCTGGTAGCGGGAGTGCTGATGCCGTTTCTGAATGCTGTGGGCTTTTGGGCGGGAAGCACTCCGGTAATGGAGAACCCCATTGCCTTCACCGTCTTTTTCCAGGCATCCATGGTTTATGTTCCGGCAATCTGGTTCATGCTGGGTATTGCCATGGTGCTGATCGCTTATTTGCCCCGGTTTACCGCTTTTGCCTGGGTGTATCTGGGTTATGCTTTTTTTATCATTTATATCGGAAGTGTGATGAAGCTGCCGGAATGGCTGGGTAAACTGTCTCCCTTTGGGTATATCCCCAAACTGCCCATGGAGGATTTTAATATGGCATCCTTTATAATCTTGTCGGCAATTGCGGCGGTGATGTATGTTCTTGGTTTTATCGGATACCGGCGAAGGGATATGAAACTATCGTAATTGGCAATAAGGATATGGTGATTGAAACGCATATTAATGCGAGAGGGCTGACAGTTGTCAGCCCTCTCTTTACCTTAGTCAATATTGATTTTGGTGGAAGCGGAAACGGGTTCTTTCCTGGGGATGGAAATGGTCAGGATACCGTTATCCAATTTGGCTTTGATACTGCCAAAATCGGCATCATTCAGATGAATGCTGCGGCTCATTGAGCACAACCGTCTTTCCCGATGAACATAGTTATCCTTTTCTTCTTTGGTGTCTTCCTCATGTTTTACGGAGATGGTCAGCCGTTCGTCGGTGAGATCCAGGTCGATATTTTCCTTGCTGACACCGGGAAGCTCTGCTTCAATGATGTAAGTAGAATCTTTTTCCTTTACATCCATCTTAAATGTGTCTCCGGCCAGGTTTCTGCCTGAAAACCAACTATCATTAAAGAAGTCATCAAGCATGTTGTAAAAGTTACCTGTACCTAAATTGTCCAGTTCGTTTCTGCGTCTGTTGAAGGGGATTAATCCTGTCATAATAAAAACTAATTTTCTTTTTATTTTTGTGTTATCAGAACTCTAACTGGTTGATTGCTAAAAATTTATATTTATTATATATCACATGATTTATGATTTGTCACTACATTATGCAATGATTTAATATTTATTTTAGAAAATTTTTGATTTCTTAATAGTTTTTATTATTGAGGATGGTATAATAAAAAAGATTTTACGGAAGATATCAGGCAGAAGAGGAAGCAGCAGGATGAGTTTGATTGGTTATATAAATATTGCATTGGAAATATTCGGAAGTCTTATTTCAATTATTATGGCGATGTCGCTGTTTATTTACAGTAACAGGCATGAAAAGCTGAATGCCATATTTATCTGTTTATTTGCAACGAATACACTGGTATTGCTTAGCGATGCGGTTGCCTGGGGGGTGAAAGGACATACGGCCCTTTGGTCTTTTTATGGTGTGCGGATCGCTAATTTTTGTGTATATATGTTTGGATATTTGATCCTTTGGATTTTTACGGAATATCTGATTACTTTTTTGAGTATGAAAACAAAGATTCCGGCGGGTACCAGAAGGATTTCCGGGGGGATCTGTATAGTTGCGGTAATACTTATTATAGTATCTCAATTTAATCATATGTTCTATTACTTTGATGAAAATAACTTTTATCACCGTGGAGATTTGTTCTGGCTTTCGCAAATATGGGGACTTCTGGTTATGTTTATCAATACCGGGGTTATTATAAGATATCGGAAATACTTGCAGCGCAGAGAATTTTTTTCTTTCTTATTCTATTTAGTGCTGCCCATCCTGGCCATGGTGATTCAGATGAAGGTGTATGGACTGGCCCTCCTTTATATTGCCAGCACGCTTTCGATACTGGTGATTTACAGCGGTATTCAGACAGAACAGGTAAGACGCTTGCAGGAAAAAGAGCTGGAGTTGACAGAAAATCGTATCGCCATTATGTTATCTCAGATCCAGCCCCACTTTCTTTATAATTCCCTGGTGGTAATCCAGCAGCTATGCGATCTTGATCCGGCCATGGCAAAGGAAGCCGCCACAGAATTTGCCTGCTATCTGAGAAGTAATATGGATTCCCTGACCATCAAAAAGCCGATTGCCTTTCAGCAGGAAATAGAACATGTGGAGAATTATCTTTCGCTGGAGAAAAAGCGGTTTGGCAATCGGGTGAATGTGGTATATGACATTCAGGAAACAGATTTTATGCTTCCCCCCCTGACCTTGCAGCCGATAGTGGAAAATGCCGTGCGTCATGGTATCACCAAAAAAGAGGCGGGGGGTACGGTGACTATATCCACAAAATTGCAGAACGAAGAATATGTTATTATTGTTGCGGATGACGGAGCAGGATTTTGTACTGATAAGAAGCTTGATGACGGAAGAGCACATGTCGGAATTGAAAATGTCAGTAACCGTGTGGCTAGGATGTGTAACGGCCGGCTGAATATAGCGAGCACTCCGGGTGAGGGAACAGAGGTTACAATATTTATTCCAAAGCAGTAAGGAGGGACTTTTTTCTTATTTGCGTCATATAATGGGAAAAAAGGAGATTTATAAATTGAACGAGCATTATGAATTTGTAAATACCCCATTACCCTATACTTATGATGCACTGGAACCTTATATTGATGAAAAGACCATGCATCTGCATCACGATAAACATCTCCAGACCTACATCAACAATTTGAATAATATTTTAAGGGAATATCCCGCCCTGCAGGAATTGTCTTTAGAAGAACTGATTACTCAGGCAGTGTATTTCCCGCCGGAAGTCAAGACATCAATTATTAATAATGCCGGAGGGGTTTATAACCACAAATTTTATTTTTCCATTTTGGCTAAGCCGACAGCAGCTAATGGCGGGAATCGTCCCATGGGAGTGCTGGCCAAATATATTAACGATATATTCGGCGGTTTTGACCGGTTCAAAGAGCAGTTTACCGCAGCGGCACTGGGGGTTTTCGGTTCCGGCTACGCCTGGCTGATTGCCGGGGACAGTGGGATGCTCAGTATCGTTACCACGGCTAATCAGAATACACCGCAGCTGCAGCGTTATACACCGATCATCAATATTGATGTATGGGAGCATGCTTATTACTTAAAACATTACAATGTCAGGGCGAACTATATAACGGATTGGTTTCAGGTGGTGAATTGGGAGCAGGCCAACCGGAATTTTTTGAGTGGAACAGAGAGGAACCGTGTTTACAGGATGTAGGATGTAAGTATATACAGGATAATACTGGAAAGGGAGAACCTGTTGGCGCGGGTTCTTTTTTTCCGCTGCAGATGCCAAATCTTGCCGGAAGATTCTTTCCCGGCATTGGCAGCCGGATGTATTTATAGTAAAATAATAGGTATTATGAATTTATAGATAGCGGAAAGGTATGGTTACGGATATGATCATAAGCGCCAGCAGAAGATGTGACATCCCGGCTCACTTCAGTGAGTGGTTCTATCAGAGAATTGCCGAAAAGTATGTATTAACCCGCAATCCCATGAATCCGGCCCAGGTGAGCCGGATCGATCTGTCTTCGGAAGTGGTGGACGGCATCGTATTCTGGTCTAAAAATCCGGAACCGATGCTGGCAAGACTAACGGAATTAAGGGAATATACTTATTATTTCCAATTTACCCTAAACGGGTACCAGCCAGATGTAGAGGCGGCTTTGCCCAGTGTGGAGGAGCGGCTTAAGACTTTTCTCAAATTGTCCGATATAATAGGTCGTGACAGGGTGATCTGGCGATATGATCCCATTCTGTTAAGCGAGAAATATACCGTTTCCTGGCATCAGGAAACTTTTGGTCAGATAGCCGGGCAGATAGCTTCGGCTGCCGGTAAGTGCGTAATCAGTTTTTTAGATATGTATACTAAAATTAAAAAGAATATGGATATACTATCCATTAAAGAACCAGGTCATGAAGAAAAGCTTCAATTGGCCGAAGCGTTGTCAAAAATTGCCGGCAGCTGCAAGCTCACGATGGAATCCTGTGCCGAAGATATTCCCCTGGAGCAGTTCGGGATATCTCATGGCAGATGTATCGATGACCGGCGGCTGGAACGCCTTCTGGGCTGCCGGCTGGATGTCAAAAAGGACAAGAACCAGCGGCAGGCGTGCGGTTGTGTGGCCAGCGTGGATTTGGGAACCTATAATACCTGCCTGAACGGCTGTCGGTATTGTTATGCCAATCACCAGCCGGAGACAGTGCGGCGAAATGCGGCAAAATACCGGCCCGGTGCCCCGATGCTGTGCGGGGAACTGAAGGAGACAGACAGCTTGAAGGAATATCCGGCCAAAAGCCTGCGGGATGGTCAGATGCACTTGTTTCAGGATTAAGGAGAGAGTAAATATGCAATATTTCATTTCATTTTTAGAAGGGATCATTACCTTTATATCCCCCTGTTTGCTGCCTATGCTGCCCATTTATATTTCCTACTTTGCCGGAGGCAGCCAGGAAGAGGATATGAAGAAAACCGTATCCAATGCCTTGGGCTTTATTTTGGGATTTTCCCTGGTGTTTATTTTACTGGGGGGATTTGCCGGTTTGATAGGCAGCTTCCTGAGCCGCTATCAGACCATGGTAAATATTGTCACGGGAGCAATCGTCGTTTTATTCGGATTGAATTTTATGGAGGTTATTCGGATCGGTTTTCTGAATCGGGCCAAAGGGCTTACGGCTCAGAAAAAGGATCTGAGCTTTTGGCAGACGGTTCTTTTCGGAATGGTATTTTCCATCGGCTGGACACCCTGTGTGGGGGCCTTTCTGGGTTCGGCATTGATGCTGGCTTCCCAGCAGGGTTCGGCAGTGAAAGGGATTCTGATGCTGGTATGTTATTCCCTGGGGTTGGGAATCCCCTTTTTAATCAGCGCGGTATTGATCGGTAAGCTGAAGGGAGCCTTTAACTTTATTAAAAGGAATTACAGAACAGTCAATAAGATATGCGGTATCTTTTTAGTCATTATCGGTATTCTGATGATGACCGGCATGATGGGATATTTTCTGGCATTGTTGTCTTAGTTATCTATTATTGGAACCGGAGGAAATTATGGAAAAAAATAAAAAACAGTTACTTATTCTAATTGTGGTATTGGTGATAATCATCGGCGGAAGCACTTTTTTATATCAGCGGTATAAAGGCGCAGTGGATATGACGCTGCCTGATAACCGGACGGAGAGCGCCGGGAACAGTGAAACGGCAGGTACAGAGCCGGCAGAAAGTGAGGCAGAAAGAGAGCCGGTTACGGCCCCGGATTTTACCGTCACCGATCAGGACGGTAACGAAGTTACCCTTTCAGAACTGCGGGGAAAACCGGTGGTGCTGAACTTCTGGGCCAGCTGGTGTCCGCCCTGCAAGGGAGAAATGCCGGAATTTAATAAGGTATATGAAGAATTGGGTGAAGAAGTGCACTTTATGATGATCGATGCAGTGGACGGAAGCCGGGAAACGGTGGAGAGCGGTGCGGCCTATATTGCTGAACAGGAATATACATTTCCGGTTTACTTTGACGTGGGGCAGACAGTGATCATGCAGTACGGTGTCAGAGCCTTTCCCAGCACCCTCTTTATTGATGCCCAGGGGATAATCGTGACCGGCTACGAAGGAGCGATGGATGAAGCAATGCTGCGGCAGGGTATTGAAATGAGCATGGAGTAGGTCAGCAGTGATTTTTTATAAGAAGGGGGACAATTATGCAGGAAGAGTTATTTGAGTTGATAACAGCGGCCGGGCAAAAACAGGAGATGGTAAGAATCCTTTCCTGTAATGAAAAATCCGGCAAGTACGGTTTGGCATTGACGGAAAAGGAAGCAAAACAGTTGCTGGTCTGCCGCCGCAATGCGTTAAAGGAGCAGCGGCGGGTGGAATTCGGCGAAGGCATCCTGCCCAAATTAATCGACAGTTTCTGTGACTCCCAGTATATCAGTCAATATGAATATATGGATACGCTGGCATCTTTGCAGGATATTTTCTATCTGTATAAAAACGAATCCATGGATGAACTCACCGATGATGAATTGATTGCGTTTATGCGGGAACAGTTTGAAGGTGTCTGTTACGGTTCCCTGGAATACTTAAGTGAAACCTGCCTGGAACGGTTCTCCCGGGCGGTCCGGTGCGGTTATACCGGTTACCGCAAGAGCGGCGGTAAAGGGGAATACGGCAATGAGAAGTTGTCGGAAGAAATGCGCTGGGATAAGGATATATTTTTTGAAATCTGGAATGAACTCATCAGTTAGGGGGAGCAGGATGAACTATACGATGGAAGAACTGTTACCGGTGGTAAAGCGATTGACGGAGAAGTTTACCGGCAAAGAAAGTACTTCGGTAACCTATGAAACGGCGGAACGGTTGATGGGCGCGGTGATCTACTGTATCCGGGAATATCAAAAAGCGGAGCCGACAGCAAATGACAGCAGTACGGAGGTGTGGAATCAGCAGGAGAAGCTGTCGGCTGCAGAGGCTTATGACAGAGGATATCAGGCAGTCATCGCAAAAGTGCTGGCAGCCAAGAAGCTGTACGAGGATATCCTTGTTGATTTTAACTGGTATGGCAACCGGGCTTTGTATGATACCTTTATCGAGGGTATGCCGGCATTTTTTATTCATTATGATGCCAGATTTTATCCCCAGGATCATATTCTGACTTTGGATTATCCGATTTTACAGATGTCCGGTGAGTTATGCGGAGTAGATGCCATTTATGAGTATCTTGTCTGTATTCGGACAGAACAGACTTTTCTTTCGGGTTTTTCACCGGAAATGGTGGTGCAGATGCTTTCCCAGTATCATCCCGATTACCGAAGCCTGTTTCTCAACCTGCCTTCCGTGGTAATGAAGAAAGTGACCACGAAAATGATTGATTTGGAAGAGTGTGCCGCCAGTTATTCTAAAGCAGAGATAGAAGCCAAAATGCACCGTGCGCTGGAATTGCTGATCAAAGAGAGATTCGCGGATAATCAGGAGCTTTTGGATTATCTGAAACAGGATATTTATTATGTAAACCTAAATTGACGAGTAAACACGAAAAAATCGGGCGGGAAAATTTCCGCCCTTTTTTGTCACCATTTAACCGGTTGATTCGTTTTATTATCAGAAGGGTAAATTCAGCGGATACGAAGGAGGATATATGACAGTAGAAGAAGTAGTAATGAAGCATAGTAACATGCTATTTAAGATTTGTATGGTTATGCTGTGCAATCCCCATGATGCGCAGGATGCTCTGCAGGATACTTTTTGCCGCTACATGGAAAAAAAGCCGTATTTTCAGGAAGAGGAACATGAAAAGGCCTGGCTGATCAGAGTAGCCACCAATATCTGCAGAGATATGCGCCGGTTTCAGCTGCGCCACCCCAGGGTGAATATCGAGGAATTGGCAGATTACTATGCTGCACCGGAGCAGGGAGCCACTCTGAACGAATTGCTGCTGCTGCCGGCAAAGTTGAAAATCGTGATTATCCTGCATTATATTGAGGGGTATCAAACCAATGAAATCGCCGAAATTCTGGATATCTCACCCAGCGCGGTGAAGAAGCGTTTACAGAGAGGGCGGGAGCAGTTGAAAGGTTTTATCAGTCAGGAGGAAGCAGGATGAAGGAAAATAATTTGAAAGCAGCCATAGAGGTAATTGAACAAATAAATATCACAGCGGAAATGCAGAGGGAAGTCATCCGGGGGGTCAAGCAGCAGATGAGCAGTAAATTCAGGAAGCGGACTGACTACAGGCTGCGTCATCTGGCAGCGGGTGCAGCAATTTTTGCCCTGGTCATATGTGCGGTTGGGGTTCCGGTAAGTGCCTATGTATTATCCGTGGTAAAAGAGCGGATGGATCAAATACCGGAGGCAGAAGTAAAGGATATCGTCCAAACCATCGATGAACAGCCGGTGGAGGCAGATTCTTTTTCCAGAGAATATACAGAAACGGAGCGGGCGCGAATGAAAGAATTACAGATGGCTTACCGGAACGGAACCTTTCCGGAAGGAGAATTGCAGCAGGCGGAGAGTGAGGCAGAAGCAGTACAATATGATTTCTGTTTTCTGAAATCTATCAGCCGCTTTTATCTGCCGGACCGGGAGCTGACGGATGAGGAACTGCTGCAGATCATTGATTTTAATGCCAAAAGAGATTATGGCTTGCAGCAGCGCTATGAAGAAGAGTTTGCGGATGAGATAAAGGCCCGAAAGGAAAAGGAAGAAGCCGCCAAGGCGAAGCTTCGTGCCCAGGGCGGAATCAGCGAAGATGAGGCACTGGAAACAGCCAAAGCCTGGCTCCACAGTATTTATGGGGTGACGGAGGATGGCCGGGAGATAAACAGCTATCTGGATAGCGATTCGGAACCGGCCCGCTATGTCATTACATTTTCCATACAATCTATTGAATATTACTATTTTAATATTGATGCGGCAGATGGCAGTTTACTCAGTGTTCACTATAGCACCGGGAAATACGATGATGTGGAAAGGCAGCCAGTCTCGGTGGCAAAAGACGAAATTCAAGATATTTATAGTGAGGCCGAAAAATTTTTACAGGAAAAACTGGGAATTTTTGATGAATATCAACATGCCTATTACTTTTATTATGGAGATGGAGAAAAATTAGAAATTAATAAAATAAAAATGCAATTTGTAAAAGCGGATGGGTTTGCTTATTTAGTTGATTACCATTATGGACCCAGACAAATTGTTGCTTTTGAGATGGTTAATTATGCAGATTACCGGGAACTGCAGGCAAACGATGAGGAATGGGAAAAGAAAATGGCAGAAACAAATGGCCGCAGCGATCTCTTAAACATAGATTGGGTAACGGTACAATTATATTAAGATTGCAAAGCACAGCAGGAAAAATGTCTTGCTGTGTTTTTTTGGAAAAAAATAATATTTCGATAATCTGGTCAATTCCTGTCAAATATGCTAGAATGATATGAAAGTTTTTTAGCAAGATGGGAGAAGTTTTATGAAAAAAGAAGTTTATAAAATAGCGGAGGGCTCTAAATTACCCATTATAACAGCAGTTTGTGCCGCTATCATTTTGTTTTTTGAATTTTGCACCATTAATATTATCGGCGGAGAATTTATGTTTTCATACCGGTTTCCCATGCATTTCGGGGGAAGCCTGTTTGACATGACAGAATCCCTGATCGTGGTTTGTATTCCGGTGCTGATGTTAGTCTTTACGCTTTTGTATGGGAAAAGGAATTTGAAGATGTTGTCCTGGCCGGTGGCAGTTTTTATCCTGCGGGTATTGGTAAAAACCGGATATTTAAGTGTTTATGAGGGAACCTTTACGCTGCAGGATACATGGTTGGATTTAACGGTATATACCCTGCTGCTGGCAGTCTTTCTATTAACGGTGTTCGGGAAAATCACAACTAAGTGGTGGCTGGTGGGGATTTGTACCCTGTTTTTAGTGATGGAAATCGTGAAGCTGTTTGTGCCGGCGGTATCCTATGCTTTTGTAGTAGGTACAAGTGTCTATCTTTCCACCTTCTTATCTTATAGTTTGTTTTTTGTAGGATATGGGGCATTAGGAATGGCCATGGAGAAAAAGAATGAATAAATCTTTTAAATATGCGTTTATCGGAGCAACAGCGTTTTTGATTGTCGTTATTATAGCCCTGATCATTGCTGTGGTAATCAAGAATCGTAATGAGGCTGGCCAAATAGAAGCTGTGGAGATTATTGCCGAAGAAATAGATGATCCGGTTGAAGAACCAACGCCTGAACCGGAGCCGGCAGAACCGGAGACAGCAGAACCGGAACCGGCAGTTTCATTAGAGCCCACCATAGGTGCTTTGGATGATCAGGAAGACCCCCAGTCTGAACAAATGGCCGGAGGTGATCAGGGCATCGGTGCCAGTACCGATGTCAGTAAGGTAGGACAGGGAGAAAACAGCAACGCATCTTTGGGAATCGATGTATCCAAATATCAGGGAACCATTGACTGGGCCCAGGTAAAAGCTTCCGGTGTGGAGTTTGCCATGATTCGCGTGGGTTACCGGACCAAGGTCAACGGAGCTATTTGTGAGGACCCTACGGCCCGGTATAATATGCAGGAGGCCCAGGCCAATGGAATCAAGATCGGAGCCTATTTCTTTTCCTCGGCCATAACCGAAGCGGAAGCAAAGGCGGAAGCGGATTTTACCGTTGGGCTCATCGCCAAATATAAAATAACCTATCCGGTGGCCTATAATTGTGAGGATTTCCAGTCTGCCGACAGCCGTCAATACGGACTGGACAATAACGCAAGAAGTAATCTGGCCATTGCCTTTCTGGATCAGATTGCCGCCAGCGGTTATACACCGATGTTTTATGCCTCAAAAGGGGAAATGGAAAATAATGCTCTGTGGAATACCGATATCTTAAGCAGCAGATATAAAATCTGGGTAGCCCAGTATCCGTCAGTAGCCTATCCTCAAACGGCCAAATCCAGTTACAGCGGAAGTCATGACATGTGGCAGTATACCAGTCAGGGAACCGTGGCCGGAATCAGTAAAAAGACCGATGTCAATATTGCCTATTTCGGATATAGTCAGGAAGCGGCTGCCAAGGATGAAACTCCGGCTGAGCGGGTGGAGGCCAATCCCGAAGTGGGAATCAACTTTACCGAAGTGAATGAAACCGTAACAGCCAAACAGGAAACCAATCTGCGGAATGAACCTAGTACCAATAACGATGCCAGCATTGTCGGCAAACTGACCCATGGTGATACCGCTACCCGTACCGGCATCGGCCATAACGGCTGGTCCCGGCTCATCTACAATGGACAAACCCTGTATGCGGTAACCAGTTATCTGACCACCGATATGTCCGATGTAGGGAAGCAGGCTCCGCCTCAGGGACCGGTATATACCCCAGTGAGTGAAAATATAACCGCAAAAGATGTAACCAATCTGCGGACAGAGCCAAGCACGGCTGATCCCAATACCGTGGTGGGAACCTTACACAATGGCGAGGTATTGACCCGCACCGGAATCGGTGATAACGGCTGGTCACAGCTGGATTACAATGGTCAGACCGTATATGCAGTCAGCAGCTATTTGAAAGGTGCCGAATAGATTTATTATCCCATATGAAATTTGAAGAAGAACAGCTTTATGCCCCGTTATTTATTATATAGAGGCAGAAAGCTGTTTTTCGTTTTTCTTTAGAAATTCTTTCGTTTTTTCTGCCTGAGATTTTAAATTCTTTATTTTATAATTCAATTTAGCAGGAAAGGAAGAGACTTTTTATGGATGTACAATTGATAACAGATTATTTTACACGATACGGCGGAATAGCAATTTTTATTATTGTCCTGTTGGAATATATGAATCTGCCGGGATTTCCGGCAGGAATCATTATGCCGTTGGCGGGTATCTGGGCGGCAAGGGGGAACATTCCTTTTATCGCAGCTCTTTTGATCACAGTGGCGGCAGGACTGGTGGGCAGCTGGATTCTTTACTGTTTGGGATGGAAGGGCGGAGAAGTGTTTCTGCACAAATATATTAAGCGGTTCCCCAGGCAGCAGGCGGCCATTGATAAGAATCTGAATTTGATTCGGAAAAAAGGCAGTATCGGTATCTTTCTGGCCAAATTAATACCCATGATACGAACGCTGGTATCCATTCCGGCAGGTGTTTTAAAAATGGATTTCGTCAAGTATACGGTGAGCTCGGCGTTGGGGATTTTGGTATGGAACCTGATCTTTATCGGTGCGGGATACTTTTTGGGTGACGCGGTGTGGGAAATATTAGCATAGGAGGATGGAAATGAAGATAGCCATGATGACTAATAATTATAAGCCTTTTATAGCCGGAGTGCCGATTTCCATCGAGCGGCTGAGCAGAGGACTAAGGCAGTTGGGACATGAGGTAACGGTTTTTGCCCCTTTTTACGGAAAAAAGCAGGAAGAAAAGGAAACTTTTCGATATGCGTCCCTTTGGGAAGGCAGAGGAAAAATAGTGCCGGAGGGAGTGGCCATTCCCAATTGTATAGACTTTCGGATTGAACAGGAATTTAAAGCCGGAGAATTTGACCTGATTCATGTACACCACCCCATGCTGATCGGTAAAACAGCCCTTTACCTTTCCCGTAAATATAACGTCCCGCTGGTATTCACTTATCATACCAGATACGAGCAATATCTGCACTACGGACTGCCTTATCCTCCTTTGGCCAGGCGGGCGGCCCGGCTGATGCCGCATTATGTTAATGCCTATACCAGGCATTGTGATCTGGTGCTTGCGCCGACACCTTTGATGAAGCAGTATCTGCAGCAGATTGAAAGCCAGTGTACTGTAGAAGTGCTGCCAACAGGATTGCCGGAAAGCTGCTATAGCGATTTTACCGAAGAAAAAAAGGTAATCCGACAGCAATTTCTCTCAGACCGGCAGTATCTCTTTTGTGTGACAGCCCGGCTGGCCAGGGAAAAGAACCTGGATTTTCTGATCAGAAGCCTGGCCCGGCTGAAGGAAGAAGGCATGAGCTTTCGAATGCTGATCATGGGAGACGGGCCGGAAAAGAGCAATTTGCAAAAAAGGATTGGCGAGCTGGGATTGGCGGAAGATATTGTCTTTACCGGTATGCTGCCCAATGAAGAAGTACCCCGGTACTGCGCGGCAGCTGACTTGTTTTTATTTTCCTCCCAAAGCGAAACCCAGGGCATCGTCCTGCTGGAGGCTATGGCAGCCGGCGCACCGGTGGTGGCAGTGAAAGCCAGCGGGGTAGTGGATGTGGTTCGTAACGGAGAAAACGGCTGGATGACCGAGGAAAAGGAAGAAGAATTTGCCGCCGCCGTACGAAACTGTTTGGCTGACCAGGGATTATATGAAAGCTTATGTGCGGGAGCAAAACAAACGGCTTTGCAGTACAGTGAAGTGAAGATAGCCGCTCAGGCGGCAGAGCTGTACCAAAGAGTGCTGTGGAGCAGAGGAAGTCTGGGCAGCAGGACCGCCTATACTTTTTCACCGATTCGCAGTATAATTTCTTAAAGCGGCTAAGAATGCTGCTGAGAATTTCCACATCTCACGCAGAAGAACAGGAGTTAACATCATGGAAGCATATCACATATTGATTGTCGAGGACGACAAAGAAATCCGGGACGGAATCGAAATTTATCTGCGGAATCAGGGCTATCGGGTTTTTAAGGCTGCTGATGGCGTGGAAGGGCTGGAGATTATCAAAAACGAAGAAATTCATCTGGCGGTGGTGGATGTCATGATGCCCCGGATGGACGGCATCACTATGGTAATGAAGGCGCGGGAGCAGTATGACTTTCCTATTGTCATGCTGTCGGCCAAGTCGGAGGAAGTGGATAAGATCATGGGTCTGAATATGGGGGCGGATGATTATGTCACCAAGCCGTTTACCCCTCTGGAACTGCTGGCCCGGGTGAACTCCCAGCTGCGCCGTTATGCCAGATACAAAAATTTGAGTGGGGCCAGACTGGAAGAAAACAGCCGGATATTTACCGTCGGAGGTTTGGAATTAAACGAAGAGACCGTGGAAGTGATGGTGGATGAAAAGCCGGTGAAGATGACCCCGATTGAATTTAAGATTCTGCAGCTGCTGATTAAAAATCCCGGCCGGGTGTTCTCGGCGGATGAAATATATGAGCGGATATGGAACGAAAAAGCAATTAATACGGATACCATTATGGTGCATGTCCGGAAAATAAGAGAAAAAATAGAAATTGATCCAAAAAATCCAAAATATTTGAAGGTGGTGTGGGGCGTTGGATACAAAATTGAAAAACAATAATAAAAAATTATGGATAACAACCATATTGGTGTCAGTAGCGGCCATGGTGGGGTTTATATCCTTTTATCCCTATTTTAATAATCGGGTAAAACAGCAGTATGTTCTTCCTCAGGAGCGGGAAGACTTTCTGGATGCACTTTATCAGTTTAATTACGTTACTTATCTTAATATGCAGGTAGCAGAGCAGGAAAAGCATATTGCCTATGATGAACTGTATTTATCCTATCTGGAAACGGTCATGGAAACCAATTCCGGAGCAAACGGTGCTGTTTACAGCACCAGAAGTGATACGCAATTACCTTATGATGTGGCCGATCAGAAGTCCGCCATAAAAGAGTATTTTAATCAGTGTGAGGAAAAATTCAGCCGATATGCATCTAATATCGATTATTGTGTGATCGATAAGAAGACCGAAGAAATAAATAAGAATACTGAGACAGAAATAGAAAATCTTTATTTTGAAAAAAGTGATGTAAGCAGCAACTATGCTTTTTATGTAATGATGCAGTTTGATGAAAACGGGAATTTGTATTATGTGACAGCTAAAAGCGAGAACGCAGATACAGTCAGGAAGTATTTATCGGCTTTTACTGATGGGAATCTTCCTCCTGCAGACAACTATTTTTATTGGAAACAGAATCAGGGGAATCTGTACGTAGATAGTAAGCAGAATCTCAAATGGGTGGAAATGGGCGTTTCCGGCCCAACCGATGCATGCTTTATTTACGCCTGCACAGCGGAGCAGCTGAGTGTTCTGGAGGTTGTCAGTTCGGCCATCTACACGGACTACCAGGGAGAGTGGGAGCAGTATGCAGCATACCTTGAGGCCGGAGCAGGTAATGTATATGCTTTATTCCTGCTGGTTATAGCAGTTTTAGCGCTGGTGCTTCCTTATATCCTCAAATACCGGCCGGATCAGTGCAGTGTATTCAGGCTTCATCTGGAAATATCAATACCGGCCATATTTATCTGGATGTCGGCAGTGGCACAGTATATAGTCAGTATCGTTGCCATGACCAATACGGGCTTTGAAGCAAGAGCACTGGCCCGGGAATGGGGAATTGCCCAGCAGCCGGCACAGATCATTGTTATGGTGGCCGGCGGAGCCCTTCAGGTGATAATCTTCGGGATATGGTTTATGCTGGTATCCTCTTTTGTGGGAATGTGGAAGATGGGAATCTGGTCATTTATCAAGGAGCGCTGTTTAATCGGTCATTTATTTGGATACGGTAAAAAATATATCAAAAAGAGCTATTACTATTTAATGCGCGCCGACTTGGGCGGAAATATGATGAAAAGGATCAGAAACATTGTTATTGCCAATTTCTTTATTTTAGCGCTGATTAGTCTTTGCTGGGTATACGGATGGTTTTTGCTGGTTCCCTATTCGCTGGTCCTGTTTTTCATCATCAGGAAATCAGTCAAAAAGATTCAGGAACAGTACGGACAGTTGCTGGAAGCCACCGGGCGAATCGCCCAGGGTGAACTGGACGCAGAGATTACCGGAGACTTCGGGGTATTTCAAGCCTTTCAGGAAGAACTGGTGGATATTCAGCAGGGCTTTAAGATGGCTGTGAAGGAAGAAGTGAAAAGCCAGCAGATGAAAACCGAGTTGATCACGAATGTATCTCATGATCTGAAGACCCCTCTGACGGCTATCATTACTTATGTGGATTTACTGAAGGACGAAAAGATAACGCCCGAGGAGCAGAAAGAATATATTGAAACGCTGGAACGGAAATCCCTGCGGCTGAAGGTGCTGATTGAGGATTTATTTGAAATCAGCAAAGCCAACAGCGATAATGTCACTTTGAATATTGTGAATGTGGATATTATCAGTCTGATGAAGCAGGTCCGCAACGAGCTTTCGGATAAAATAGAGGAATCGGGACTGCTGTTTCGCTGGAATCTGCCGGAAGAAAAAATAGTCCTTTCTCTAGACAGCCAGAAAACCTATCGGATATTTGAGAATCTATATAACAATATTTTAAATTATGCAATGAAAGGGACCAGAGTCTATATTGATGCCGTGAAGACCGAAAAAGGAATCCGGATTGAACTGAAGAATATCTCCTGTGAAGAGCTGCAGGTGGATTCCGATTACCTAACCGAGCGGTTCGTGCGGGGGGATTCAGCCAGAAATACCGAAGGATCCGGGCTGGGGCTGGCCATCGCCAGAAGCTTTACGGAATTGCAGAAGGGGACACTAACAACCCAGGTAGATGGGGATTTGTTTAAAGTAATATTGGAGTGGCAGTAATCAAGTACTGCATCATACGCGTATCCCGCTCAGTCCAGGGGATGCGCGTTGTGTCTTTAATGTTCTCGTTATTCTGAATAGCTTCGCCTAAAGTTACCCATTCCAGCCGATACTCATAATCAGCTTCATAAGTATCCAGATTCCGGGGAACGAGCCGGTCTTCCACCTGGCAATGGTAGTAATGGGAGGTCATTTTCAAAACATCACATTCCATTCCATCCCTGATTTCTTCCACATATCCCAGATACTGTATGGATTCGGGAATCACCACCAACCCGGTTTCTTCGGCAACCTCACGGATTAAGGTATGTTCATAAGTTTCACCTTGGTTCATACCACCGCCGGGGAATTTGTATTCGCCAAATTTACTGTGGATCATGGCATATTTTTCCCCTTGGGTAATCAAGCCGCGGACAGCAGTGCGGTTAAATACGCTGGCATCAGCGGGATAGTCTTTTTTATCGACGGTAAATAATAACATCGAGGGTTCGCCATTAAATTTTTCCCGGATATATTCCAGTAATCTGGGTTGAATAAGGGGATAAGTCCACTGGGCAGGAAGAACATCGGTAAAAATAATTTTTTCTATTTCATAATGCAGGGAAGATTCCAACCTGATGATTTCAGCATAAAACAGCATACCAAAGGATTCATTTTCCGCATTTTCACTGATTACGGAATAAACACAAACCGGACGGAGAAAATATTCTTTGGCCCCGGTTTCTTCGTAGAGTTCCCGTTTGGCGGCGGCCAGCGGTGTTTCACCATCTTCACGGTGACCGCCGGGAAATTCGTATGTGTTTCGCAGTTTATGCTTACAAAAAACCCATTTGCCTTTGTGTCTGGAAACGATAACAACGAATTTTAATAAGTCATCAGGAACACGATCATAAAAGTTTACTTTTAACATATAGACACCTTTCCACAAAGTTGTATATAATAAAACTATTACAATCGATAAAAAATAGCAAGTAATTTATTAGCCCCTATGCCCATAATTTTGGGATAGGGGTTTTTATAGCAATATTTGTGAATAAGAAGGCAAAAATTCAGATGAAATTAAAAGGGTTTTAAAATATACTTTAAGATATCATAAGAACCCTTATAATAAAAGGGGAAAGGAACAGAAATGGAACTGATCAGAAACAAAGAAAAAACAGCAGAGTACAGGGAACGTGCCCGCAAACTGGTAGCGGAGATGACTTTGGAGGAAAAGGTATTTCAGACCCTGCACAGCACACCGGCAATTGAACGGCTGGGCATCAAGTCCTATAACTGGTGGAATGAGGCTCTTCATGGAGTGGCAAGGGCCGGCACAGCAACAATTTTCCCGCAAGCGATAGCTCTGGCCGCAACTTTTGACGAAGATTTTATTGAAGTAGTGGCAGATGCCATTGCCACAGAGGGAAGAGCAAAATTTAATATGCAGCAAAAATATGAGGATACCGATATTTACAAAGGTCTGACTTTTTGGTCACCAAATGTAAATATTTTCAGAGATCCAAGGTGGGGCAGAGGACATGAAACGTTTGGTGAAGACCCTTATCTGACCTCACGTCTGGGGGTACGTTTTGTGGAAGGGCTTCAGGGGCATGATGAAAATTATCTGAAGTCCGCCGCCTGTGCGAAACATTTTGCCGTCCACAGCGGTCCCGAAGACATCCGTCATAGTTTTGATGCCAAAGCGTCCAAACAGGATATGTATGAAACTTATCTGCCGGCTTTTAAAGCCTGTGTACAGGAGGGTGGAGTGGAAGCAGTTATGGGAGCCTATAACCGAACCAACGGCCAGCCCTGCTGCGGCAGCAAAGAATTGCTGCAGGATATTTTAAGAGAAGAATGGGGCTTTGCCGGACATGTAGTTTCCGACTGTTGGGCCATTAAAGATTTTCATGATGGTCACGGCGTAACCAACAGCCCGGTAGAATCGGTATCCATGGCCATGAACAATGGCTGTGATCTGAATTGCGGCAATCTCTTTATTTTTCTGGTGGAAGCGGTAAGGAAAGGCATGGTGCCGGAGGAGCGGGTTGACGAAGCAGTAATCAATCTTTTTACCGCCCGGATGAAGCTGGGTGTTTTTGATGAAAAGGGCAAGAATCCTTTTGACGACATTTCTTATGAAGAAGTGGATTCCCGGAAAATGCAGGAGCTAAATCTGGAAGCAGCAGAAAAGTGTATCGTGCTGCTTAAAAATCAGGATCAGATTTTGCCCCTTGATAAAACAAAAATAAAAACCATCGGCATCATTGGACCCAATGCCAATAACCGCAGAGCGTTGGTAGGCAATTATGAAGGAACCGCGTCCCGTTACTTTACGGTGGCGGAAGGTATTCAGGAATATGTTGGCGATGATATCAGGGTATTGGTATCGGAAGGCTGTCATTTGCATAAGGATCGGGTCAGTGATCTGGCCATCAGCAATGATCGTATCTCAGAAGTGAAAGGCGTATGTGAAGCCAGTGATGTGGTGGTGGTCTGTCTGGGTCTGGATTCGGGATTGGAAGGGGAGGAAGGCGATGAGGGTAATCAATATGCCAGCGGAGACAAGCCTGATCTGAATCTGCCGGGCTTGCAGCAGATAGTACTGGAAACGGCTTATGCCAGCGGCAAGCCGGTGGTGCTGGTATTGCTGTCCGGCAGTGCGTTGGCAGTAAACTGGGCGGATGAACATATTCCGGCCATTGTCCAGGGATGGTATCCCGGAGCCCAGGGAGGCAGAGCCATCGCCAGGGTATTGTTTGGCGAGAAGAATCCGGAAGGAAAGCTGCCTGTTACCTTCTACCGTACAACAGAAGAATTGCCGGAGTTTACCGATTATTCCATGGCCGAACGAACCTACAGATATATGACAAGAGAAGCCTTATATCCATTCGGCTATGGACTATCCTATACCGAATTTGCATACAGCGATGTGGAGCTGTCAGCCGACACCATCAGTGAAAAAGGCGTAACCGTCAAGGCAGTGATAACCAATGCCGGAAGTCTCGAAGGAACAGAAACCGTCCAGGTGTATGTGAAAGCGGACCGTCCCGGCACACCCAATGCCCAGTTAAAAGGAATCCGAAAGGTAACTCTGGCACCAGGCGAAAGCAAAAGGGTAACCATAGATTTACCCCTTGCAGCATTTGGCTTGTATAATGAAGAGGGAATGTGCGAAGTGGCAGCCGGCACTTATCAGGTATTCGTAGGCGGTTCACAGCCGGAGCAGAGAAGCCGTCAGCTAACCGGCCGGGAAGTTACTGTTTTGACAATAGAAGCAAAGGGCTAGCGTAAAATTTTATTCGGATAATGGGAAATAAATATAAGAGAACACCACTTTGTGATAAAGTATTTATGGGTGACAACCAAAATACACACAAAGGAAGGTGTTCTCTATGATTAACAGTATAAGATATTTTGAGGAA
>JAVBUF010000066.1:0-31676 GCA_031555615.1 Lachnospiraceae bacterium | reverse complement strand
TTTCAATTCGGCATATATTTATCGTTATGACGAAGAGAATGACTGTTATGACCTTGTGCACAATTGGACAGGCGAAGGCCTTAAAATTGAAAAAATGAACGTCAAAAAGCTAAACAGTTTTTTTGTAAATAAGTACATATTGCAGAAAAAAGAAGATATTACTGCTGCCGAAGGATTAGAGGTTCAGCCCGGGGAGTTCAGTCCGGATTATACCGGCAAACTGCAATTGTCACACTTGAATATGCCGCTGTATATTAAGGGCAAAGTGTGGGGATTTGTAGGGGTTTCCAATGTTTTCAAACCGCGCCGCTGGACCGAAAGCGACAAGGATATGTTGCGGCTGTTTTCCGGACTGGTGGATACGGCCATGGGCAGAGAAATGGCGGAAGCCAATCTGAAAATGAGTGAGCGTACTCTGCAGACAGTGATTGATGTGCTCCACCATTCCATTTTCTGGAAGGACCCCGAGACCGGTGTCCTGGAAGGATGTAACGATACTTTCCTGAAACTGGTTGGAAAGGAACGTCATCAGATGCTGGGATACACAAATGAGGATATTAATACCAAAGAGATAGCACGCGTATTGAGCCAACATGATGAACAGGCGCTGAATACCCTTGAGCCAATTGTTAATATACAAGATATTGAAATTGGCGGGATTTTGCGAACCCTTAAAATCGTAAAATCAGTTGTACGGAATTCCAAAGGCGACCCCATCAGGCTGGTGGGAACTATAGAAGATATCACCGAAAGCCGGCGGATGGAGACTCAGATAAGGAAAGCCCTGTCCAATCAGGAAATGGTTATGCGTAATTTTAACGGTGTACTGGTCAGTATTGACAACGACCGGATGATTACGCTTTTTGGCGGTACCTCGATGTATGGCATTAACGGTGAGTGGGCGGTAGGCCGAAGTCTTTATGAAGTTTATCGGAATGTACCGGTTATTCTGGAGGCGGTGGAAAGAGCTTTTGCGGAAGGCAGCTATGAATTTCTGGTGCGGGGAGAAAAACAGGAAAGGATCAGTCAATGTCAGGTAACTCCTATTTTCGATTTGGATGGAAAGCAGGAGGGTATACTGTTTGTGGGAAGAGATGTGACCGAACAGTTGGAGATGCAGAAAAAGCTGGAAGCGGCAATTGTCGCAGCAGAAGATGCCAGCCGGGCCAAGAGCGACTTTTTGGCTCGTATGAGCCACGAAATAAGAACCCCCATGAATGCCATCATGGGTATGACCAGAATCGGGATTGAGGCGGCTGATGCCGAGAGAAAGCAGTATTGCCTGAACCGGATTGATGTGGCTTCCTCCAACCTTCTGGATATTATTAATCAGATCTTGGATATGTCCAAGATTGAAGCGGATAAACTGGAATTATCATTGATTGAGTTTGATATTGAAAAGCTGCTCAGTGATATTTGTATGGTTATGAGTGTGCGGATAGAAGAAAAGAAGCAGCAGCTGGATGTAATTTTTGAAAATGATTTTTCACCCATTTTTATTGGGGATGAGGTACGTCTGTCACAAGTTATCACCAATCTGCTGTCCAATGCGGTTAAGTTTACTCCGGAAAACGGAACGATAAAAATCAGCGCCTCTGAATTAGAAAAAAATGAGGAGTATTCTGTTTTGCAAATTGCAGTTGCCGACAATGGAATCGGAGTGGATAAAGAACAGCAGGAAAAGATTTTTAACTCTTTTGAACAGGCTGATGGCAGTACATCCCGCAGATTTGGCGGAACCGGTCTGGGACTGGCGATTTGCAAAAAGCTTGTGAATATGATGGACGGTGATATCTGGATTGAAAGTGAAACCGGCAAAGGATCTACTTTTATTTTTACAGTCCGGTTAAAAAGGGGTGAGTCTGCCGAAGTATCTCCCCAACTTTCACCAGCTGTTGAAAAAAACAGATTACGAATTCTGGTGGTGGATGATTCGCTCAATGTTCTTGAATTCTTTTCTCATACGATGGAAAAATCCGGTATTGCCTGCGATTTGGCAAAGAGCAGCAGCAAAGCACTGACCATGGCCAAAAAGAGTCAAAAGATTAACCAGCCGTATAATGTAGTGTTCATTGAATGGAATATGAAGGAAACAAAAAAAGGCAATGTTGCCCAAGGGCTGAAAGAAATACTGGGTGAAAATGCGATAGTGATTATGACATCATCCGTTGAATGGCCCAATATTCAACCAGAGGCACAGGCTTTGGGGATTACTCACTTTGTTCCGAAACCCTTATTTTTCTCAACAATCGTGGATGCTATCAATGATATTATATTGCGGGGCGGCGCCCAGGAAGAGGACAATCGGCAGCAGCTGCAAAACTACTCGGATAAAACCATCCTTTTGGCAGAAGATATTGAGATAAACAGAGAAATTGTAAACGTCCTGCTTGAAGGACTGGGAATACGGACAGAGTCAGCGGAAAATGGCAAGCAGGCCGTGGAGATGTTCAGCCGCAATCCCGAAAAATACGCCATGATCCTGATGGATGTGCAAATGCCTGATATGGACGGGTACGAGGCTACAAGGGCAATTCGGGCGTTGAAGCACCCATATGCGGCTTCCGTGGCAATCATTGCCATGACCGCCAATGTTTTTCGGGAAGATGTGGAAAAATGTCTTGCAGCCGGCATGAATGACCATATTTCAAAACCCATTGACGCAAAGGATATGCAGGAAAAAATCAGCAAGTATATTCGATAAGAAATTTATGACAGAAAGAAAGGACCAGGAACTATGAAAGCAGTACAGATTAAAGAAGGAATTTATTGGGTTGGAGCTATTGACTGGAATATCAGAAATTTCCATGGCTATCAAACCGGCAGGGGGTCCACATATGGTGCTTACCTGATAATAGATGAAAAGATTACTTTAATTGATACCGTAAAGGCATCTTTTACCGATGAAATGATGGACAGGATTTCAGATATTATTTCACCTGCGGCTATTGATATTATTATTTCCAATCATGTGGAAATGGATCATTCCGGGGCTTTGCCGGCCATTTGCAAGCGCTGCCCCAATGCGGCTGTTTATACCAGCGGGCCGAATGGTGTGAAGGGGCTTACTGCCCATTACGGGGGTGATCATTATCTTCCGGTAAAGAGCAATGACACGCTGTCTCTGGGTAAAAGAACCTTATCTTTTGTGGCAACGCCCATGCTGCACTGGCCAGACAATATGGTAACGTACTGTCCGGAAGAAAAAATACTTTTTTCCAATGATGCTTTTGGCCAGCACCTGGCAACCACAGAACGCTTTGACGATGAAACGGATATCGCGGTGGTGATAGAAGAAGCCCGAAAATATTATGCCAATATTATTATGTGCTATGGAAAGCAGGCTCATAGTGCGTGGGAGATTGTTAAAGGTCTGGATATAGAGTTGATCGCCCCCAGCCATGGTGTGATCTGGCGGAAGCATATCGCAGAGATTCTGGATGCTTATGAAAAATGGAGCGATAATCAGCCGGAAACAGGTGCTGTGATCGTATATGACAGTATGTGGCATTCGACCGAAAAAATGGCGGTGGTGATTGCGGATGCATTTGCGGGCAATGGAATTCCGGCCAGACTGTACGACTTAAAGGAGAATCATCATTCTAACATTGTTCCGGCGGTTTTGACCAGTAAGTATATTGCCGTGGGTTCTCCTACCCTGAATAATCAAATGATGCCCAGTGTAGCCGGCTTTCTGTGCTATTTGAAGGGATTATCGCCCAAAAACAGGGAAACCTTTGCCTTTGGTTCCTACGGCTGGGGTGGGCAGAGTATTTCTCTTATTGAAAAAGAATTGGAAGCATGTGGATTTCATTTATGTACGGAAGGCATCAAAATTAATTATATTCCCACAAAAGAACAGCTTGAAAATATTTATGAACAGATTAGCCTGCTGCTGAAAAATGATCACGCTTTGACATAAAAAGGAGTTTATCCATGACACCCCAGGAATTTTACTGTATACCTTCAGATGGCCTGATCAGGGTTCGGTTTGTGGATCAGACCATTATCAACCCTCCCTACATCCATACCAAAAGAAAGGCTGGGGAGTACATAGTTTATATCATTAAGCACGGAGAAATGCGCTTGCGAGAGGATAGAGAAATACTCACGCTTAAACCGGGGGACTTTTGCATTTTAGATAAGGACAGAACTCATGAAGGGCTGAAGGCCACCGAATGTGACTACTATTATATACATTTTTCATATCCGGAATTCCGACTGATACAGGAGCCGGGAGATGAAATTATGAAGCGGCTTTTACATACAAGACAGGATACCTTGAAAAGCAATCCGTTTTCTTATGAGAAATGCGAAGATAATTTGCTGTATCTTCCTAAATACTGGCATATGCCCAATAAGGCGGACTGGGTAAAAATAGAGGTTCTGGTCCAGCAGGCCATCCAGGAAAACTACCATTCTCTGGAGAATCATAAAGTCTTGTGTGCCCTGCGGATTCAAGAAGCGTTCATTGAGATATCCCGCAGCTTCGTCACAGCCTGGCAGGAAGAATATAGTAAACAGCTGCCGGGATATTATACCAAGGTGCAGGAGATCCTGGAATGGATCAACAAAGAATATGCACAGGAAATTACAGGAGATTTGCTGGAAGTAAAATTTGGCAAAAATTTTGACTATATGAATCGTATTTTTAAGAAAGCCATTGGACAAACCATATTTCAATATCTTACTAAGGTAAGAATCAATCATGCTAAAATACTAATTATCAATACGCCTATGCGGATGGGGGAAGTGGGAGAAAAAGTAGGTTTCCCCGATGAATACTATTTTAACCGGGTTTTTAAAAAGCATGTGGGAGTACCACCGGCGGCCTATGCCAAAACAAAAATCATATAAAAGTCGCTTTTAGATAAAAAGAGTCTTTATAATCTATTGCCTTACACCTTTCTTTTTGATTATCATTTAGCTATGAAATAATCAAAAAGGAAGGTATTTTAATGAAAACAATAAATCTCAATGAAAATTGGAAATTTCATCTCGGCGAATGTGAAGAAGCCTGGTATAAAGGCTATGATGACGAAGCCTGGCGAACGGTTATGATTCCTCACGACTGGTCGGTGGAGGCCCCATTTTCGGTGAACCATTCCAGCGGAACCGGATATTTACCGGGAGGTATCGGCTGGTATCGGCTGGCATTTTCGCTGCCCGAGGAATATCGGGGAAAGTGTATCAAAGTAGTTTTCGACGGTGTTTACAAAAACAGTCAGATATGGTGCAATAGCTATTATCTAGGAAAACGCCCCAATGGCTATACCACATTTTCCTATGATCTTTCTTCTTTTCTCAATTTTGGCGAAGCGGAAAATGTCATTTGTGTAAAGGTGACTCATACCGATATTGCGGATTCCCGGTGGTTCACTGGGAGTGGTATTACCAGAAAGGTTGCAATTACTGTAGAAGAATCCGTGCATCCGGAGGAATATGGTATCTTCTTTTCCACCGAAAAAGTAGAAGGGAATAAAGCTTTTATATCAATAAAGCAGGAAATCCGAAATACAAGGAACGAAGCTGTGTCACTAAATGTCAGAAGTGTCTTGATGAAGGAAAGCGATGAAACATCTGTTATCATGCAAACAAAAGCTGCTGTTGAAGCAGAAAAAAGTAGTGAGGTTACCCTTTCGGGTGTGGTTTCAGATCCTGATTTATGGTCGCCGGAGAATCCCCATCTCTACAAACTGAAAACTTTTTATACCGTGCCGGGGGAGGCGGAATATCTGGTACAGGAAGAGATGGTGGGTATACGGAGTTTCTGTTTTGACGCAGAAAAGGGATTTTTCCTGAATGGTATTGAAACTAAGATAAAGGGTGTCTGTGTCCATCACGACGGAGGTTGTCTGGGGGCAGCCATGAAACAGGAAGTATGGCAGCGGCGTCTGGAGATACTGAAAGAGAGTGGATGCAATGCCATCCGCTGCAGCCATAATCCCCATATGCCGGAACTGTATGCACTTTGTGACCGAATGGGATTTTTAATGATGGATGAAGCCTTTGATGAGTGGGAGAATGCCAAAAACAAATGGTCTACCGGACACAATGTATATCCCCCCAGGCACCAGGGATATTTCGAGGACTTTCCGCAGTGGCATGAAGCGGATTTAAAGGCCATGGTACGACGTGACAGAAACCATCCATCGATTATTTTGTGGAGCATCGGCAACGAAATTGACTATCCCAATGATCCGTATTGCCATCCCATGTTTGAAACCATGACTGGCAATAATGATGCTAATAAACCGGAGAAAGAAAGAGGATACGACAGTAATAAACCTAATGCTGAAAGGCTGACGGTGATTGCCGAAAAACTAAGTGCTATCGTCAGGACCCAGGATATCACCCGACCGGTAACCCTGGCGGCAGCTTTTCCGGAGCTGAGTTCCGAACTTGGTCTTTTTGATTCTCTGGATGTGGTGGGCTACAATTATAAGGAGCATTTATATGAAGCTGATCACCGCCGGTTTCCTGAAAAGCCCTTTCTGGGAAGTGAGAACTCCCACCGCCATGATGCATGGCTGGCCGTAAAAGATAATACTTATATCAGCGGACAGTTTTTATGGACCGGAATTGATTACCTTGGAGAAGCACACGGCTGGCCGATCAGAGGCTCCCGGGCCGGATACCTGACTTGCGCCGGGTTAAAAAAGCCGGAGTTTTACCGGCGGAAAGCGTTTTGGTGTGAAGAGCCGTTGCTTCATCTGGCCACCCGGTCTGCTGACGGGCAGACGGAGGATTGGATTCCCATGACCGAATCATGGAATTATGCGGAAGGAGAGCAGATTATCATCAAATGCTATACCAACCTGCCTCAGGTGGCATTATTCCTGAACGGAGAAGAAGTACAGGAGAAGCCGGAGTTAAGAGATGGATGTTACCAATTTCAAATAAAATTCAGTTTCGGGATTTTGGAAGCCAGGGGAATGGATGAAGCGGGAGCAGTTCTGTTGACGGATTGCCTTACTAGCACCGGTAATGCCCATCAGCTGCACTGTGAGCTTTGGCAGAAAGGGGATGTGCTTGAGGACTGGCCGTTTGCACAAGCATCAAAGCAGATTGGCTATCTGTACCAGATCCTCGTAACCATACAGGATGAAGAAGAACGGATTGCTGTTTGGGATAATCATATGATCAGGATCAGCGTTTCCGGCAGGGGTGAACTGGCAGGTCTGGATAACGGTGATTTGGCGGATGTTACACCTTATACATTGGGAGAACGTAAAACCTTTCAGGGTATGCTGGCTGGATATATACGCAGGACGGGTAACGGAAAAATTACAATTAAAATAGAAAGTGATATTCCCGGAGGAGAAGTCAATGAAATGGAACTGGATTGATCCGGAGGTAACCTGCATTCAGACCGCCAAGGGCAGTATGACCCTAAAGGGATTGTTTTTTCCGCTTTTCATCGAACAATTATTGATGAATCTGATGGGAACAGTGAACACTCTGATGCTGGGCCGTTATTCGGATGAAGCGGTAGCCGCGGTAGGGGCTGCTAACCAGGTGATTGGATTGATCTTTACCTTTTATGCGGTGGTAAGCGGTGGAGCCTCCATTGTTATCAGTCACCGGTTGGGGGCAGAAGAAGGGGAACGGGCTACCGATGCAGCATTTTCCGCCCTGATTTTTGGCGGACTTTTAAGCAGTGTCTGCGGTTTGATGCTGGCCCATTTTGCAGCACCGCTGATGGGGCTGCTGCATCTGGAGGGGGAGGTTCTGTCCATGGCGGTGGAGTACTTCCGGCTTTGTATTGGATTTTCTGTATTCCAGGGAGTGCTGTCAGCGGCTTCGGCTGTTCTGCGGAGCTATGGTAAACCCAGGGTAGCGGTAGGCGTCTCGCTTTTTATGAATGTCCTGAATGCCGGACTGAACTATCTGATCATATACCGGCCGGTAGAAATACCGCTATATGGCACCAGAGGAGTGGCGGTTGCCAACGTTATCAGCCATATTCTTGCTTTTGCTGCCATCATGGTAGCTCTGTATGTCACCGGAGTTGGCGGCCAGATGCGGAAGAAGTCGCTTAAGACATTGCGCTGTATTGTTCCTATTCTCAAAGTAGGGATGCCCGGCGGTTTCAGTTCCCTATCCTACTCACTGTCACAGGTGATTTCCACCTCGATTTTGGCAATATTGGGAACTACGGCTCTTTCGACCAAGATTTATATCTCCTCGATTGTATTTTATGTGTATGTGGTGGGAATGGCTTTGGGCATGTCAACCGCCATCCTGATTGGATGGATGGCAGGAGCAGGGGAGCATGAAAAAGCCTATAAACTGAACCAGCAGGTTTTAAGGATTGCAGTTGTGCTGAACTTGTGCCTGTCGGTACTAATGTTAATGTTTTACCAGCCGCTATTGGGAATGTTTACTTCTAATCCCGAAATTATTACACAGGCCAGACTTATTTTATTTATTGATATTTTTGTGGAACTGGGGAGGGCCTTTAACCATGTGGAAAACAGTTCTCTTCAAGGAGCGGGAGACGTCTTTTTCCCGATGGTAGTTTCGACGATTTCCTGCTGGCTGGTGAGTATCCTGTTTTCCTATATTCTGGGAATTCAATTAGGGATGGGACTGGCCGGCTGTTGGCTGGCCTTTATGATGGATGAACTGTTTCGGGGACTGCTGTTCTGGCATCGTTTCCGGTCGGGAAAATGGAAAACCAAGCAGGTCTAAAGAAATCCTTTTTGGTGCCTTGACATCCGCATCTTATGTCGATAAAATGAAATAATGGAAAGCGGTTTCAAGATGAAGGGGAGGTTCAAGCATGGTTGACCTGAAACAAAGTGATAGTAAGCCAATTACAATATATGACATTGCCAGAGAAGCAGGGGTTTCGGCATCAACGGTTTCCCGTGTGCTGACCTGCAATGCCAATGTCCGTTCGGAAAAAAAGGAACGGGTATTGCGATTAATTGAAAAATATGATTTTAAGCCAAATGCGCTTGCCCGCAGTCTGGCCGATGCTAAAAGTAAAACCATCGGCATTATCGCAGCAGATGTCCGTAACCCCTATTATGCGGAGCTGTTTGCCGCATGTGAGATTGCCGCGTCTGAGCGGGGATATACGGTATTACTCTGCAATTCCTTCGGAGAAACCAGGCAGGAGGAAATCCTGCTGGGGAAACTGGAGGAACAGCGGGTCGATGCCATTATCCAGATGGGCGGCCGTGTGGATGATCTGGTTACTTCGGTAGAATATGTTGAGAAAGTAAATCAGTTGTTGAACAAAATTCCCATGGTAGTGACCGGAAAACTGGACGGAACAAGCTGCTGCCGGGTTACTATTGATGCCATGAAGACGATGGACTTGCTGATGGAGCATCTGGTATCCTTAAACCATACCAAAATAGCCCTGATTGGCGGAAGATTAGACGTAACATCTACATTTGAAAAGCAGCAGCGGTATAAACAGCTGCTGGCAAAATATAAGATTGACCTGCGGCCTGAGTTTATCGCTAACGAGGACGGATATGGTTATAAGGCCGGCTATGATAGTATGAATAAAATGTTCGAGAAGGGGAATATCCCGACAGCGGTAATAGCCATCAATGACTTTTCGGCAGTGGGAATCATAAAGAGTATTGGAGAACATAATCTGAAGATTCCGCAGGATATTTCTGTGGTCAGCTATGACAATACCTATATTGCTGAATTGATGATGCCCCGCTTGACCAGCATTGATTACAACTACGAGATTTTTGGCAAAATGCTGATCGATACAACAATTGCGGTTATTGAAGGTAACGAAGTAGCCAGACTGCAGATGGTTTCACCCACATTAGTGGTGAGAGATTCCAGTGGAGTAGCCAAGACATGAGATTCTGCTAAGGCTAGAAAGAAATGTGCTTTAGTGAATATCATGTCTTAATATAGCTAAAAAAGAGAACGGAAGGTAGACCGGGCTCTTTTTTTTGCGCCAGTAAGAAATCGGTTGCAAAATAAATGTCATAAAACTGCTTTTGTATCTAAAGAATATAAGTAATAACACGAATAAGCTTTTTTGTCATCTTTTTATTTGTACAATATAGATATAAAAACAAAATGAAATATGTAATATAATACAAATACGCAACCGATTTCAAAAAACTGTTGACGATTTTGTGTAAATATGATTAAATATAAATATGAAACCGATTTCAAAAAGGCAATATGCATACAATGAATGAAAAGCGAGGTAAATAAAGGATGATGGGAAAAAAGCAACAAGTCGTTCCTAAAGTGCAGACAAAAAGAATGAATTTTTTTCAGACCCTCTGGAAATACCGAGTGTTGACATTCATGTGTCTTCCGGCAATTATTTTTTTCTTTTTATTTAGTTACATGCCATTACCGGGCATTTATGTTGCGTTTGTTAAGTATAACTACCGGGATGGGATTTTTGGAAGTAAGTTTGTAGGTATGCAGAATTTTGAGTTTCTTCAGACATCCGGAAAATTACTGTCCTTAACAAGAAACACGATTCTTTATAATTTGGCATTCATTCTGCTTGGAAATTTATTGGCAGTATTTGTGGCAATTTTGCTTAATGAAATGAGATCAAGGTGGTTTAAAAAGGTTTCACAGACAATGATGTTCTTGCCTTATTTTATTTCCCAGGTTTTGGTGGGTGTTCTAATTTATAATTTGTTAAACTATGATACCGGTTTTGTGAATAGCATTCTGGTAAACCTGGGGCTTGAGAAATGGCAGCCTTATGCATCACCGGGGAATTGGCCGGTGCTTCTTGTTCTCATATATTTGTGGCAGCAGACAGGTTATAATTCGGTAGTCTATTTTGCGGCAATAATGGGAATTGATACGGAAATGATTGAAGCGGCAAAGGTTGACGGGGCCAACGGATTTCAAAGAATTCGCTATATCATATTACCCAGTCTGAAACCCACGATTATTATTCTTCTATTATTTGCATTAGGCGGAATTGTGAAAGGGAACTTTGGGTTGTTTTACAATATTATCGGCACCAACTCGTTACTGTACAGCACAACCGATATTATTGAAACCTTCGTATATCGGGCAACCATGACAGATTTCAATTTTTCCACAGCATCTGCGGTTGGTCTGTATCAGTCAGTAATTGGATTTGCTATTGTTATGCTTGTAAATTATATCGTAAAGAAAATTGAACCGGATTATTCCTTATTTTAAACGGAGCGGAGGTAATCATGAACAATAAAAAGGAGTATAACAATCATAGCTCGAAGATTAAGCTTGGAACTTCAGATAAACTGATCAGAGGATTTGGATATGTTGTAATTACCGTATATGCATTGGCGTGTATCTTTCCGTTTCTGATCATCGTAGGAAGCTCATTTACGTCTGAAATGGTCATTCGTGCCGAGGGTGTTAAGCTGATTCCCAAGGAATTTACGTTGCAGGCATATGACATGGTGTGCAAGAGCGGCGGTATTTGGAAGTCCTATGTACTTACGATAATGTTAACGCTGGCTGGAACTGCCATAGGATTATCTATTATCGCAATGACAGGCTATGTGCTGCAAAGAAGGGATTATCCTTTTCGAAATGCAATTTCCTTCTATATTTATTTTACAAGTCTGTTTTCGGCAGGTCTTGCACCGTATTATCTGTTGATGACCCAAACATATCAACTCAAGGATAGTTATTTTGCAGTATTACTTCCATTGCTGATGACACCGTGGCTGATTATTTTAATGAAAAATTTCGTAAAAGCAGTACCTCATGAAATTACGGAATCGGGAAAAATTGATGGGGCAGGAGATATGACAATATTTGTATCGCTGATTCTTCCCATGCTAAAGCCGGCACTGGCAACGATTGGTTTATTTATTGCTTTGGGATATTGGAATGAGTGGTATCAGTCATCATTGTTCTTAAGCTCGAGGGTAGACGTAAAACCATTACAGTATACACTTTATGAAGTGGTAAACAAGATTGATGCCTTGAAAAACTCAGTGGCCGGCCAGTTTGTTGTAGTATCGGATATTCCGACGGAAAGTGTAAAAATGGCAAACGCAGTGCTTGCTACCGGACCCATTATATTTTTATATCCGTTTATTCAGAAATATTTTATCAGTGGTATTACAGTAGGTGCCGTAAAAGGCTGATCCGGATAAGGTTATTGCTCTGTATACGGAGTTTATACTATGTACAGAGTTAAAATACACAAATTATAAGGAGGTATAATATGAAAAAGAGGTTATTGGCGTTATTACTGGTGGCAGGTTTGGTTGCAGGGCTGACGGCATGTGGTTCTTCCGGCTCTACGGATACCAATAATGCACAGAGTTCAACAACAAAGGAAACAGCAAAGGGTGACACTGCGGCTGATGCAGCAGCGGATGCCGGTGCCATTGACACGTCGGAACATGTGGTAATCACTTATATGACAACAGGCGATAAGCCATCGGGAACACAGGCGGTATTAGACGAAACACTGGCAGAACTTAACAAAATTCTTACGGAAAAGGTGAATGCTGAGCTGCAGATTTACTTTATTGGATGGACAGATTATCTTTCCAATTATAATCTGACTTTGTCACAGATGGATGGAACTGTAGATCTGGTTGGTACTGCTTCCGATTGGCTGGATGCATGGCCCAACTCCAAAAATGGAGCTTTTCTTGAGCTTTCCGATGATATGCTGAAGACATATGCACCCAAGACGTGGGAAAGTGTAAGTGCGGATCGTTGGGAATTATGCAAGTATAATGGCAATATTTACTTGATGCCTGAAGACAATTATGCACAGTGGACCAATCATGGATACACATATCGTCTTGACTGGGCGAAAGAAGCCGGCCTTGCCAATGGTGTTCACAGTTGGGAAGATATGACAACTTACTTTAAGTACGTTAAGGAAGCCTATCCGGATATTATTCCATGGGATTCAGACGGTACCCATTATGCACAGATGGCCAATGGCTGGATTGCTTCCCACAGTAATTTTGTTCCTGTTGATGGTATCTGCTCGGGTGCTTTATGGGGCGGTACAAAGGATGACCTGTATACAATTGTCACACCCGCTTATACAGAGACAGATATGATGGTTTCCTATGCCAAATTAATGAAGGAATGGGATAGTATCGGTGTGTGGAAGACTGATGTTTTGAATAATACGGCTTCCCAGAACAGAGATGATTACAGAGTAGGACGCGTTGCAGCAGAACAACATCATACCCAGACCTGGACAGACCTTTGCAGTCATACAGCGGCAAATACTATTTATGCGGATGATCCCGATGCAGAATCCGGTTTCTTCTACTTTGGTGAAGAAACAAAGAATGTTGTAGGACTTTCTATTACTCATGGTGCTATGGCAGTGTCGGCAGCAAGTAAAAATCCGGAAAGAGCACTGATGGTTTATGACTTACTCAGAAACGATCCGGAGTGCTATAAATTGTTATGCTATGGTATGCAGGGTGTATCTTATGATATTAATGCAGAAGGGCTTCGTATTGAGCCGGAAGGATATAATCAGGATACGGATAATATTAACGGAACAACCAATTACTGGTGGGGACGTAATGATGACCTGGAGATTAAAGATGCTACTAGAAATTGGGAAGCAATTGATGCGCTGTATGCGGAGTATGATAAGCTCAAAATTGACTACCCATATGGCCAGTTTGTTCCTGAGGTAGACGACATTCAGGCAAAGATTCAAAATGTCAATGAGGTTTATACAAACTATACAAAGCAGATTTCCTTTGGCAAATATAATGGTACAGCGGAAGATATTGTAGCACAAATGCAGAAAGCATTAAAAGAAGCAGGTATTGAAGAGGTTACAGCAGCATTACAGGCACAGTTTGATGCCTTATATAAATAAAGATTGAAAAGCCGTAAAGGGAGTGCTATTCTTAACAGGGAGTGGGCACTCCCTTTACAAAATTTAACATAATTTATTATGCGGAGAAGATAAGATGGGTCAGTTTAAGATCAAAGATGATTTTTATTTAGATGATAAAAGATTGCATATTATTTCCGGCGCCATTCACTATTTTCGGATTGTCCCCGAGTACTGGCGTGACCGGCTGGAAAAGCTGAAAGCGTTGGGGGCTAACACCGTGGAAACATACGTGCCGTGGAATTTACATGAGCCGCGGAAAGGTCAGTTCTCCTTTGAGGGAATGACGGATATTATCTCTTTTATAAAAATTGCTCAGGAGTTGGGTTTGTATGTGATTATCAGACCTTCTCCTTACATATGCGCAGAGTGGGAATTCGGAGGCCTGCCGGCATGGCTGCTGGCTGAGGACGGTATGCGTTTACGGGTGAGTTATGAGCCCTTCTTAAAACATGTGGAAGAGTACTACCGGAAGCTTTTGCCGATGCTTGCGCCCTGGCAGATTACCAACAGCGGTCCGGTGATCATGATGCAGGTAGAAAATGAATATGGCTATTATGCCAACGACCGGGAATACATGGAGGCCATCAGAAGGCTGATGATACAGGGGGGAATCAAGGTTCCGCTGGTGACTTCGGACGGCCCTTTTGCCGAAAACATCAGAGGGGGGCGGCTTCCGGGAACATTGCCCACGGGGAATTTCGGCTCCCGTACAGAGGAACGGTTTCAGCTTCTGAAAGAATATACAGACGGCGGTCCGCTGATGTGCGCGGAATTCTGGGTGGGTTGGTTTGACCACTGGGGCAATGGCGGGCATATGACCGGTGACCTTGAGAAAAGTGCAGAAGATCTGGATAAGATGCTGGAAATGGGGCATGTGAATATATATATGTTCCAGGGCGGAACGAACTTTGGTTTTATGAATGGTTCCAATTACTATGATGAATTGACCCCCGATGTTACATCCTACGATTATGACGGCGTGCTGACGGAGGATGGCCAGATCACTGAGAAATACCGGAGATACCAGGAGATTATCGCAAAATATACGAAGATACCGGAAGTGGAATTTTCCACCCAAATAAAACGAAAGTCATACGGAACTGTTTCCATCAGGGAAAAGGTAAGTCTTTTTTCGGTATTGGAAGACATTTCGACACCGGTGGAAAGTCCTTTTACGCAGTGTATGGAAAAGTTGGGTCAAAACTATGGTTATATTTTATATCATACCACCTTGGAGACTGAAGAAAATATTGAAAGAATCCGTTTATGGGAGGCCAATGACCGGGCTCATATTCTGGTAGAAGAAAAGCTCACGGCAATTCTGTATGATCGGGAGCTGCTGGAGGAAAAAGAACTGAAGGCCGAGTTTACAATAGGGGCCAATCTGGATATCTTAGTGGAAAATATGGGGCGGGTCAATTTCGGGCCGCGGATGGAAAGACAACGAAAAGGCATTGACCATTGTGTCCAGATTAACGGACATATGCACAATGGCTGGAAGCAGTACCCGCTGCCGCTGGATAATATGGAAAAGGTTGATTTTACTAAAGAATATAAGGAGAATACACCGGCTTTTTACCGTGGTATGTTTATGGTGGAAGAAAAAGCGGATACCTTTCTGGATCTTGCCGGATGGGGAAAAGGGTGTGTATTCGTGAATGGATTTAACATTGGCCGGTTTTGGGAAATTGGACCCCAGAAGCGCTTATACATACCGGGACCTTTGCTGCGGGAAGGGGATAATGAAATCATACTTTTTGAAACAGATGGGAAAGCAGCAGAGTTTATTTCTTTGCTTGCATGTCCGGATTTGGGATAGGAGGAAAAGTAATGGATGATGATGACAGATGGATACAGCAGTATGAAAAAGAGGATGCAGGTTATCACTCAAAAATATGGAAGGTACTGGCGTTTGTGGGGATATTTTGCATCGTTATACTAAGTTATCTTGTGATTGATGACCTGAATTACTACTTTAACGGGGAAGCAGTAATTGTAGAGGCCAAGGACGGAAAAGTGGTTCTGACAGATGAAGAGGGACGGTATCATTTTATTGATACGGCCGGGCAGTTTATCAAAAAGGATCAGAACAGTACCGTGAAGGTATATGTGATGAACGGTGATCCGGATGATGCAAAATGCATGACAAATCCCTGGTTTTATATTATTTCTTATGTAATTTTTTTGAGCTTGGCAATAATCAGTATCAGGGCAATTGTTAAGATATATGCATCGGAAAGACAGATGCTGACATAAGGAAAATAATAATGATAAACGCCGAAGTATAAGTTATTGTTTTTTTACACTAAAGTATCCCATCCAGACTATCCACAAATAGGCACAGGTCTTGGGAATCATCAGCATTCCGATAGCCGGAATACTGTCTGCCCAAAGCACAACCGGGATATAAAAAGCAAAGCTGAGGGTGATTGCCAGCCACATAAAGCGAAAAACCTGGTCCGAGTTCCGTTTCGCTTCAAGATAATATAATACGATAATAACACCACCCAGAGCGGCAAAAGGCAGATTCCGGTAAATCCCCCAGGAAAGAGGAGCATCGGCGGAAAGCCAACGGTTCTGGGGAAACAGACAAAGAACAATGCGGGCAGCGGCAAGAATGAAGACCATGACAGTAAGTCCGGTGGTCTTTTTTTTGTTATAACGCTGTTTCCAGACGTAATACAGTAAGATATAAAAGATGGTCATGGTAATGGATGTGATCAGCTTGCCAAACCCAAGAGCAGCAGCATGATTGGCGGTACCGTCAGTCCAAAGGGCATAGATGCGCGGAATCAGGTGAAAAGCATCCCCACCGCCAAGGACCATGGCCATAATACCGAAAATAAAATATTGCCGGTTGCCCTTTGACAGCCGAACGATTAAAATACCCAGTGTTATAACACAGATCAGATAAAATATTTCAAAAAGCGGTTCCATAATTGCCTGCATATTGAATTCTCCTTTAGCCAGTTAAGATTATCATAATAACTTATTATAACATACTTTATTCACAGCTTCATCTATTATTAAAAGGTATAAAAAATAATATAATGCAAACCATAGTAAAGAAAAGAATTTTATAAAGGCGGTGAATTATGGCTAAAGCAGGTATGAGAAGGCCCGACCCCAAAGAGCCCCACGGAACGGAAAGCAACAAAAAAACAAAAAAGCCTAAAAATGAGGTAGAACCGGTTCCGGAAATCCAGGGAAAAGCAAAGGCCGGACATAAGAAAGCAAACGATATGCAGGATAATCCCAAAAAGTAATAGAAAACCAATTATGCCGTAGATTTTTCATGCAAAAGTCTGCGGTATTTTTTTGACATTTTACTGAAAATAATTTATGCTTTATGAGAGAAAACTTGTAAGAAAAGCTGTTATGGCCTGGTGGATATGGTTTTGAAAGGAATAGCTTATGAGAAATAGAAAAGTGGTTGTTATATATAGTAATCCGGGAAAAGGAAGTACATATAATTGTGTTCGGATATTCAAGGAAAATTTACAGCAGGAAATGGATGTGGATTTTATCGAATTTACCCTGCCGGGGGATATGCCCCATATCTGCCTGGGCTGCTTTAACTGCTTTGAAAAAGGCGAGGACAAATGCCCTCATGCAGACCTGGTCCAGCCCATAGTGAAGGAAATAATGACGGCGGATGGGATGATCCTTTCAAGCCCGGTTTACGCCATGGATGCCAGCAGTGCCATCAAGAGCCTGTTTGACCATATGTGTTATTTGTGGATAGCGCACCGGCCTAATGAAAAAATGTTTGGTAAAATTGCGATGGTAATTACCACGGCGGCAGGAACGGGTGTAAAGACATCTCTGGGAACCCTGAAAAAGAATGCCAAGTACTGGGGTGTAAAGCGGATATACAGCTTTGGTGTGGCCCTTAGAGCTTCGCGATGGGAGCATGTATCAGAGGAAACAAGGAGAAAGATCACGGTAAAGCTTACTCGAAAGGCTCAAAAATTTGCAAAAAATATGATGAACATTGACAGATTAGGACCCAGAATGGCCATTAAATTCTTATTTCCGCTGATGGGTAAAATGATCGGAGGATATGAAGCCGGCAGTTTACTTTACAGGGATACCCAGTACTGGAAAGAAAAGGGATGGCTTAATGGCGGGAAGCCTTTTTGAGAGGAGAATAGGATGGAATTTAAAAGCTTGCAGCATGATGAAATCAATACGGATTTATTTAAGAGTTTTGTGCGCCGTCAGGAAGTAACCAAATGCTGGCGAAAAGTAGAGGATAAATGGGTAATTAAAGATATTGCATTTATTGATGATTGGGATGAAGATGATTTTGCGTTTCTGGTCAAGTGCTTAAGGACTAATATTAGTACGGGCGGAGTTGTATTCGGTGCTTTTGCGGATGATGTACTGAAGGGGTTTGCATCAGTGCGGGGTATACCGGTGGGAACAAAAAAAGAATATCTTGACTTATCCAGCATTCATGCTTCGGCGGATATGCGGGGGCAGGGGATTGGCAGAAGCTTGTTTGAACTGGCTGCCCACTGGGCAAGAGAAAGAGGTGCCGAA
Organism: Lachnospiraceae bacterium; assembly: GCA_031555615.1. GTDB lineage: Bacteria > Bacillota > Clostridia > Lachnospirales > Lachnospiraceae > UBA935. Next base: position 13,282 of record JAVBUF010000066.1, on the reverse strand, counting down.
AAATTGTATATATCCTCTCATTCGGCAGTAGAGTCGCAGGCCTTTTATAAGGCCATGGGATGCGTGGAGGCAATGGAGTATGATAAGGCACATGTGGAAGAGGAGCCTTGTGACTGTCAGCTGGAATATGTCTTGTGAATAATTGGCGGCTTATGTTATTGTAAGCTGCCTTTTTGCATCTCAAGAATCTGTTGACATTGACGCAGGGTCAAGTGATAAACTGATATTATCACCAAAAGTAGGGGGGTACTTAAAATGGATTTGATTAAAATAACCGACCTCACAAACCAGCTGGGGATATCATCCCGCAGTCTGCGATATTATGAGCAGGTGGGGTTAATTGAAAGTGTCAGGTCAGATACGGAGAAGTTCCGGTACTATGATACCCAAAATATTCAGCGGCTGAAGCAGATCATGGTACTCCGTAAAATGCAAATCCCTATAAAGGATATCCTTCGCATTTATGAGAGCGAGGACATGAGCACTGTAGTCGATGCTTTTGTCAGCCGTATACGCACCATTGATGATGAAGTTGATGCTTTGTCTGAGCTTCGCAGCGTGGTCAATGAATTTTTGCAGGCCATGATAGAAAACGGGGTGAAGAAGATTTCAGCATTGCCGATTTTGTATGAGGAGATGGAAAAGCGCGTTGATGCTTTGGAGGAGCGGAAGGTTATGAGTTATTCAAAGCTTTCTGATTTATCGGAAAAGCTGGCAAAACCGCTGGAAACATCCATCGTCTGTTTGCCTGCCATGCGCGTGATTTCTTCGCAGTTAAAAGAAAACCCGAACCTGTCCGATACAGACAGCTTCCGACACTGGGCACAGGTAAATGATATCTGGCGGGGTGAACCGGGAAGTCAAAAGATATTTGAATTTCAAATAGGTACAGGCGATGTTGTGATGATGAAAATAGAGGATGACTTTATTAACAAAAGCCCTTATTTGGATTATGCATTTGAGGGTGGGCTATTTGCGGCGGCCAATATATATCTTGACGAGGATTTGGGAGAAAGATTTCGGGCGCTTTTATCCGGCTTTGACAGCAATAAATATTACCAGATAGATTATCGGTATGATGGCACCTTGCGTCACCCGGCATTGCTGGAAAAGCTGATTTCCCCCGATGACCAGCGGGAACTGGTTTCCTTGCTGGTTCCGGTGAGGAAACGCACGGCTGACCCTGCACTTTATGAAAAACCGCAGGAAATTGCCCCAGGTGCTATCTCCCTTGAGGAAATGGAAGGGCAAAACCTATCGCTATGGACCGTTGATGTGCCTATGGATAAGCTGATGCCAATAAATGATCCTCACTATCAAGTTACCGAACAGGGAGAGGCAGAGTATATTGCATGGATTTCGACACGACTATTATCAACAAATGTAGCAGTAAAATTACCCTTCCGAGTGGATATAGAGTTTCGAATCCGTAAAGAAAATATGCAATTTGCCTGGGGTGCGGATGAAGGCAGCATACGCTTATATCATGGCAATGATTTGAATTACCTGTTCGGGATCAATATGGAAACAAATCCCGACGAACGGTTGTCACAGGAAGCAATCTGCTTTCACCAGCCCATTTTCCGAGATTATTATCGGTATACAAAACGTGGAGGCATAAACAGAAACCAATATAACCGCCTGACGTGGATTATCGGCCAAAAACAGATAGCAGTTATTATTAACAATGAGATACGATATTGCGGTGTGAATTTTCCATACATGTCGGCTGATTTGCGAAATCAGGAGCCTTTCCCCATTTTGATCGGCTCAAACGGACAAAGCCGGGTTTTTTTCAAATCAATCCGTGTTTCACAGCTTGCACAAGTACAGAAAACTAAAATTAAGAAGGAGGAATTGTTAATGAATACAAGACAAAGCAACAATATAATTCCCATTATACATCGCCTTGTTACCGATGAATACGGTGAAAACTACTGGTTCAACGGCTGTGCGAAATATGTGATGGAATGTTTGGGAGAAAAAGATTACGATTATTGGTTTTTTGCCGGGCTGACCGGGGATTTGTTCACACAGCATTATACCTATACAAAATTTTCCGGAGATGCCGTATCGTGTTATATGATGAATGAAAAGCCTGCTGAGTTCGTTGAGGATATATTTGGTAGGTGCGGATATGCGGCTACTTTTGTGGCAAAGGGGGATATTCAAAAGAATAGCGGGATGTATCTGCAAACCCTGATGGCCTATATCGACAAAGGTATTCCTGTCATCGTGTGGGGGGATACCTCGGTTGGAGTGTTTGTGGGGTATGAAGATTATGGCAATGTTCTGCTTTACATCACCGGGAATAACAAGCAGCCTGAGCGGATATCTCTGAACAAAGCCCTTGAGGGCAAACCGGATACCACCGGCTGGATTTTTGTGGGGGACAAAAAAGAAAGCCTTTCGCTGGCAAAACTTTATCGTGAAGCAATCCGGGATATTTTGAAGTATCAGAATGTCAAAACGGATACTTACTGCTTCGGCCCGGAAGCCTTCCGAGCATGGGCAAGTGATATTGAAAACGGTAAGTTTGACAAGATGACGGCAGAGGAATTTGACACATGGGCATACTACACGAATTATGTATGTGTTCTTGCAACCAACGGAAGCTGCTGCCATGAATTTTTGAAACGTACGTGGGAACTCAATCAGGACATGGGCTATTTAGAAGAGATCAGTGCATTGTATCGCAGAACAGCACAGATATGGGGTGGCGACCGCATGCAGAATGATGCGGATAATCTTGAGGTGCTGGGCGGCGGGTTTAATGTGACACTGGAAGCATTACAGAACCAGGAAAAGCGCAGTATAATTGCGGCAAAAATCCGTGAGGCTGCCGTGTGTATTGACAGAGTTGTGCAAATATTAAAGGAAAATACTATAAGTAAGGAATGAATTATGATATCATGAAAAGGATACTGAGGAAGGAATAATAGGAAGGATACCATGCAATTATTTAATGCCAGTTCAATGTTTGATGAGAGTGCAATAAATGAAATAATAAGTATTATAGATAATCCTGAAGAATTAAGAGAGTGGTTAATTGAGAAAAAAAGAATGCTCTTAAAGACATACAATTTTAAGACTTTTAATAAACCGGATGATTTTACAACTACTTCTTATGTAATAGCAGCTAATCACTTAACAGACTCGGATGCTCCATTAATAATGAGTTTTTATTATGAACTTATGCATCAAGTTATAGAGACTTATCCGGAGTTGTTTGTTTTTGCAAAAGAAAACTGTTTCAACGGTGTTTCTGTTCCTAAGGAAATAATTCCGATACTAGAGTCGGAAAAAGTTTTTGCAGTTGACCGCAATAGTTCCAGTGGGTCTTTTGATGCAATAAGGGAGGCAAAAAAATGGTTTGCAGAAGATGAAAAAGCGAAGCATTTTCTTATCTTCCCCCAAGGAACAATTTATGATATTAATAAAGATAAGATTGAAGATATTGAAAAAGGGGCATTTTGGTTAGCTCAATTACTGGGTATTCATGTTTTACCGGCTTTTATCGAACAGGCTGTGGAGGGAGAGGAGAATCGTCTGGTGTTTGGTAAACCGATTTTTATTCCCAAAGATTGCCGGAATTTGGATAACTATAAACAATTATGGCTGGAAAGAGTAATTGAAGCGCAGAATCAACTGGAGATACTTACAGGTTGCCCGGCAAGAGAAGCGATACTTGATGAACAACACAAAACGAGAAAAAGAAAGAGAACCGATAATTTGAAAGGATAAAAGTTATGTTGGGACATTTTGGATTTTCATATGTAGGACTTATTTTTTTATTAATGCTGACCGTTCCTAATTTGATTTGGACGAAAAATCAGCCCCAGGGATATGATTTTAAGAACGAAAATAAAATATTATTATGGCTGGAAAGGATTGGGCAGGTATTAGTAAGCTGCATTGTATTGGTGTTTTCTGATTTTAATTTGCACGGTTGGTCTGTTTGGTCGATATGGTTGATTGTGGCATTTATAATAATGATATTGTACGAATGCTGGTGGCTCCGTTATTTTAAAAGTGAAAAAACTTTAAGTGATTTCTACAGCAGCTTTGCCGGAGTTCCGGTGGCTGGGGCAACCTTGCCGATCTTGGCATTTTTTCTGCTGGGAATATACGGAAAGGTTATCTGGCTGATGATTGCTGTTTTAATACTGGGAATCGGTCATATTGGAATTCATCTGCAGCATCGGAAGGAAATACATTAGGATAGGATTATTTTTGATAAGTTTTTATACTGCAAAATGAAAAAATATTGATATTTAAAAGTTTTCATAGTAAAATAAACCCAGGTGAAAATTATGATAAAAAGAGAACATTTAATAGAAAAATTAATAAAATTGAAAGATAAACAAATTATTAAGATCATTACTGGGGTTCGCAGATGCGGAAAATCCACTTTACTGATGCAGTTCAGGGAGTATCTGGAGCATTGTGGAGTAGAAGATTGCCAGATAATATCAATTAATTTTGAAGATATTGCTAATGAACATTTGTTGGATTATAAAACATTACATTCTTATGTAACAGAGCACCTGGTACAAGGAAAAATGACTTATATTTTTTTTGATGAAATCCAGGCGGTCTCACAATTTCAAAAAGCGGTTGATTCTTTGTTTCTTAAAAAAAATGTAGATATATACATTACCGGGTCCAATGCATATATGCTTTCCGGAGAACTGGCGACATTACTTTCGGGAAGATATATTGAAATTCAAATGCTGCCATTTTCTTTTGCAGAGTATTTTGAACTGGTAGGGGGTGATAAGCGTGATGCATGGAACGCTTATTTTAGCAATGGAGGCTTTCCTTATACGGCGTTTATTGACGATGCAGATATTCGAAAAGATTATCTTTCCGGAATTTACAGCTCGGTACTGTTGAAGGATATTGTTGCACGAAAGAAGATTAACGATGTTCCGCTGCTTGAAAGTGTGATCAGATTTCTATTTGATAATGTAGGGAATATAGTATCTTCCAAGAAGATTTCTGACAGCCTTACTTCTTATGGACGAAAAACTACTTCTGTAACGGTTGAAAATTATATTGAAGCATTGATGGGATCTTTTATACTTTATAAAGCAGGACGTTATGATGTAAAAGGAAAACAGCATTTAAAGTCTCTTGAAAAATATTATCTGGTGGATATCGGCTTGCGCAGACTTTTGCTTGGAGACAAAAATACTGATATCGGACACTTGCTTGAGAATATTGTATATTTGGAGTTGGTGAGAAGAGGTTTTAAGGTAAGTATCGGAAAAATCAATGATTTGGAGATAGATTTTGTTGCAGATTCCGGTGGAGACAGAGTTTATTATCAAGTGTCGGCAAGCATACTGGATCCCGGTACTTATGCAAGAGAAATTGCTCCGCTGAAAAAAGTTAATGACCATTATCCCAAATATATTATTTCAATGGACGAGGTATCGATGGGGGAAGATGGAATTAAACAGATTAATGTTATTGATTTTTTGCTACGAAAGGAATTCCATTATGAGTGAAATAATACAAGTGAAAAGTCAGGATGTTCCCCAAATTCATAATAAAGAACATGAGGGCGAATGATGATAGGATTAATAGTTGCCTATTCCCGTAATCATGTAATCGGTAATAACGGAATGATTCCATGGAAAATAAAAGGCGAACAAAGCCGCTTTAAAGAATTGACGGTAGGCAATGTGGTGGTAATGGGCAGACGTTCCTATGAAGAAATCGGGAAGCCATTGCCGAACCGGACCACCATTGTTATTTCCCGTACCCGGAATTTTGATGCAGAGAATTGCATTACTGTATCATCTTTACAGGAAGCTTTGAAAGCAGCAGAAAACAGAGATGTATATATATCCGGCGGTGCCGGTGTTTATCGGGAGGCCTTGCCGTTAGTGGATAAAATGTATATAACGGAAATCGATTTGGAGATTGCCGGAGACACTTTTTTTCCTGATTTTAAGGAAGGCGATTTTGTAAAACAAGTGGAGAAAAGGGTAGAAGGGGAAATACCCTACACATATGTTACTTATTCAAGAAAGAACAGTGAAACGATTCTATGAAACATTATTTTGCTCCCATGGAGGGAATTACAGGTTATATATACCGGAATGCATATCACACCTTCTGGAGTGGGGTGGACAAGTACTTTACTCCGTTTATATCCCTTACCCAAAGCAGTAAAGGATATAAGAAGCAGCTGAAGGATATTTTACCGGAAAACAATCAGGGATTAACCATTGTGCCACAGATTCTGACAAATAAAAGTCAGGATTTTATAGAGATTTCAAAAGGTATCAGGGGACTGGGGTATGAGGAAATCAACTTAAATCTGGGTTGTCCGTCCGGTACGGTAGTAGCCAAAAATAAGGGTGCCGGATTCCTTTCTCAGCCGGAAAAACTGGATGCGTTTTTGGAAGAAATCTTTGCGGCATCCATTACAAAGATTTCTTTGAAGACAAGAATCGGAAAAGAGGAGCCGGAAGAATTTTACCGCTTAATTGAGATCTTTAATCAATATCCACTGGAAGAGCTGATCATCCATCCGCGGGTTCAGAAAGATTATTATAATAATAAGCCCAATATGGTCATTTTCAGAGAAGCAGTAAAAAGCAGCAAAAATCCGATAGGCTACAATGGCGATATTTTTACAGTAGAGGATTATGAGAAGCTTGTAAAAGAGTATCCCCAAATTAATTCGGTTATGTTGGGACGAGGATTTCTCCGCAATCCGTCATTGATAGAACAGATTTGTACCGCAGAGGAAACTGTGGATAATAATAACATCGATAATAATATCATGGGTGATATCCATGATATGAAGAAAGTAAGAGCGTTCCATGATCGTATTTATGAAGACTATCGAAGCGTTATGTCCGGAGATGTGCCCACCTTATACAAAATGAAAGAACTGTGGAGCTATATGATTCACTTATTTCCTGACAGCGAGAAGGATGGTAAAAGAATCCGCAAGGCCGATAAACTTCAGGAATATGAAGGAATTGTCAATCAAATATTTGAACGCTGCCGTAATTAGTGTTAAAATAGAGCAGAAAAAGGAGGAGTACTATTATGCAAATGGAACAATTACAGAAGGATATGATAGCTGCCATGAAGGCCAAGGACAAAACCAGAAAGGATGCCTTATCAACCCTGGTTTCAGCCGTAAAGAAGGTAGCCATCGATGAGGGATGCCGTGATAATATCGGCGAAGAACTGGTAGACCGGGTGATCTTAAAAGAAATTAAGACTGTCAAGGAACAGATTGATACCTGTCCGGAAACCCGTACCGATTTGCTGGAAGAGTATCGGGCACGATATGAGGTGATGAGCGAATATGCTCCGGCCATGATGTCGGCGGAAGAAGTAAAGGCCCTCCTGACAGACAAATTTGCGGAAGTGATTGCCACTAAGAATAAGGGGCAGATTATGAAAAGCATTATGGGAGAATTAAAAGGTAAAGCCGACGGAAAAGTGATTAATGAAGTAGTATCCGAATTATGCCAGTAACAGGTAACCGGTTGATGAAGAGTCAGCCGGTTTTCCTATTCTTTTGTTGTTTGGGAAGTTTTTTAGTGTATAATTAGGTTATCAGGCAGAAATGAGAAAAGGAGGGGTATATGAAACCGGAAGAAATAAAGGCGTATTGCCTTAGTAAACGGAAAAGTTATGAAGACTATCCTTTTGGTGATATTCCCATCTGCTATAAATTGAACGGAAAGGTTTTTGCACAGATTTATCCACGCCCGGAGGATTATAAAATAACCTTGAAATGCACTGCCGATGCCGGGCAGTTTTATCGTCAGGTTTATCCGGGAGTGGTGGTGAGGGGCTATCATTGCCCGCCGGTTCAGCAGCCTTACTGGAATACTATATATCTGGATAAATTGCCGGATGATGAGTTACTTAATATGATTGATCAAGCCTACGATTGCGTCTTGGAGAGCTTTAGTAAAAAGAAGCAGAAAGAGATTCTGGAAGGGAATTAGTGAAAGATGGGAAATGCATTGGATTTATTCAGTCCCCCAACAAAAAAATGGTTTGAAACAGCTTTTGGTGAACCCACCAAGGTACAGCAGGAAACCTGGCCGGCGGTAACCGAGGGAAAACCGGTGCTGGTAAGTGCGCCTACCGGTACCGGTAAAACCTTGTCGGCTTTTTTGGTCTTTATTGACCGGCTGAAGACTATGGCAAGGGCGGGGGAGTTAGAGGAAAAACTGTATATCATATATATTTCTCCGTTGAAATCGTTAGCCGGGGATATCAGGGAGAATCTGAAAAGGCCGTTGGATGGAATTGGGGAAGCAGAGGAAGAATTGTATGGGGAAGCGACACAAATTAGTGTAGCTATCCGCACCGGAGATACACCCGGGAAGGATCGGCAGAGGATGATCAAGCATCCGCCTCATATTCTGATCATTACGCCGGAATCCCTTTATTTGATGCTTACCGGCAAAGCCAGCCGGTCTATTTTGCATACCACTGAGGCCATTATTATTGACGAACTGCACGCTTTGATCGATACCAAACGGGGTGCCCATCTAATGCTTTCCATTGCCAGATTGGATGATCTTTGCGGCAGGCCGGTGCAGAGGATTGGTTTATCAGCAACCATCGAACCGCTGGAACTGGCGGCAGAATATCTTGCTCCGGAAAAAGCAGTCATTGTTGCCCCTAAAATGGAGAAGAAAATACAGATCGAAATAAAGGGAACCCTGCCCCGCATCGGCAGACGCAAGGACCCGGTTTGGGAAGAACTGGGGAAGGAAGTCTATAAACAATGTCAGGGCAGCAAGAGCGTGATCGCTTTTTCCGAGGGCCGAAGATACGCAGAGAAAACAGCATATTATGTAAACCAACTGGGCGGAGACGGATTTGCCAGGGTACATCATGGCAGTTTATCCAAAGAGCAGCGGATGGAAACCGAAAAAGCTTTGCGGGATGGTTCTTTGCGGTTATTATGTGCCACCTCTTCCATGGAATTGGGCATTGATGTAGGGGATATCGATCAGGTTTTACAGATAGGCTGCCCCAGAACCGTATCCAGTACCATGCAGAGACTGGGCCGGGCCGGTCATAATCCCGGCCGGGTCAGTTATATGTATATGTATCCGCGAACAGCACCGGAGGGGCTGTTCTGCGGTATGACAGCAGAAATAGCCAGGCAGGGAGGTGTTGAGAAAGCAGCACCGCCCCATTTGTGTCTGGACATTCTGGCTCAGCATCTGGTCTCCATGGCGACCATCGGGTATACCATCGACGATGTGCTGGAGATCATGAAAAGAACCTATTCTTTTCGTGATGTGACCAGGCAGGATGTGCAGGATACGCTTTGTATGCTTGCCGGAGACTATGAACACAGCCGGGAGATTCCGGCTCGTCCCCGGGTTCTTTATGACCGGATTCATGAAACGGTAACCGGAGATGCCTATAGCCGGATGCTGGCGGTGGCAGCAGGCGGTACGATCCCTGATAAGGGGCTGTATACAGCTAAGACCGAGGACGATGTAATCCTTGGCGAACTGGATGAGGAGTTTATATATGAAACCCGGATCGGTGATAAAATTGTGTTGGGTTCTTTTGCATGGAAAGTCCTTAGACTGGACAAAAATTCGGTTATTGTGACTCCTGCTTCGACAGATGGCGCAAGGCTGCCTTTTTGGAAAGGAGAGATTAAGGGACGTTCCCTTAGTACCAGCATTGAATTTGGAAAAATGAGCAGAAAATTTGCCCAGGGAATTGTAGATGGAACGATTCTGGAGGACTTGGCTGAATTGGGGATGAATGAATCGGCGGCTGAAAGCGGCGCGGATTTCCTGCGGCGGCAGATGGAAGCCACCGGTATCCTGCCTGATGACCGGACCATTGTGGTGGAGCATTTTACCGATCATACAGGATGCCATCAGATTATGGTTCATGCGTTGTATGGAAGACGGGTGAATGCCCCGCTTTCCCTGTTGATGCAGCATGCTGCCGGAAAGGCTTTAAGTGTCAATGTAGGCAGTGTGGATGAGGAAGATGGTTTTCTTCTGTACCCTTACGGTGAGGAGGTATTGCCGGAGGGACTGCTTTACACAATCCCGCCCAAGGGTGCCAGAGCGATTCTGGAAGCAATATTACCCATTACTCCGGTTTTTAACATGACCTTCCGGTATAATGCCGCAAGAGCTTTGATGATGGGGATGAAAAATCAGGGTCGCCAGCCCCTTTGGCTGCAGCGGCTGAAAAGTACGGAAATGCTGGATTCCTTGAAAGATGAAAAAAACCATCCGCTGATTCGGGAAACCAGACGAGAATGTCTGGAAGAGCTTTGGGATATTGCCGGAGTGGTGGAAATACTGAATGGTATCCAAAGCGGCGCCATTGCCGTGCGGGAGGTATATACGGATGTGCCCTCCCCTATGTCCCTGCCTTTGCAGTGGCAGGTGGAGGCGGCGGAGATGTATTCTTACAGTCCCACCACCGATGGCCTGCGACAGACGGTATACACAGATCTGAAGGCTTTGGAAGGGATGAAGCCTGCCGCAGAGGAATTACAACGGCAGCAGGAGCGGAAAAAATGCCCGGAGAGCGGGGATCAATTGCATTCTCTGCTGATGATGGAAGGTGATTTACTGGCTGAAGAGCTTTGGGAGCTTGGCAGCAAGGAAGATATTGCTGTTTGGATAGAGGAGCTTACCGGACAGGGATTGGCCACATATATTGAGCCGGGTCTGTGGGTTGCGGCAGAGCAGCAGGAGGAATATGGGAAAGCTCTGGAGCAATATGAAAAAGAGGCCCTGACTCATATTCTGCGCCGGATGTTATATTACCGGGGCGGCATGTCGGTGGAGCAGGCTGCAGAACGGTATTTTCTCCGTGCGGATCTGATTGGGGATATCCTGAAGGAATTGCAGGAAGCTGAGAGCATTGTCAATGATGAGGGTGTTTATTACCATGCGAAATTGTATTCCCGGGCCAGAAAAGCCACTCTCAGAAGCCTTCGCTCTCAGACCGTTACCCAGCCGGGAGAAGCCTATGCCGCTATGATGGCCGCCGGGGCGGAACGAAATGCCGCGCCCGAGGAACAGCTTGGCTTGACAGTGAAGCAATATTGTGGACAGGCATTTCCGGCGGCCTGGTGGGAGGGTGTGATTTTCCCCAGAAGAATAAAAGGCTACCGGGAGAATGTACTGGATCAATTTTTAGCCAAAGGGGAATATTTCTGGCATTTTAATCCGGAAGGAAATCTGTGTTTTGAGCGGTATGAGGATATCGACTGGGAGCGGCCGGTCAGGGAAACGGGAGCCGGTCTGAATAAGGATGAACAGCTTTTATATCAGGAACTGAAACGCAGGGGCGCAAGTTTTATGCGGGCCTTTAACAGCCTGCCTTTAGAAGGAAGTGCCCAGGAAGGCCTGCTTTCCCTGGCAGAAAAGGGATATGTGTATGCCGACAGCTTTTTACCGGTGCGGCAGTGGCTAAATTGGGATAAGATCAAGAAAGCATCCCCAAGAGCCCGAGTAAATGCCCGTGTGATGGCATTATCAGCCGGCCGCTGGGATATCGTCCGGCCTTTAAGGGAAAAGACCATGGAGGAATGGCTGGAACAGCTTTTGCAGGAGCATAAGATTCTTTGCCGGGAGACATACAGAAAACCGGATTTTTCGGCAGATGATAGTATTGGAATGGAGGAGCATATCCAGAACACAGGTTGGGGAAAAGCACTGGAGATTCTACGCATTTGGGAATATACAGGTAAAGTGCGCCGGGGGTATTATGTAGCAGGAATGAGTGGTGCGCAGTTTGTAAGAGCGGAAGAATATGAAGGTGTGGTTTTGGCATTGCAGCGATATGCTGTCCGGAACCGGTCTGCTGACAGCGAGATCATCTGGCTCAATGCTTCCGACCCCTGTCAGGTGTGGGGAAAGGCTCTAACGATAAAAGAAGGAAAGCCTTTTATGAATATTCCTGGTACTTTGGTGGCATTGTCTGGCGGAAAACCAATCGCAGTGCTGGAACGGCAGGGAAAAAGCCTACGTTTTCTGAAAATGGAGATGGAAAGTGAAAAGATAACAAATATCCTGAAAGAACTGGTTTCTTTGTATAAACAGAAGAAACTGTTGTCAGACAAGAAAAGGCTGGTATTAAAAGAATATCCAGCGTTAGCCGAGCAGGCATTGAAGGACGCGGGATTTCATAAAGAAATGCTGGATTATGTGCTGTATATATGAGAAGAAAAAGTATACTTAATCAAGTTTGTAAACTGTAATTTAAAATGTGTTGGAGTGGTTGCTGAAGCGATAAAACAAAGCAGGAGATACCTCATATTTACTAAAGTATTTCCTGCTTTTACACATAAGTTTTTATTCAAAAAAAGTAAGAATACTGCCATCAATAGTGGTAACCGAGCAGGTTTTACTGCCCCAGGGCTGAACCTTAATATCTGAGATTTCATTCCACCCCCGGCTTTTAACAAATGCATACAACTGTTCAATCCCCTGAACAAGCATAAAACCGATCATTTGTTTTATAGGTTCCCCCTTAAACATATGGATACCGGTAAATGGCGCGATGTGTAAGGATTCGATTTCGATAGGAATGTTATTTACACACCCGTAAGTCCCTTCGTTTACCTCATTGCGAGCCTCAATCTGACCATACCATCCCAGAACATCTGTAAACCAACTTAATGTCTTGTCCATATCCGGGGTATAATATACCGCCCCTGTTTCTTTAACGATATAGCCTCTTTCTCCTAGATTACCCATCATAACTTTGCCTCCTGTTAATTGTTTTATTAACGAGATCTTTGTGAATGCTCTTAAATTGGATTTATCTTTCCTTGCAGCAAGCGGCTTGATACCATGAAATCTGGTAAATGCTTTTGCGAAACCCTCGGCTGAATCATAACAATAACTGACAGCGATATCCATAATTGACTGTTCGGTATCGGCGATTTCATATCCCGCCAGGGTCAGCCTTCTGTTTCGGATATACTCGCCAACTGTACAGCCGCAAAGGGCAGAAAACATTTTCTGAAAATAAAATGATGAGACAAATTGCTGTTCCGATAAGGATTCGGCATCCATTTCTTCATGGATATTCAGTTCGATTTCATTAATTGCATTTTGTACGATATTTATCCAATCCATTTCGTTCACGTATAATCCAATTATCTTAGATGGTAATTGGATTTTCCTTTCTCCCAAATTCTTTGGGATTTTAGTTCCATCTCTGATATATTTGAAAAGGCACTGTGGATTTGTACCTATTTTTCTACAGCTCTGACTGTTTCGAGGTG
>JAVBUF010000030.1:0-10570 GCA_031555615.1 Lachnospiraceae bacterium | reverse complement strand
ATTCTTGTCTCCTAAGCTCCGGTTTATTCAATATTCTGTATTTGTTCCCTAACCTTTTCAATTTCTGTTTTTAACTCTATGGCACAATTGGTTACTTCCAGATCACTGGCTTTAGAAAGGATGGTATTGGCTTCCCTGTTCATCTCCTGAGCAATAAAGTCCAACTTTCTGCCAATGCCGCCGCCTTCCTGCAAAGCTTCCTTGGTGGCATCGATATGACTGCGCAGTCTGACCAGTTCTTCGTCAACACATGCTTTGTCCGCAAAAAGTGTAACCTCCATCAGCAATCGGCTCTCATCCACTTTCGTATCTTCCAGCAGTGCTTTTACCTTTTCTTCCAGCTTCTGTTTGTATTCCGCGATAATTTGGGGCGAACGACCAGAAATAAATTCCACATTCTTCTTCATCCCCTCCAGCTTATCAATTAAATCATTCCGCAGATTTTCACCTTCTTTAATCCGGGCAGCCACAAAACCCTCGGCGGCACCGATAACAGCTTTCTTTAAGATATTCCAAAGCTCTGTCTCATCAATGGTCTGTTCTTCCATGGTCAGAACTTCCGGATATCGTGAAAGCGCAGAAACCCTGATATCATTGTCCAGTGAAAAATCTTTTGCCATTTTCTGCAGATATCCCATGTACTCCGCTGCCAAATCCTTATTGTACCTTACACATACATTGGATTCAGTGTAATCCTCATAAGTAATAAAAATATCCACCTTGCCTCTCTGCATAAAGTTTTTTAATTCATTTCTGATTGCTGCTTCAAAAAAGCTCAATTTCTTGGGCATCTTGATATTAATATCCAAATACCTGTGATTAACAGCTTTCATCTCCACCGTAATCTTACGGTCGCCTTCCTGGATCTCGCATCTTCCGAAACCGGTCATACTTTTTATCATAATTAGGATTCCTTTGCTTTTGTAGCGAAACGGTATATTTTGTTACAGTTCATACCATAGCCTCTCACTACGCCGATAGGCTATGCGCAATTAACTGGCTTGCCCGTGAACAGTAACATTATTTTCTTATTATAGGCTAACCTATCGGGTACGTCAAGAAGAAGGATTGAAACCTTGTGATAATTATTGTACAATCAAACGAAGGCAACAGGTCGAAAGGAGTATTAATAATTATGGCATTTGATGGTATTACGATTGCAAACCTTGTACAGGAATTAAAAACAGAACTAACCGGCGGACGGATTTATAAAATTGCCCAACCGGAAAATGACGAATTGCTCCTCACGATAAAAACCGGCCATTCCGGTCAAAAAAGGCTTTTTATTTCGGCGGGGGCTTCCCTACCGTTGATTTATCTGACGGATAACAATAAACCCAGCCCGCTGACAGCCCCCGGCTTTTGCATGCTGCTCAGAAAACATCTGCAAAACGGCCGGATTACGGATATTACGCAGCCCGGATTAGAACGAATTATTCATATTCATATCGAACATCTGAATGAATTAGGCGATTTGTGCCAGAAAAAGTTAATTGTTGAGATTATGGGAAAACACAGCAATATTATTTTTATCGATGATAAAAATATGATCATTGACAGCATCAAGCATATTTCCGGAATGGTCAGTTCGGTCAGAGAAGTTCTGCCCGGACGTCCCTATTTTATTGCCGATACGCAGGAAAAGGATAATCCGCTGGCGGCTTCTCCTGAAACTTTCCGGATGCTTCTGACTGCCAAAGGGATGCCTCTTTATAAAGCTATTTACAATTCTTATACCGGTTTATCGCCGGTTATCGCCCAGGAAATCTGCTATCAGAGCACTCTGGACGGTGATACTTCCACCGCCCTGTTAAACACCGAAACGGACAAATGCACTGCTCTCTATCAGGCATTTTCTCACTATATGGAGTTGGTGAAAAACGGTTCCTTTTCCCCAGTCATTTATTATGACAGTGAAAATCCGGTGGAGTTTTCCTCCCTGCCTTTATCCATATACGGCGACATGCATCCGGTCACCTATGATTCCATTTCGGCTTTGTTAGAACAGTACTACGCTGCTAAAAATACCGTTACCCGCATCCGTCAAAAATCGGTGGATTTGCGAAAAATCGTCCAAACGGCCCTGGAACGCAACGTGAAAAAATATGATTTACAGCTGCGCCAGATGCAGGATACCGCAAAAAAAGAAAAATATAAAATATATGGCGAACTGTTGAATACTTACGGCTATGGCGTGGAACCGGGCTCCCAGTCTATGGAAGCGTTAAATTATTACACCAACGAAATGATTACCATTCCTTTAGACCCTACTCTCACCCCGGCGGAAAATGCCAAAAAATATTTTGACAAATACGGCAAGTTAAAACGGACCGCCGAAGCACTTTCGGCTCTGACCCTCGAAGTCAAAGAAGAAATCGAACACTTGGAATCCATTTCCGCTGCTCTGGATATTGCCCTGTTAGAGGAAGATCTGGTTCAGATTAAGCAGGAATTAGTAGAAAGCGGCTATATCCGGCGTAAAGGAAACGCAAAGAAAGAAAAAATCACCAGCAAACCTTTTCATTACATCAGCAGTGACGGTTATCATATGTATGTGGGCAAAAACAACTATCAAAACGAAGAACTTACTTTTAAATTTGCTGTCGGAAATGACTGGTGGTTCCATGCCAAGGGCATTCCGGGTTCTCATGTGATCGTCAAAACCGGCGGTGAGGAATTACCCGACGCCACCTTTGAAGAAGCCGCCCGTCTGGCTGCCTACTACTCCAAGGGACAGGGGCAGGAAAAAGTAGAAGTAGACTATACAGAAAAAAAGAATGTAAAAAAGCCCGGCGGGGGAAAGCCAGGCTTTGTAATATACTATACAAATTACTCCATGATGATCGAACCGAAAATCAATTCCATCCAGCAGTTTTCCTAAAGCGTTCCACCGGTAAAAAGCGATTTTACATGGTCGATCTCCTGCTGGGTTGCCTTGGAGGCAGGTACGTAATAGGACTTTTCTCTGGCGATCTGATAAAGTTCTTCCTGAGATTGTTCACAGGCATTACGGAACTGCTTCAAGGTTTGCTTCAGCTCCTTATTTTCGGTCTGGGGAATCATTTCCCCAAAACGTACTAATTCTCCGTTGATACCAGCCAGGGTATCGGCTACCATTGTTTTTTCTTCCATTTGCATTTCTTCACCCTCCTACTGCAAGAATTTCATTAATTGTTGTTTGTTGTCCATTGCCGACTGCGCGCCTTTTTGAAAAAACTGCTTTACCTGAGAATCTTCCGCACAAGTAGCATATTCTTTCATCTTACAGTGAGTGGTGTCATATCCGCCCATCAGGTGACGGAGATTTTGTAATTCTAGTTCTGATAAATTGGCCATTTGATTACCTCCTGAATTTTACTGTTTATTTCCTTAGGAGTATTTCCTAAAAAATAAATAGTATACAGAGATTTACTCATCCAGCCAAAAATCCTCTTCTTCCGATTTCTTTTCCATCCTTTTCTTTTTTTGAGGTCTTTTCTTTTTATGCTTTTTGCTATTTTCTCCATTAATCAACCGCACCAGTGATGCACCCTTGGGAATAAACTTAAGTTCTCCTTCGCTGACAATCTTCCATTTAACTGCCAGGAAAAAGTAAATAACTACTCCCACTGCTACAGCGATTCCCAGTGAAATGATATTGATTCCACACAAATAGTAAATTCCATGATAGATTCCGAACGCTGCCCCTCCCATCAATATTGATGCAATCAACGGACGAATAAAGGTTTTATCCCATTCCTGCTTATATTCCAAATGCTTCCGCACGGATATTCCATTAAAAATACACATCAAAAACGCATATAAAACAACAGCTACTGCCATGGCATAAATCCCCAGCTTGGTAAACCAAAGAATTGCAATCAGGACACCGGTTTGAACGATCAATGCCGCCGTTGAATTAACCACCGGACTGTTTACCTTTCCAATTCCCTGCAGAACAGCACTGGATAACGTCGACAATGCATAAAAAATCACACTGGCCGACATCACCATCAACAAACCGGAGCTCATATCCAGAACCGCTTTCTGGGGATACAGTACTAACATGATGGGTTTGGCCAGCACTCCCATTCCCACCGCTGCCGGAATTGATATAAACATGGTGGTACGTATGGCTTTTCCCACCTTCCCCCTGCATAAATCCCTGAATCCCTGAGAAAAATCGCCGGAAATACCTGGAATCAATGCCGCCGACATGGCCGAGGAGATAGCAATTGGAATATTGGAAATCTTAGTAGCCTTACCGATGGCACTGATCATCGGAACAAGCTCCTCCTCCGTGATTCCTTTTATGATCATCACGTCATTAAATAATCTCTGGTTAAGATAGGTATTGATATTATAAATAAAGGTACTCAGGATAAACGGCGTTACCACCAGCAAAATCATCTTAAAAATTTCACCGTAGCTGTCTTCCTCCGGTGTTTTATCCCTTTCAATCCTTCTCTTGATGGTCTTACGGTTCAGTCCGTAAATGGCCAGCATAAACAGCAGGCCCCCTACGACACCCATACCGGTACCTACAGCACCTCCCACAGCACCGTAAGTAGCTCTTCTGGCAGTTTCCGTTTCCGGTACCATTCTGGTTAATACGAAGGCCAGCCAGATACTTACCGCAGCATTTAAGATCTGTTCCAAAATCTGCGAAACCGACGTCTGCATCATGGTTTTATGGGCTTGAAAATATCCTCGCAAAACTCCCAAAATACCGGAAAGAAAAATTGTCGGGGCAAAAAAGCGCAATACCACTACTGAATTGCTCACGTTTACCATATAGTCGGCAAAGAAAAAGACCAGCAGGCTGGCGATGCCGCCAACCAACACTACATAAAGCAATGCACCTTTAAAAATTTTGTGTGCATTACGGTATTCTCTGGCTGCTAACCGCTGGGCAATTACCTTTGAGATGGCTGAGGGGATACTGTAAGAAGAAACCAGCAGTATAATTGCATAGGCCTTATACGCAAATTCATAGTACCCATTACCCAAATCCCCAATGATAGCGGTCATCGGGCTGTTATAAAGAAGTCCAATAACACGACTAAGGATTCCAGCTACTGCCAGAATCCCTGCCTGCATTATAAATCCATCTTTGGGAAAAGTACTTTTCCTACTATTGTTAGCCATACTTCTTTTGCTCCAAACCATTAACCGATTAGCCAGTCATACATCTCCTGATATTTATTGGCTGAAACCTGCCACGAAAAATCCACTGACATGGCTCTGTCCACCATCTTGTTCCACTCGCGCTTTTTATCATAATAAATCCGTTCAGCGAAACGTATGGTCGTCAGCATTTCATGAGCGTTGTAATTGGTAAAGCTGAATCCGGTTCCGGTACTCTCATATTCATTATATGGCTCTACCGTATCCTTTAGTCCTCCGGTCTCACGCACAATGGGAATCGTGCCATAGCGCAAACTCATTAACTGACTCAATCCACAGGGTTCAAACAAGGAAGGCATCAGAAATGCATCACAGCCTGCATAAATCTTATGGGATAATGCTTCTGAATAATAAATATTAGCCGATACCTTATCATTATACTTCCAGTCATAATGCCGGAACATATTTTCATATCGTTCTTCACCGGTTCCCAGTATTACCAATTGAATATGATCCATACAAAGTTCATCCATCATATAGGCAATCAGATCAAATCCTTTTTGGTCGGTAAGCCGCGAGACAATGCCGATCATAAACATCTTATCATCCTGCTTCAAGCCCAGTTCAGCCTGCAGATCCCGCTTATTTTTGATTTTTTCCTTGCGGAAATTCATGGCATTGTACTTATGGGGAATATAAGTATCCGTTTCCGGATTAAATTCTTCATAATCAATGCCGTTTACAATCCCCCTCAGGTCATTGCTTCTGGCACGCAACAGACCATCCAATTGTTCCCCATAGAAGTTTGTCTTGATCTCCTCGGCATATGTGTCGCTTACAGTGGTTATAACATCCGCATAGACCAAGCCGCCCTTCAGTAAATTGGCATCTTTATAAGCTTCCATTTTATCAGGCGTGAAAAAGTAAGGGGGCAGCCCGGTAATCTCCTGGACTTCCTTCACGCTCCATTTTCCCTGGAATTTCAAATTATGAATGGTCATCACGGTCTTGATACCAAGGTAAAAATCATTGCCCTGAAAACGTTCTTTTAAATATACCGGTACCAATCCAGTCTGCCAGTCATGGCAGTGAATCACATCCGGCCGAAATTCGATTACCGGCAAAATAGACAAGGCTGCTTTAGAGAAAAATGCATATTTTTCTATTTCAAGCAATGCATTGTCGCTGTACGGTTTAAAACCGCCAAAAAATCCTTCATTATCAACAAAGTAATACTTAACTCCATCTACTTCCGCTTCCAGAATACCTACATATTCTTCCTTCCAATGAAAGTCCATATAAAAATGTGTTTTATATGTGAGCAGATCCTTCATGGGCTGAGACATACATGAATACTTTGGAAGGATAACCCTTATATCAAAATATTCCTTATCAATGCACTTCGGCAATGATCCTACTACATCGGCAAGTCCTCCGGTTTTAATAAATGGAACCCCCTCTGATGCAACAAAAAGAATATTCTTCATTGTAAAATCCTCCGTTATCCGGTTTTTATATTCAATTTAGATATTCCTTATTATACATCATTTTCCAATTTAATAAAAGATATAAAAATTTTTTTTACTGGTTTCTGTATTGCAGTCTTATTTTATCCGCAATTAATGCGATAAATTCCGAATTGGTGGGTTTTCCTTTACCCGTATTGATGGTATAACCAAACAATGCGTCCAAGGTCTCCATTCTGCCTCTGCTCCATGCCACTTCTATGGCATGCCGGATAGCCCGTTCTACGCGGCTGGAAGTGGTCTGAAATTTCTCGGCGATGGTGGGATACAGTACCTTGGTAATGGAATTGAGCATTTCCACATCTTCTACGGAAAGCATAATTGCATCCCTTAAGTATTGATACCCCTTAATATGTGCCGGCACTCCGATTTCATGGATCATCTCCGTTACATCCCGTTCCAGATCATAGGTCAGATTTCTGCTTTTCAGTTCCGCCTGCACCAGTTCTTCTTTTCTTGTATTTCCGGAAGGAACCGTGATCATTATCTGAAATTCTTTATCCGCATTCATCAAATCTCCTAAAATTTTATAAACATTTTCACTGTCCCTCGCAGTTGTCAGGTTTAATTGTTCCATAATACTTCCTCACTTTCCATTTTCTTCCAAATATTGATATAAATTTATTATAGGGAACATGATATCCGAATACAACTGTTAGGCATCGCATTTAAAGTTCAAAAAAACACCCGAAACCATCATGAATTCTGACGTTTTCGGGTGTCTTAGCACGCATAAATTATTTTGCTTTTTTAGCCGCTTTATTTCTCATGACCAGCCACAATGCTCCGGCAATGCAAATGGAGGAATAGGTTCCACAGGCAATACCTGCCATCAACGGCATGGCAAACTCTCTGATGGAGGAAACACCAAATATATATAATACCGCAACCATAACAAAAGTAGTCAGAGAAGTAAATACACTTCGGGATAAAGTTTGAGTAACACTTGTATTAACCAGATTTTCTAATGTATCATTTCGCTTCATCTCATCTCTGTTTTCACGAATACGGTCAAAAATAACGATTGTCGAGTTAATGGTATAACCGATAATAGTCAATATACAGGCAATAAAAGTCGTTCCTACCGATACCCGGGAGGCCGCATAAAAAGCCAGCACCACCAATACATCATGGAGCAGTGCGATTACTGCGCTGGCGCCAAACCGAATATCTTTGAAACGCAGCCAGATATAGATCAACATGCAGACACTGGCAATAATTACAGCCAGTACAGCATCTTTCTGCATTTCATTACTTACAGTGGAACTGATGTTTTCGGCAGCAATCTTTTCTGCCTCCACACCAAAGTTTTCTACCATGGCATCCTTAAAGTTTTCTCTCTCTTCCACGTTTAAGTTTCTGGTCTTAAAGATCACTTCATTGGTACCTGCCACCTTCTGGGTTTGAACATTGGCATCACCGGTAATCTCTTCAATCAAAGGAACTACCTGTGAATCAATATCACTCAGACTCATATCTTCATTGAACGCTACATTGGTAGAGGTTCCGCCTAAAAATTCCAAACTGAAATTCAGTGCCGAACCGGTTTTGGCCTGATTAACAAACATAAACACAACACCCGACAAAATAATCAGAACAGAAGCCGTAAAGAATACAACTTTTTTGGATAAAAAGTTGATCACTTTCCTTTCCTTGGCAACACCATAAAGTTTTACCTTCGTTAACCCGATGGCATAAAAAGCATTCATAATCCACTTGGTTATAAAAAGTGCCGTGAACATGGATAAGACAATACCCAAAGCCAACGTTTCCGCAAACCCCTTAATGGGGCCGGTTCCCAATGCATACAGCACCGCAGCCGCAATCAAAGTGGTGATATTACCATCCAGAATAGCTGATAACGCTTTCTGGTATCCGATTTTAAATGAAGACGTGACTGTTTTACCAGTGGCCAGTTCTTCTCTGATCCTGGCAAAAATAATAACATTGGCATCCACTGCCATGCCGATGGACAGAATAATACCGGCAATACCCGGCAAGGTCAGAGTAATTTCAAATGCTTCCAAAAGAATGACAATTAATTCAGTATATAACAACAACGCCAGACTGGCCGCAAATCCTGCCACATAGTAAACTGCGATCATAAATACCAGAATAATGCCTAATCCCACTGCTGCAGCCATAAGGCTGGAATTGATTGCTTCTTCACCTAATTGGGCACCAACTACATTTGAACGCAGCTCCTCCAGTTCCAGCTTCAAACCGCCGATGCGGATGGTAGATGCCAACTGTTCTGCCGCTTCATAACTTTCCATACCGGAAATAACCGCCTCACCGCCGGTGATTTCACTCTGCACGGCGGGCATACTGATAATCTCATCGTCATATATAATTGCAATATAATCACGGGTAGGGGCGGCGGCACGAGTGGCTTCAGCAAATTTTTGTGTTCCCTCTGCTGTCAATGTTAAAGCTACTACCGGCTCCTTGTTTCCCACCTGATCGGTATTATAAGTTGCTGTTGCGTTAGCCACATCAGTTCCTCTTAACACCTCTTCACCTGAGGAATTGATGAAAATAAGGGAACCTGGTTTACCCAGTTCCTCCAGAATGGCATTGGCATCGGATACACCGGGAATTTCGATATTGATTCGATCAGTTCCTTCTTTATACACGATTGCCTCAGTACTGTAACCTTCCACACGCTTCTGCATCTTATAAACGGTATCCGCCATATCTTCGACACTGGGTTCTTCTTCCCCCACTACCTGATAGGTTATGCTGACACCACCGGCCAGATCAAGTCCCAACCGGATATTGGATATTGATCCGGAACCATTTTCACCGAAGCCTACTGCGGCAGTATATCCGAAACCGCCCAGCAAAAGGACCAATATCAGCAGAAAAATAATTGCTCTACTTTTTTTCATTGCTTTTTCCTTCTTTCTTTATTAACTTTATTCAGCCAAAGCTGCCTTTATCATAATGGCACATTCTACTCTTTTGCGCTGCAATTCACAGCCCAGATCATAGGCATCATTGATGCTGCCATGGAAATTATATGAATTGGCGGCACATCCGCCACTGCAGTAAAATTTGGCAAAACATTTTTGACATTTATCCTTGGCATATACATTACAGGTTTTAAACTCATCACGAACTTCGGTATTGGTAACACCGGTATCAACATTCCCAAGCAAAAACGTATCTTGTCCAACAAATTGATGACAGGGATACAAATCCCCCCAGGGCGTTACAGCTAAATACTCTGTTCCCGAGCCACAGCCCGATAACCGTTTGGCCACACAGGGCCCTCCTGCCAAATCAATCATGAAATGAAAGAAATTAAATCCTTTTCCTTCTTTATTTCGCTTAATCAGCTCCTGGGCCAGGCGGTCATATTCCGCCAATAAGATCGGAACATCTTCCTCCCGCAAAGCATATTCCGGTGCATCATGCCCCGCTTCTGCGGCCGCTACCACCGGCTCCACTGATATCTGTTCAAATCCCAGATCGGCAAGATGCAGGACATCTTTGGAAAAATCAAGATTATGTCTGGTAAAAGTTCCCCGGACATAATAATTCATCTGTTCCCGGCTCTCGGCTAATTTTAAAAACTTGGGAAGGATTTCCTCATAACTGCCCTGTCCGCCCCGATGGGGACGCATCAGGTCATTCACTTCCTTCCGCCCATCAATACTCAAAACCACATTGCTCATCTCGGCATTGGCAAATGCCATAACCTCATCATTCAGCAGCACCCCATTGGTGGTCAGGGTAAAACGAAACTTTTTATTATTGGGTTCCTCCAAACTGCGGCCGTATTTCACCAGTTCTTTGACCACTTCCCAATTCATCAGCGGTTCACCGCCAAAAAAATCCACTTCCAGATTCCTGCGGCTGCCGGAATTGGATACCAGAAAATCCAGAGCCTTCTTACCTGTTTCCAGACTCATCAAGGCCCGTCTGCCATGATA
>JAVBUF010000110.1:0-5069 GCA_031555615.1 Lachnospiraceae bacterium | reverse complement strand
GGAGCAAATAACTGATAAAAATGAGCACAAAAAAAACACATCCTATCATGTGTTTAACAAAGTTAAGCTATTGATATGATTATAACAATGGCACAATAAGAACATATCCTAAAATGCCCAATATTAAATTAGTTACTTGCTGCCTCATTCACATTTAAGTTTGTCATATCCATCTTTCCTCGTTTCTGCGCATATTGTTATATGGCTTTGTTTTTTAAATAGTATCATTAATAGAATTTGTTGTCAAGATAATAATTCAAAGGCGTACCCTTTCGTATATCAAACGGTACGCCTTCCAATATTGAATCTTTGTATTTACTTAATCTATATTATATTTTATACGTTCTCTTTTTGTTAATTCCGTGCCTTCAAACTGACTTTTCGCTTCCTTAATTAACATTTTCAAATCCATATACGGAAAACGGAATATTGTGTTCCCACCTCTATTATACACAAAGCCATGCTTGGACATATAGGTAAGACCACCATTGACATATGCCAATGGTTCATAATTTTTTTCATTTAATATCAACATATCAACTGATGTTATAAAACAAACGGTATTAGACTCATTATTATAAATAATATTATTGATTAAATAATTCTGCGTTGTCGAAATATAAGCAAATTCTTTTTGTTTTATATCATATATTTGAAAATAAAGGGTATCTCCCTGCATAACTAATTTTTGATTATCCATAGAAAATCGAATAAAACAGCAACTCTGACTTGAAAATTCAATCTCATCAACTTTCTTCATTTTCTTTGTATTTAAAATATAAATCTTATTAT
The DNA here is from genome assembly GCA_031555615.1 of Lachnospiraceae bacterium. Taxonomy (GTDB): domain Bacteria; phylum Bacillota; class Clostridia; order Lachnospirales; family Lachnospiraceae; genus UBA935. The sequence continues at coordinate 4,277 of JAVBUF010000110.1, read as the reverse complement.
CCTGACAACTGATTGCCAATAATTTTCCATTCGGACTGATTGCAAAAACTGACCCAGCAATATTTTCAACTGTCAGATGATATTCATCGATAGAAGTTATATTTCCTGTTCCTATCTCAATACGAATCAGTGATTTATCACTCTTACATCCGTAAAATACACTTCCATCCTCTGAAATAATTCCATCTACTAATCCATCTTCAAATGTTCCTTCTGCAATGATTTTTTTGCTTTGCAAGTCCACCGCGCAGTATGTATATGTATTATAAACAAAGGCATACTTATTGTTTTGTGAGAACGAAAATCCACTAATTACCTCTCCAACCTCAAGCTCTATTACTTTCTCTTCTTTTTTTTCTACATCATACACGATAAGCTTTCCCTGTTCATCCAACATTACATATTCTGTTTCATTTATAAATCCTGATTTCAAAATACGTTCCGTACTTGGACTATACTGTTCAATGACAGGTAAATCGTTTTCTGACTTATAGAAAGAATAGAAATATTCAAGGGATTCATTCATTTCAACTACATAATAAGATTCATCTGATGAGTAATCCATTTTATATACTGGTAATGTATATTCGTTCTGTACCTCCATGCCATAACCTTTATGAACTTTCATAAGCATAATATCTGGTGAATTATAAAGTCTGGCAGCAAGTACTCCGTTCTTTATCAAAACATCATCTGTTGGTCTTCCAATATCTAATAAATTACTAATATTCTGTTCTCTTGTCAATTCTAATATGTTCATGGCACCATTATTTTCCACTATATAGCATATATCAGAAGACACTGAAACCAAAAAAGCTGAAATTTGTGATGTCATGTTTATTTCTGATATCACCTGCCCATTTAATGAATCCCACACATATATTCCATTATTTACAGATAATAGTACTTCATCATTCTCTTTATTCGTACTGTTATCTATATATTTCCTGCACTTTAAAATTGATTCTTTTGTATCCATTCTCCAAACGTCCATTTTCACTATTTGTGTCCAAATGACTTTTCCCGAAACAATATCTATCTTTTCAATAAAAACTTCTGCCTTCTTATCTCTGGCAATCCTGAATTCTTCTTCCTTACCACTCATAACAACAAAATTTCCATCTGCACAAAATGATTGTTCCACTATGTGAGAACCTTTTGTTGTATATTCTGTCTTTGCTGACTTTTTCAAATCATAAACACTAACCTTACCATTTTCTGCATCTTTATCTAATACATGGTCAACTATAAATTTATCATGTTCTGCATTAAATTTTCCTTCATCTGAAAAATAACTATTTTTTATAGTATTTTTCATACTTCCTATATTATTTCCATTTGTCATGTCAATAAAATTTACAACTTCACCTGATACAATCGCCGCAATTTCGGCCTCCATATCAAATACACAATCAATATTAACTAGTTCTGCCTCTATCTTCCATATTTCATTATCTTCTAAATCTCTGGCATAAATTTTATTTGCTGTTGCAATTACCAAATTATTACTTTTTGTAATCGTTGCTTTTAATGTATCTACCATAGAACCATAGTCATCTATTTCAGGTGCAATTTTTACAAGTAAAGTCCCTTTTTCAACATCCCATACATAAATAGACATTCCAAGGTCTATTGAAACTATTTTTGTCCCATCATAACTATATGTCATATCTTCTACTTGTAAATCATGCTTTAACAGACAATCCTTGGTCATGCTATTTCCATTATCATATACATTTAACGTCTGCCCCAGTGCATACTGTGCACTGGCAACATATGGTCTGTCATTTTCTTTACTTGGAAGTGCTTCCAATGCAATCAATCCTGCGGCAACCCTATCTCCTTCTTCGAATAAGGTAAGTGCCGTATCTGCCAGATATTTTGACTGATTAATCTGTTTTCCTTCATAATTCTTCTGTATCATCATTGTATTATATACGCTATATGCACCAAATGATATTGCAACTACTGCAGCTGCTGCTGACGCAAATAATGCTCTTTTCATTTTACGCTCCCTATGACGCTGACGTAGTTCATCATAACTACATCCAAGTAATGAGGCAGCAAGACGCACAACTTCCGTTCGAATCTTCTTGCCCACTTCTCTCTTTGAGCTTCCCCTTACATCTGCAGCCAAAGGCTCCACCGGTTCTCCGTTATCATCTACAAGGAGTTGCTTTGGAAATGAATCTCTAGGTTCTCCTTCAATCAAAACTGCAAGGATTTGCTGTCTTCCATGTAATGCAATAAAGGTTTCAATCTCCTTTTGAACCCAATGAGATTCTGGTGTTCTAGGGGAACAAATAACGATTAGATATTGTGATTCTCTTAATGCCTGTTGAATGTTATCACTAAGGTTATTTCCAATTGGTAGTTCTTCCTGATCCCGAAATACTCGTTCAATTTTGTTTTTGCCTAATTTATTTTTGACGTCTCGAGGAGGCTTAAAGGTTTCTAATTTTTTATGTATTTTTTTTGCAACATACATGTCTAGTTCAGAATGCCTATAGCTGATAAAGGCGTTGTATTTCATATCTGTATTCTCCTCGTATAATATATTTTAGATACATAAATGCACCTTGATAACTTAATTATTTTTGTTTAATAGGCTTAGTTAAGCCCATGATATAATTGTCCTAGTGTCAATCAGGTAATAGTTCTTTTTTCTCCTGTCGAATCAGTAATGGTTGCTTCATACAAAGTCAGTTCCCCTGACATGGAAGTTAGCTTCAAACCAGCTGGCTGTTTGCTTAAGTTCATGGACGACCACCTAGCAGTGTGGTTTCGCATCTGTCCATCTTAAGCTGGATTCTTATATGCGAGGGTGTCGATGCTCCATGATCATGGGTTTTACCAAGCCGATTGAACACACAAATCTTATTACGAAAGAAGGTGATTTTATGAACCCACTTTACGTTGGAATTGATGTGAGTAGCAAATCCAATGTCATTTACTTCATGCTACCTAATGGTGATAAGCACAGTAACTTCTCTGTTGCAAACTCACATGATGGTTCTACTCAGTTGGTAAAAAGAATCTTTTCTGTTATGAATTCTTTATCCCTTGACACAGTTCTCATAGGTCTTGAATCAACATCCGTCTATGGCGATAATCTTGTGTATTTCTTAAGGGAAGATGCAACACTTGCATCCTTTAACAGAAAGATTCATGTCCTCAATCCAAAGCAAGTCAAGAAGTTCAAAGATGCTTATAATGACCTGCCTAAAAATGATTATGTGGACTCCTTTGTCATTGCTGACTGCCTGCGTTTTGGAAGAATCAACAAAGAGGTGTATATCGGGGACTATCACTACAAAGCCCTCCAAAACCTCACACGAGCACGCTATTTCGCTGTTACGAACCTCACCAAGGAAAAGCAACGCTTTATAAATGTGCTGTTTAAGAAGTATTCTACCATGACACAGGAGAAGGTATTTTCCGATACCTTCAGTACCACCGCCCTTGCTGTCTACGATGAATTTGAATCCGCAGAAGCACTGGCTTATATGGACTTACAAGAACTTACCGCTTTTATTATAGAAAAGGGAAGAAATCGCTTTCCTGATCCAGATGCGGTAGCCAAAGCCATTCAGAAAGCTGCCCGGAGTTCTTACCGTTTGCCTAAGACGGTAAATGACTCTGTAAATCAAGTGCTTTCTATATCCATAACCTCGATAAAGGCATTGGAAGCTCAAATCAAAGAGTTCGATAAAGCAATCGCTGCTCAGATGGAACTCTTGCCAAACGTATTGATTTCTATTCCTGGAATAGGACCAGTCTATTCTGCCGGAATTATGGCAGAGATTGGCAATATCAATCGTTTTGAAAATCAGGCTCAGCTTGCTAAATATGCAGGTCTTGCCTGGACTCAGCACCAGTCTGGTGATTTTGAAGCACAAAACACAAGACTCATCAAATCTGGTAACCGATTTTTAAAGTACTATCTGTGTGAAGCTACATTCTCACTTGTAAGATGCGACAAGAAGTATAGTGACTATTACCACCTCAAATACAAGGAGGTAAACAGATATCAACACAAACGTGCACTCGCATTAACTGCCCGTAAATTTGTGCGGTTAGTCTTTACGCTGCTTAAAGACAATCGCCTATATCGCTCAGCAGAATAGAGAAATCTTCCTGCTGATGAGTACGCCCTGCTCATTTTTCAAAAGATTGGTCGACAGGGCTTAGGTGGTCGTTTTTTGTTTTTCGAGAAATCGGCCAAAAATATATGATTTTTATTTCATTTCCCTCTTGACATCACACCGCTGGACTTT
>JAVBUF010000020.1:0-16098 GCA_031555615.1 Lachnospiraceae bacterium | reverse complement strand
TTCCTCCGCATCCGCAAGGGCCTCTTCTTTTTCCGCCACAGTCTCCTGTTCCCTATATACCGTCTGACTGTATTCAGCCGGGGCCATGGTTCCGTACAGCGAGTTCATCTGCAACTGAGCATTGGCTTCCTGTTTGGTCTGTTTTTGGACAGTAAGCATCTGATCATATACATTTTTTGCTTCCGACACATCTTCGGCCAACTGGGTGCGGATACTGTTAACACTTTCCTGTGTCAGCTTAACCAGAGGCTCCCCCTGGACAATCTCCTGACCGGCTTTCACATAAACCTCTTCCACTAATAATTGCCTGCTGCCGGAAGAAGAACTTCCAGAAGCCGAACTGCCGGCGGAATTGCCTCCCATTTGCATGGAAAAAGCCATCATTCCTCCCCCCATGCCTTCCCAGGACATGGTGCTCTCACCGGTAAATTCACTGATATCCAGGTCAAAGCTTTGAGTCGTGGTTCCCACATCCACACTGCCGGTCTCGGTCACCCCCACCGATAGCTTTCCGGTGACAGCCTGAGTTTCTTTATAGGTTACTTCTTCCCTGCCGGTGACCAGGCTGACTGCTGTGACGCTAACAGCTATCAGTAAAATAAGTGCCGCACCTGACAGCAGTACCAGCTTTTTATGTTTTTCCTCTTTAGGCATTATTTTTTTTAATACTGCGCTTCTCATTCAGCTTTCCTTTCCTGCTCCAATTTTATTGCCTGCTGCCGTTCATCTGGGGTGGTCCGCCCATCCCGGAAAAATCTCCGCCTGGAAAATCTCCACCGGTAAAATCTCCGCCATCCGGGAAATTACCGCCGTTTGGAAAATTACCATCTTCGGGAAAGTCTCCCATTTCAGGCATCTGTCCATTTTCCACGGATTCACTGTTATCCGTTTCGGACTTTTCATTTTCCTTACCGGATGTTTTTTCATCTGTTTTCATTTTGCTCTTGATATATACTGTTTCATTTTCTTCTAAGCCACTTTTAATTTCAATATAAATACCATCCGAAAATCCGGTTTCCACTTGCACCTGCTCTCTGCTGCCATTCTTTGCCTGGCGGTAAACATAGGATACACCATTTTCCGAAAATACTGCTTTTTTAGAAATATACAGCACATCCTCCACCGAATCGGTAACAAAGGTTACATCCGCCGTCATGCCGCCATACAGCAGACTGGTGTCGCCTTCCACATGAATGGTCACCGGATAGCTGATGGTGGAGGCATGTTCCGAGGTGGCCGAAGTAGTAATACTGACGATAGTTCCTTTGTAAGGGGTATCAGGATAGGCTGTAACGTCCAGCTCTACGGTGTCGCCTACTTTCACTGCGGCAATATCCTCTTCCGATATATCAATGGAAACCGTATATTCCTCTTCCTTTGCATAAGTCAGCATGGCCCCGGCGGCAGTCAGCTTATCACCGGCACTGTAGGATACCTGGGTTACCAGACCGGCACCATCGGCATAAATGGTATTATCCGCTCCCACAAATGCTTCAAAAGCATCTGCTTTTTCCTGCATCTCATCCAGATCATTCTGAGCCTCTGTCACCGCATCAGATAAGGAACCGGTGGAATAGCCGTATATATCCCCTGCCAACTCCCCTTCCAGCTTGGCACATTCATAGGTGTTTTTTGCTTCCGCATCGCTGATCACCTTGTTGCTTTCGGCGGTTTGGATTTCACTCTGCCTTTTGGCAATCTTCTCCTGGTTATGGGAAATGGTATCCCGGTAACCCTGAAGCTGTTCTTCGATCTGTTCTAAATTCTGTCTGGCCGTCTGATAATCGGAAAGATTACTGGTATAAGCCGTGGAATTGTGCAAATCAGTTTCCTCATATTTATTTTTGGCCTGGGTATAGGCTGTTTTGGCATCATCATAGGAATCCAGCAGTTCCTCATCCGCCAGCATCTCCTGAGCCTGAGTGATTTCCAGCTCCAGGACCTTTATTTCGGATCTCAAGCTGTCCACACTCTGCTGATTTCTGGTGAGGGAAGCCTGATAGTCACCGGCTGCCCGGTTTCCGGCAACCGTACTGGTGTCATAGGTGTTCTGGGCACTGATCAGGGAAATATTATATTCGGTCTGGGCTTCCGACAGGGCAATCTGCGCCTCCGCCAAAGCGGCTGTTAATTTTCTTCTAACTGCTGTCACACTGCTGTCGTTTAGCTTAAACAGTACATCTCCATCGGAAATCCGCTGGCCGCTGACGGCAAACACCTCGTCAATCTGCAGATAGCGGGTAGTTTCTTCATCTTCGTCGTCATCCTCATCATCCTCTTCGTCATCCGATGTATCCAGATCCAAATCATAAAGAATCGAGCTTTCTCCAAGGGTCACACTGCCCCGCTCCATGATGCCCAGCACCAGACCTCCTTTTTGTACGCTTTCTTCTTTATATACATAGGTTTCCTGACTTAACCGGGGTTTTATGAATACGGTATAACAGGATGCAATGATCAATACCAGAATACAGATACCGGCCAGAATGACATTACGCCGGAACTTTTTATCTTTTTTCATTCTTTCTCTCATATTTATTCCCATCTGCGCGTTACAACCGCGCTTCTATCAAATTTTCCAGTTATTGACCGGTGTCTGTTCCGCCTTGTTGATTAGCGAAATCCGGGCTAAAATTCCTTTGCCCCCGATCATTCGCCGGCATGGAATCTTCGGGAAATCCTTCCGGGATATCCCCTGACTGCATATCCATGCTGCCGGACTGCATCTGATCCATATTCTGTATCATTTCATCAGTCATACCAAAATAAACATAGGCTGTGAGATTAGATTCCAAACCGCTGATATCACCTTCCAGGTCAACTGTTACCTGATATGTTACAGAAGATTTGCTCTGGCTCTGGGTAATAGGATTAATAGAAAGGACTGTTCCTTCATAATTGCCGTACCCATTGACCATGACATATGCGCTGTCACCTACTGCCACCGCGGCAATATCCGACTGACTTACACTGGCTGATACTGTAACCGTTTCCGGATCACTGTAGGCCATCAGTAAGCTTTCACCGGACAGATAACTGCCTTCCCTGACGCCTACCATCACAATATTACCGGCACTTTTGGTATAAAAATAGCCGTCACCGATAGTCTCATTGAACAATGCCTGATTTTCTTCCGCTTCTTCCCTTGCATCCTCCAATGCCGCATAAGTCTCTTCCAGTTTCTGAACTGTGGTATCATAAACCGTCTGCGCATTTTTACTTTCTGCCAAAGTGGTTTCATAATCAGCCTTACAGGTTATTAACGACTGCTGATATTCTGTCCGTACCTGTTCCAGCTGCGCCTGTAAATCTGCCAGATTACCGGTGGCCTGATCCAGGGCTGCCGCTGCTTTGGCAGAAGCTTCCTCATATTGCTGCAATGCTTCTTTATAGGCATCTCCTTCCTCTTGAACCAGTTCATCCAGAAGTTCATATACCGACAATTTTTCCGCATTTTGATTTCCGCCGGAAGAAGACGTACCACTCATGGTACCGCCACCCATAGCACCTCCCATGGCGCCGCTCAACTGAGCTGATGCTGCCTGCTGCGAACTGCCCCCCGAGCTGCCGCTGGTATTTTCCAGATTCTCAATGTCCCAGTCTTCATAGATCTTCATCTGAAAAGAAAAATTATCATAATAAATTTGACGAAGTTCTTCCACTTTGTAATAGGTATAATAATAATTGCTGTTAACCGAACCGGTATATTCCTCCACAAGCTCCTGGGCTTCCTGTACCTGGGCTTCCAGTTCTTCCACTTTTTCAGCCGCCTGAGCTGCTCCACTGTCATATTCTGCCTGGGCATATTTTTGATTTACCTGCGCCAATTGCAAGGTCTCTTCCGCTTCCAGCAATCCGGTCTCATAATCGATCTTACCCTGCCGGTAAGCCAGACCTGCTTCCGTCACCGTATTTTCCAACTCTTTCCGGGCCTTCTCAAGGGTTTCTTCCGATACCTTGAAGACCTTCGCCCCTTCTTCAACCTGTTCACCTACCGAAAGATAACTTTCTTCCACGTATAAAGCTGTTTCCAAAAAATCAAGCTCATAAGTTTCCTCCTGCATGGCCACACTGGTTAATCCGCTGGCACTGATAACGCCTTCTCCCATATTTTCCATGCCGCGGCTGCTGAAACGCTGATTGCTGTTGATCTGCCCTTTTTTATTAACCAAAAGAAAAGCAATTGTGCCTGCTGCCAGAATCAAAATAACCGTAATTATTAGGACAATAACTTTTTTCTTTTTGCTCCACTTCTTTTTTCCTGTTTCTTCTGCTGCCATCATAACCTCCGGAGTCAAGAATTTTTTAACGCCCTTTGACTATAAAATGGAAATCTTAAAATAACCTTGAAAACCGATTCTAAAAATGTGAAATTAGTGTGAAATAAAAAAAGTATCCCTTTCAATCTTCATTTAAGTTTTGTAATATATGATTGTAGAAAAGAACTTCGGACACTAAAACTGTGCCGTAAAAAGGAGACTGACAATTATGCACCTGTTGCTGATCGAGGATGAAGAAGCACTGTCCGACGCACTGGCTGAGATACTGAAACAAAACGGGCATACCGCCGACAGGGTATCCCGGGGACTGGAAGGCTTGGATTTTGCCCGCTCAGGTATTTATGATATGATTTTATTGGATATCATGCTTCCGGAAATGGATGGTTTGACCATTCTGAAAACCCTGCGCAAAGAACACATTACCACCCCGGTGATTCTTCTTACCGCCAAATCAGAGGTGCAGGATGTCATTGACGGCCTGGATGCCGGCAGTGACGATTATCTGGCCAAGCCCTTTTCCACCGGCGAATTGTTGGCCAGAATACGCGCCCTGACCCGGCGTGGAACCGGATATGCGGGAGAAGTCTTATCCTTTGAAGATCTTTCATTAGATAAAGGCACTATGGAATTGTGCTGCGGCACAAATTCCATCCGGCTGGGATTAAAAGAAGCCTTATTGATGGAGCTGCTGCTTAACAACCCCCATCAGATAATTCCCAAACCCCTTTTAATCGAGAAGGTATGGGGGCTTGACAGTAATGCCGAATACAATAATATCGAGGTGTATATCTCTTTTCTGCGGCAAAAAATACAGTCTTTGGAAACCGTTGTTCAGATCAAAACCATTCGCGGCGTAGGTTATCAATTGGAGGGACCGGAAAAATGATCAAGAAGCTTCGCCATCGCTTTATTTTTATTACAATGGCCAGTATCAGTTTTATTTTTATCCTAATATTGATGACCATTAATATGAGCATGACCCTCTCCAGCCGCCGCCAGGGCTACAGCATCCTCTGGGATTATGCTTCCCGGCCTGCTCCCACGGCTGATTTTATCCCCCCCGATAAGCCGTCTGCCGACACCGAAATCACACGCCCTTCTTTCCGCCGGGATTATGACTGGTTCAACAATATGCGGATCTTTTCAGTTGTCATTGATGAAAACGGCGGGATTACCAATGCTGTCTCCGGAAAAAACCCCAATCTTACTGATGAAATGATCAAGGATCTGGCCGCACGGGTTTTAAATGAAAATAAACTAAAAAATGATGTTGATTCCGATTATCTGCAGGGGATTGTCTCCGGTTATCTTTACCTTTACAAACCCCTTTCGGAAGGAGCACACCTGTATTTTCTGGATTATGCTCCGGAAAAGGATATGTCCGGCCGTCTGTTCCGGCTCTGCTTATGGATCGGGCTTGCCGGTATGCTGGTTATTTTTATCGTCGTGATCTTTTTATCCCGCTGGGTTACCCAGCCGGTGCGGCTTGCCTTTGACCGGCAAAAGCAGTTTGTCGCCGATGCTTCCCATGAATTAAAAACCCCCTTAACAATCATTACTACCAATGCCGAAGTTCTGGAAAGCAGCACCCCTGATAATAAGTGGCTGGCCAATATTCTGGAGCAAAGCAGCCGGATGAAAACTCTGATCAATAATCTTCTGGACCTGACCAAACTGGATTCTTATGAACAAAGCATGGACTTAACAGCCATAGACCTCAGCCGCTCGGTGAAAAGTACTGCTCTTTCCTTTGAAAGTCTGGCCTTTGAATACGGCAAACACTATGAAATGCAAATCGAGGATGGCTTGACTGTAACCGGAAATGACAGCAGCCTCCGCCAGTTAGTTACCATCCTGCTGGACAATGCGTTTCATTATTCTGATGTCAACGGAACCATCCGCATCCGTCTGATCAGACACGGGGATAAAAAGGAGCTGACTGTCTGGAACAGCGGCTGCGGTATCAAATCTGCTGATCAAAAACGGATCTTTGAACGTTTTTATCGCAGTGATGCTTCCCGCAGCCGGGAATCCGGCGGTTATGGCCTGGGCCTGTCCATTGCCCAATCCGTTGTTGACATGCATCGGGGACATATTCAGGTCAAAAGTGATGGCCAAAGCTACACCCTCTTTCTCGTGACCTTGCCTTAACCGATGGTTCATTTTTTATTCCTTACGGCATATACTTATCCATAACTTAGCTTAAGGATGTTTTATGAATCGTAAATTCCTTCCCACCACCCATTATCAATGGAATAATCCACTTGTTACAGGAACGATCATACTTACCGTTACCGGTCTGGCCAGCCGGTTTATCGGCTTTTTCTACCGTATTTTTTTATCCCGGATGTTTGGCGCGGAAGGTATGGGCATTTATCAGCTGACCTCGCCTATATTGGCCTTGTCCTTTTCTATTACGGTGGCGGGTATGCAGACTGCTATTTCCAAATATGTGGCCGGTGAAACTGCTTCCCGTGATTACAAATATTCCGCGGAAAATCTCATTGTCGGCTTTATCATCTCCATGCTGCTGTCGGCAGCCTGTACCTGGGGTATTTACCATTATGCCGACTTTCTTGCTGCTTCTTTTTTGATGGAACCCAGAACCGCTCCCCTGCTTCGTATCATTTCCCTTTCCATCCCTATGGCTACGGTCCATTCCTGTATCAACGGATATTTTTACGGTGTCCGTAAAACGGCTGTTCCGGCTATGTCGCAATTAGCTGAGCAGATTGTTCGGGTAGGATCGGTTTTTCTGATTTATGAAATTGGATTAAGCCGGGGGATGACCCCCACCATTAATTTTGCGGTTATCGGTCTGGTGATTGGGGAAAGTGCCGCAATGCTGGTTTCTATTGTTGCGATCCGTCATCGCTTTTACAGTCTGTCTCTGACCAAAGCACAACTGATGTCGGGAAAACATCACTATCTGACAACCGGAAAGCAGTTGCTTGCCCTGGCAGCTCCGCTGTCCATCAATCGGATCATCATTAATATGCTGCAAAGTGTGGAAGCCATTTTTATTCCCAACCGGCTGATTGCTTACGGTATGGATAATGGTACGGCACTTAGCGTATACGGTGTTCTGACCGGAATGTCTCTGCCGTTGATTCTTTTCCCTTCCGCCATCACCAATTCCATCTGCGTCCTGCTGCTGCCCATGGTCTCTGAGGCTGATGCTGCTGCCAACAATAATGCCATCAAAAAAGCGGTACGCAAGTCTATTCAACTTGGTACCGCCTTAGGAATCATTTGTACAGTTTTCTTTTTATTACTGGGAAAACCCATGGGCACGCTGCTGTATGAAAGCAGTCTGGCCGGAAGCTTTATTATTACCCTGAGTTTTCTTTGTCCCTTTATGTATATTGCCAGTACCCTGAACAGTATCCTGAACGGTCTGGGCAAAACCGGTTTAACTTTTACTTACAGCATTATCAGCCTGTTAGCCCGCCTTGGTTTTGTCTTCTGGGCGGTACCGGTCTGGGGCATTCAAGGGTACCTGTGGGGACTGCTGGTAAGTCAGTTTTTGCAGACCGGTCTGTGTATGTTCGCCGTAAGAAAGTACTATTAATATTTACAGCTTAAATATTTTTACATCCTTTGACAGATGCTCTGCCAGATCACGAAGGGAAGAAACTTCCCCTTCCATTTCATGCATAGCAGCAGCAAGATCCTCTGATTCCATAGAGGTAACTCTGGTGCTTTGAGCATTTTCTTCCGACAAGGCACACAAATCCTCTACCAGGTGAACCACCTCTTCCCTGGCATGATTGATTTGTTTAGACATATCAGTAACCAGATTCACTTCCTCGGCTGTCTGCCGGATGCTGACATTTACCACATCATAGCTGGCCAATACATCGGTAATCTGCTTATTCTGTGCTTCGACGATTTCCTTTACCTGTCCCATAGCCTGCACAGCCTTGGTGGAATTGGAATTTAAATTCTTAATGATCTCCTCAATCTGCAGGGTTGATTCGCTTGATTGTTCCGCCAGCTTTTTCACCTGCTCGGCAACGATGGTAAATCCTCTTCCGGCTTCTCCTGCTCTGGCGGCTTCAATTGTGGCATTTAAAGACAGCATGTTGGTCTCATCTGCAATTTCCCGGATCATTTCCGTGACTGCCTCAATCTTCTCCACATATTCATGGGTGGCATTGGTCTGGTTGTATACCCGTTCAATAGATTCCACTACGCCGGCATTTTCCGCTTCCAGACGGCTCAATACCGTAACCGTACTATGGCTGGATTCCGTAATTGCCGAAGTGCTGTCATTCAACTGCCCTACGGATATAACCGTATTTTCAACCGCTTGGCCCATCTGTCCGATATTATTGGATACTCCTTCCATGGAAATGGCTTGCTGCAGGGAAGAATGAGATAGGGCATCAATTGCCCGGCTGATATTACTGGTATTCTTAAAGGTATTGGCCACAACACTCTCAATCTCTTTAGCCGCTTCAAAAAGAGTATCTACGGTATTATGGATATTTCCGATCAATGGTGCCAGCGTATCACGAAGCGCACCACAGGCCCGTGCGATTTCACCTATTTCATCACTACGCTGCAAATCCCTGGCATCTACCTCAACTTTCAATTCACCTTCCGATATTTTATCCAGGCTCTTGACGGTACGCATTAAGGAATTGGTCATTCCCAGTACCAGGAAAACAGCAATAATCACACAGGGAATCACAATTGCCACAATAACAAGCATAATAACGATACTTACTTTTCTGGCCTCAGCCAGTATCTGCCCCTCGTTATCTCCAGTAAAAAACATACCGATTATTTCATTGGTTTCCGTTTGCTTCACCGGTATGTAATAACCATAATATTCTTGTCCGCCGATTATAACATCTTTTGAGAAATATTCTTTGCCTTCCTTCAGTACCGTCTGAATCACATCATCCTGGGCCTTGGTTCCGATCATCCGTTCTCCCTGATCATTCAAAACATTGGTTACGGCTCTTTCATCACCATAAAAAAACGTAGCATAAATATTGCCGCCCTCACTGATGCTGTCAACCATATCATAATTACCTGAAATGATAAAATCCCCTTTGCGGACTACCCCCTCTTCATCCTTTGAAAACATACCATCATTCATTGTCTCATAAAACTCACGACCGGCATAAGCACTTACCTTCAATTGGCTTATCATCCGCTGGTCCATCAGGTCGGATACCTTAGTACTACTAATCCACACGGCTCCAATTCCTGCTAAAATCGCCGGTGTTAGTACAAGACCAATAATTTTTGACCGCAATCCCAATTTCATAATTTGAAATCCATCCTTCGTGTTATATTTGATTCAATTCTATCATCAGTGCACATAAAAAGCTAGCGAAATATTAACAAATTGACAATTTTTGCAGCAGTTCTTCCGGCGTATTGACAAACACTCTTCCCCCTGCCTCTTCCTGTTCTTTTCTGGTCCGAAATCCCCAGCCCACAGCGATACAATCCATGCCGGCATTACGGGCAGTCGCGATATCTACCTCTGAGTCACCGACATAAACAGCCTCATCAGCCGATATGCCCAACTGTTTCAACGCTTCAAATACTCCATCCGGTGCCGGTTTCCTTGGTCTATCCGTTGTTTCACCGATAGCCACTGAAAGGTACCGGCTAAAATACTGCTCCTTGAGGATATCCATTCCTTCCTGATATTTGTTGGATACGATTGCCAGAGGCCAGCCTTTTTCACGAAGACTGCTTAACATTTCTTTGATTCCGGGATATAAATCGGTTTGATCATTGCAATGCACTGCGTAGTGCTCCTTGAAGATTGTCAGTGCCTGCTGAAACAGGGAATTTTCCCGGCCCTCAGGTACTGCCAGCTCCATCAGGTGCTCCACTCCGTTGCCCACAAATTTACGAATCTCATGATATGTCCGTTCCGGCATATTACATTGCCGCAGTGCGACGTTGACACTGTTCTGCAAGTCTGCCAGAGTGTTCAGCAGGGTACCGTCCAAGTCAAAAATAATAGCTTTATATTTTTTCATATTGTCTGCAACTCTTTCTTTGATAATCTTCTTTTCAGAACAAAATAACAGGTTAATTGGACCAGTCCCGTTAAAGTCCATGAAATAGGATAGGACAGATACAGGGTATCCAGAGTCCGGTCAACCGCAAATACCGTATATATCCAGACAATCCGGAACGCACAGGCCCCCAGCAGGGATACCAGCATCGGTACCATGGCATAGCCCATCCCCCTGATACTCCCGACGATCACATCCATCATGCCGCAAAGAAAATGGAAGGTACAGATCATCGCCATCCGTCCCAAACCATAAGCTATCACCTCCGGATCGGAAGAGTATAAGCCCAGGAGCTTGTCCCCCAACAGATAAACACCATTACCGATGAGTCCGCCTATTACCGCTACCAGCAATAAGCATTGTAATAATATTTTGTTAATTCGTTCAAATTTTCTGCCGCCGATGTTCTGCCCGGTAAAGCTCACTGCCGCCTGATGGATGGCATTCATGGATACATACACAAAACCCTCAATGTTCATACCGGCGGTATTTCCTGCCATAGCTACCGACCCGAAAGAGTTCACCGCCGATTGGATCAAAACATTGGAAATGGAAAATACCGACCCCTGTATTCCAGCCGGCAGTCCGATCCGCAGTATCTTCCACACTTTATCCTGATGCAGCCGTAACCGGTTCAGATATAGCTTTAACGGGCCGCTGCTTTTTATCAGACATCTGACTGTCAGAACTGCCGAAATACATTGCGATATGACTGTTGCAATTGCTACTCCGGCAACTCCCATTTGAAAGCCGATGACGAACCATAAGTTCAGAAGCACATTAACTACTCCGGCAATAGTCAGATAAACTAATGGTCTTCTGGTGTCGCCGACAGCTCTTAAAACAGCACTGCTGAAATTGAATAAAAGATTCACCGGCATACCCACAAAAAAAATCCGCATATAAATTACGGAATGGGAAATAACATCCTCCGGCGTGTCCATTAACAGTAAAAGCGGCCTGGCAAATATCACCCCGATAGCCGCCAGCAGAAGACCTCCTAAAATACTCAGTAATACTGCTGTATGAACCGTTTCGCTGATATCCTTTTCATTTTTTGCCCCGATATATCCGGCAATCAAAACATTGGCACCTACCGACATACCGATAAACAGATTGGTCAGCAGATTGGTCAAGGAGCCTGTGGAGCCCACTGCTGCCAGCGCCTCTTTTCCGGCAAAACGGCCCACCACTATCACATCCGCGGCATTAAACAGCAACTGCAAAATTCCCGACAGCATCAAAGGAATGCTGAACAGCAGAATCTTCCCAAATAGCGGACCGTTGCACATATCTATTTCATAAGATTTTTTGGCATTCTCTTTCATTTGTCCGGCCCAAGTCCCTTTTTCATAATATCCTCCGCCTGTATCTCCACGATACCAACATTCCCCACTTTGTACTTTTTCACCATATTACTAAAAGAGTCATCATTCAGCCAACAGCGCAGGGCCATAATAACTGCACTGTGGCTGACGATAATAATGTCTTCTGATTCCTGCTCCGCAATCCGGCGCAGGGCGTCCACCACTCTTTCCAGCATATCCTGATAGGATTCCCCGCCGGGTGTCCGCTGATAGCGCCTGTTGGCATACCACTCCTGAAAGTATTGGGCATAATGAGTCTTGACCTCTTCCCAGGTGAGGCCTTCCCATTCCCCGAAACAATTTTCCTGTAAGCCCGGCAGAATATGGCAGGGCAGTTCCAGCTTCCGACTGATAATCCGGGCTGTCTCGGCGGCCCGCTTCTGGGGACTGGTATAAATCACTGCCGCTCGAAGCTTCTTTTCGATTAACATCTCACCCAGTTCTTCTGCCTGCCGCCGCCCGGCATCATTCAGGCTGATATCCGTCTGACCCTGTATCTTTCCTTTGGTATTCCAATCTGTCTCGCCATGTCTGACTAAGTATATTTTCATTTGTAACCGCCTTCAATTCTTTTCTATCCATTCTACAACACTTTCATAAGAATCTACAAGACCTTTATCCATTCGTTTCCGCACTTTACGGTTGGCAACCGTGTCAAAGATAATGGAAAAATCATAATCCTCCGGATACATCTCCTTGGCGGCGGCCTTTAGCTGCAGCCTTTTGTGATTGTAATATTCCTTTTTCTTCTGAATCTGTACCCCCACTTCCCCTTTGGCATTGGCGGTTTCAAATACAATGCCGATCTTTTTCTGGGGGTATACCATCACGCTGTCACCCAAGGCAAATTTCTTCGCCCTTTGATTGTGGACTTTTACTTCCTGTTGTTTTTGAACTTGAGGAACCGGCACCGTTTCTTCACATACATTTTCGGGTCCGCCACCAAAAAGTACCTCTTCCGGCGGCAGTGTGTGGCCATAAGCTGCTGCCCAGGCCCTTTGCAGCATCCGTTCATTCATTCCCATGCGCTTGGCAATGTAAAAAGCACAGCTTTCTCCGGCCTCACCGATTTCCAATGCATACAGCGGGCTTAGCGTTTCTTTATTAAAAGCCATCCGGGCATTGATAATACCGGCTGTTTCGGCGGCATATTCTTTCACTTCCGGATAGTGGGTAGTGGCAATAAACAGACATTTTTTCTCCTTCAATGCTTCCAAAATGGCTATGGCTATGCCCATTCCCTCGGCCGGATCAGTACCGCTCCCCAATTCATCCAGCAGTACCAACGATTCCTCGCCTACTTGCTTGAGAATCCCGATGATGTTGGTAATATGAGCAGAAAAAGTAGATAGATTCTCGGTGATACTCTGACCGTCTCCCACATCACATAAAACATTACTCTGCATGGTAAATTCCGCTTCTTCACAAGGAACATGAAGGCCGGCCTGAGCCATCATACTGCATAGGCCCACGGTTTTTAGTGCCACCGTTTTTCCGCCGGTATTGGGACCGGTAATGACAATCCCTTTGACTTCTCCGCCCAGTTCGATATTAAGGGGAACACAGGTTTCGCGGTTCAGAAAAGGATGCCGCCCATTGACAATCTTTATTTTACCGTTCAGATGAATGAGCGGCTCCTTTCCCTGCATCTGGGCACTGAGTTTTCCTTTGGCAAAAGCATAATCCAAGGTTTCCATATATTCGGCATTCAGCAGCATTTCTTTGGCAAAGCTTTCGACGATTGCCGTCAGCTCGTATAAAATCCGTCGTTCTTCATTATTTTCCTCAATCTTAAGCAGCTCCAGTTCTTCCCGAAACCTGGCAATTGCCGTTGGTTCAATAAAACAGGTAGCCCTGGTAGCTGACAGATCGATGACACTGCCGCTAACCTGAAATTTATATTCCTTTTTTACCGGTAAAGTGTAATGCCCATTCCGCAGCGATACAAAATGTTCGGAAAAATACTCTTTTTTTCCTTTCAGCATACTCTCCAGTTTCTGCCGGATATGATTTTCACCCTGTTCAATTTTTCTTCTGATATCTCTGAGCTGATTGGACGCATAATCATCCACCCGGTTGTTACGGATACAGCGGGCGATTTCTTCCCGTACCGGTGATAAATCCGCCATGGCGGCACCGTATGCGGTCAGGGCCGGCTGGTTAATGGGGTCAACATCTTCCCCCAGCTTCAGATATCGCTTGATTCTGGCGGTAAGAACGGCAAACTGTTCTGTCTGGACCAACTCGGCTATACTCAGCAGTTCGCCGCGCTCCGCAGCCGCAACAATCTCTCTGATGAAATTCACCTCACCCAGGGGAATACTGCCCCTGGCATCCAAAAGCTTTCGTGCTTCGGTAGTTTCTTTTTGTCTGTTGCGCAGTTCTGCTTCTGAAAGCAGCGGTTCCAACAAATCAAATTTTTCTCTGGTTCTCTCTGTCATTGTTAATGTTTTTAATTGTTGAATTATTTTATCAAATTCCAACATTTCTCTATGGTTATTCATTTTTAATTTCTCCTGTTTTTCAACTAAATTGATTGTTCAAATGCAATAATTTTTCCGCATGCAACCGGTGCACCGATGACTTCGCCCGGTTCGGGTCTCTCCCGTACTACCATTACTTTTCCGATAACATCTTTAACAAAAAAACGGCCGGTCAAAAGAATTGCAAAAGCATATCCGTTTTGGGCAAAAATGGGCGGCAGATCGCCCTTATGGAAAGGCACCGGGCACATACTCGGATTTAATGTCATATCTTCATCCATGGAACCGTTTTCTGCTCCATCGCAGGTTGCTCCGTCATAAATAGTAACTCCGAATATTTTTTCCTGACACTCTCCGTCTCCCATGGGCAAACCAAACAAGTCCTCATATACCAGTACACCGTAATGGGTCTGAAAGAAAAGTGCGGTTCCGCCTGTTTCCGGATAATTCTCGTTTCCTCTGATATCAACCACCGCCTGCGGCGTGTCACGGAGCAAATTCAAATAGTACAACTGTCTGTTTGATGCATAATACATAGCAGACTCCTGTGCATAACATTTTTATTATTATATGCACTTTATTTCATATGGGTTTGGTCATATTTTTATACAACAAAAAAACATGACCAAACAGCCATGTTTTCACTCTCAATACAATATCTATATAGTATATTGATGTCGCATGTATCTGCTGGACAAATAAGCCGTACTATTTAATTAGCCCGTTTTCTACAATTAACACACGTAACATCAAATACCTCAACTTTTCTTTTTGATTTCCAATAGTAACATTTTTATTATACTGCATTTAGCCGGGATGTCAATATGGGAAGCGATTTTTTCTTAAAATCTCAGCTAAAAGTGCCTCACAGCCTGCCAGCACATCGTCATAAGTCAAGTCAAAATCCCCCGTATACCAGGGGTCGGCAATGTCATGGGAATACGTGGTAAAATCCAGCAGACGGCTGATCTTTCCAGCGGGATCACCACCCAGAATGCGGTGCATATTGGTGATGTTGCGGCTGTCCATGCCGATGAGATAATCATATTGGTCATAGTCGGCGCGCTTTAGTTGGACCGCGGTTTTTCCGGCTACGGAAATGCCTTCTCTGGCCAGGCGGGTACGGGTGCCGTGGTGGACCGGGTTACCCAGTTCTTCGGTACTGGTGGCGGCGGAGGCGATGTGGAAATCGGCGGCGAGGCTGGATTTGGTTATCAGGTCTTTCATGACGAATTCGGCCATGGGGGAACGGCAGATGTTGCCGTGGCAGATGAAAAGTATTTTGGTCATATATAATAACTCCTTACTTATTTATTGTGGTTTATCCTTACGTTTACAGGCATAGTAGTAAATGTTGAAATACATCAAAAAGTTCTACTGTTCCTAATGAAATCTTGAAATATATCCCTCAGAAGTTGTATTGAAAACTCCAAATCATTCTCACTATATACATGAATATCATCTGGATGATCAATTGCATTTCTAATATATACTGGAAGCGTATAATAATGATTATAAGAATTATCTTCTCTTAACACTCATGATTCTTTATATATTGATCAATTGACGCTATCGAATTACTTACGTTACTATCTGAAATACTTTGCAACGAATTATGTAATACAGAAAATAATTGAATATGATAATCAAGTTTCTCCACTCCAAAAGCCAAGTAATTAACTTCAGCGATTGAATAATTCCCTAATACTGCCTCTTTCATAGCGTTTGCCTCAAAAATCTTGTGGCCTCTTTTTCTCTCGAAATAATCTGTATATCACCTTCCTATAATGTCAAGCCCTAAAGTGTTGTTTTTTCGGACTTTTTTTAAATAGTTACCTCTATAACCAGAGCCAAAAGTGTATGACAGTCATTGTATCCTGTACTGAATAGCTAAAAGAAGGTATAGTTTATAAAGCAT
>JAVBUF010000057.1:0-27281 GCA_031555615.1 Lachnospiraceae bacterium | reverse complement strand
TTTTTTACCAACTGCCAGGTCAGTAATAATCTAAATTTACTTGAGGTATTTTTTTGTGTCAATCTCTTGACCTATTTAAAGTATACAGGAAGCTTTCTATATTTTTATAAAAAATTTTTTCTTTATCTGCTTCCTCTATATGTTCTCCAAGCACCGCTTGCACATACATTTGAGGATTGCAGATCGGATAATCTGTTCCGAAAATTATTTTATCAGCTCCAGCCTTCTGAACCCCTGCGCAAAGCATCCCATAGCGAAACAACCCTGTTCCTGACAAATCCAAAAAGGCATTCTGATATTTATGCAAACGATCCAGTTGCTTTAGGTATGCATCTCCCGTTCCGGGATGAGCGGCCACAAAAGTTACATCCGGGTGGGCTTTAATCATCCTTGTCATTTGTTCCTGCTGCTCCGGCATGGTATGATAGCTCACTACCATATGATATTTACCTGCGACATCCAATAGTTTATGTAATCCATCACAATCATAATCACATTCATATTGCTCCCAGCCGTGGCTATATGGAACCAGTTCTCCGATTAGCCGAATCCCACATTCATACATAAAAGCTATTTCCTCCATTGATTCCTCCACAAAATGGGGATGAATATGGAATCCGGGAGTATAAAAGCCTTCATATACTTCACGAATTTTTAGTGCCTTTCGGTTTAATTCTCTCAGTTGTTTGAATCCCCCATTTATATCATACGGCCTTGCCGAAAGAACCGATCCGCATATATGGGTAATTCCGGCACGCTCCAGGTCAGTCTTCGCTTCTTGCGCTGACAGTTGCAGTAAATCCTTATAGATACAAAGATTTTCATCAATTGTAAGATATGGATGGGTGTGAAAGTCAATAATTTTCATATTTTATTCCTTTATCATATAATCTGCTTTTCTCTTCCTGCTATAAGTTCAACATGATGTTCCTTATCCTCTATACATATGGTAATACTCATTGTTTTTTTTGCGGTAAGGCAAACTTTCGTTAAACTGCCCATTTTCCAGGAAAAATCCGCTTCAATACCACCTCTGAGCACCATTCCCTTGACAAATCCGTCTCTGGCAAGAGCTGATGGTAATGCCGGAAGAAAAATGATCTTTCCCGTATGATCCTGAACAAGCATCTCAACCATACATTCTGCAATTCCAAAATTTCCATCGATCTGAAATGGCGGATGTGTATCAAGTAAATTGATTTTAATACATTTTTCCAACATTTTCCGAATTGTCATCCAAACCTGCTCTTTGTCTTTTAGCCGTGCCCAAAAACAAGCTATCCAGGCGCAGCTCCAGCCAGTATGCCCGCCACCGTTAGCCAAGCGGTATTGCAATGTTTTTCTTGCTGCCATAAAAAGCGATTCATCGTGCTCCGAAATTTGTCTGCCGGGATGTAACGCGAACAGGTGGGATATATGCCTGTGCCCCGGCTCCACTTCTTCATAATCCTCCATCCATTCCCGGATACGTCCATCTGCGGTCAAGCTTATCGGGGGAAGTGACGACAGCATTTTACGCACGATATCACAGGCTGCCAGCAGCGGTGCGGAGGCCTCATCTGCTTCCAATACTGCACAGCCTTCCAGATAATCCGAAAAAAGCTGCCGCAGAATCTCACTGTCCATAGAGGCTCCCATACATAATGCTCCTTCTGCTCCCAATTTTGAGATATAAGAATTTTCCGGTGAAATGGTTGGACCGGTAATCAAAAGGCCTTCCTCTGTCTGGTATAAATAATCTTCAAAAAAGCGAATTGCCTCTCTCATAATAGGTAATGCTTCATTCCGAAGAAACTCCATGTCCCGTGTGTAAGCATAATGCTCATAAAGATGCAGTGATAACCATGCACCACCCATAACCCAGATCGGTGAAGCATCCAATATCCCTTCCGGGTCAGTATTCCCCCAGATATTCGTATTATGATGGGCGCAAAAGCCTTCACAGTCATATAAAATTTTAGCTGTTTCTTTTCCTTTTGGCAACATCCGCTTCATTTGTTCAAAAAGAGGCAAATGACATTCTGACAGATTACACTTCTCCACCATCCAATAATTCATCTCTGTATTAATATTAATGGTAAATTCAGATAACCAGGCCGGCACATAATCCCCATTCCAGATTCCCTGCAGGTTGGCCGGAAGAAGACAGTCATGAGAACAGGAAATCATTAGGTATCTGGCATAATGAAACAATAATTCCGATAGATAAACCGTTTTATTTTCATCCGATGTGGCCTGCTCCAATAGCTCATCTGTACTACATTCAGGATCATCCATGCCCCCAAAAGATAATTCCATTCGATCAAATAAAGCATGATGTTCCAGCAGATGCTTTCTCTGTATCTCCTCATACCCCGCTTTTTCCGCTGCGTCCAACCGCTTCATTATATTTTGACGATACTCAGAATCCTGAAAATCTGTTCCGCATGCCAAATATATATATGCCTCATCGGCCCCATTTACATATACAAAATCTCCTATCGTATGAACGGTTCCACCCTTGCAGGCCAAGCGAATTCCGGTAAAATAATGAAGGCCGTTTTCTCCTAAACCGCCATAGCTGCAGACCGTACAATCATCTAATTTTTGAGAATGTTCATCAAATGGTTTCCGGCACATTGTCACGCTGAAAGTAATCTTCTCCGCTGCCTGCAATTTCATTGCAAATACCTGATAAGCATGGCTAACCAAGTGCTCCCTGGTATACAATACATTTTTCATCCTATATTGAACCCTGCATATTGCATCATTCAGATTCAGTCTCCTGCTATAATCCATAACCGGATATTTGTGGTCATAGAAGCAGATTCTCATATTACCGGCCGGCTGATAAGGGTTCACATATTTGGGAGTTGATGTCATCGACATCCTGGCCAGAAACTGTGCTTTCTGTATTTCGCCATTTAACAGCAGTCTGCGGACCTCGGGTAAATATTTCAGTGTATCCTGATTTTTTCTATCTCTATCAGCTCCATACCATATGCTTTCTTCATTTATATAAATAGTTTCCTCATCCGCTTTTCCCATAACCATTGCCCCTAATCGCCCATTACCCAGGGGCAATCCGTCATCCCATGCAGAAGCAGGCTTCCGTAGTCGGATTTCATAAAGCTTTCTGTCTATCTCTTTTCTTTTCATCGTTTTTCCCTCATATTATATCGCCATAGCCGTTTTTAATCCCAATAGTTCGGGCATTTTCCAAACAGTTCTTTTACTGTTTCATAGGAAAGCTTTCTTCTGCGGAACTCATCCACAATACCCTTATTATTTCTTGTTCTGGGACGTTTCTCAAACCACTCTCTGCTGACGCGAATATCACAAAACTGCCAGATATATACTCCCATACAGTCAGGGTATTCCATTATTTCAGTAATCTGCTTCTTTAATGCATCTGCCTGATATTCCTCCGTCCACTTATCACAATCATGGCTCCGGAAACCATATATGGCACCTGCACCGACTTCCGTAATCAAGAATGGTTTGCCGCCTCCATTTCCTTCCTTTTTCGTCCATTGATACAATTCCTCAATCATCTGTGCCGCGGTTTTATCCTCATACCAATAGGGGTACATATTCCAGGAAGCCACATCCGGAAGATCCATGCACAGATCTTTTTCATATTTACAGCTCGCAAAGCTGTGAGGGCGGGATTTATCCAGACTGCGAATTAACCGGAACTGTTTATCATAGCATTCCCTGCCATATTCGGTATCACTGGCACATTCGTTCATAATTCCCCAGATATAAATGGAAGGATGATTATAATGATCACGGATCATTTCTTCTATCACCTGTTCGCATTGGGGCTCAAAATAAGGATTTCTCATTAATTCTTCACCGCCGCCCCTAAGATGATGCTCTTCCCATACTAAAATTCCCAATTCATCACATAAATCCAGGAAAATCTCATCATTGGGATAATGAGAGGTCCGTACCGAATTTGCTCCCAAATCACGAATCAGATTCAAATCATAGACCATGGCCTGATAGGGAAGGGCACATCCATACTGGGGATGATCTTCATGGCGGTTTACCCCTTTTATTCTGATGGGTCTTTCATTCAAAAGAATTCTGTCTCCGACCACCTCTACACTTCGAAATCCAACTCTGTCAATCAGATCATCCATCAGGATATTATTCTGATATAATTTGCTCTCTATTTCGTATAAAACCGGACTTTCCGGGGCCCATGACTCTACCTCTCCCACAGAAATTACTTCGTCCATCACCTTACAGCTTGCCTGAGGGGGACAGGATAGGTTATCACCGGTAAGATTTTCATTCTGTAATTTACACTTAAGACTTACCACCTTCTCGCTGTCTGTGATATTTCGGCAATTAACCTCTATCCGGGCTTTCCACCCGCCTGCTTCCCTGATGGGTGTCACATGAATATTCTCAATAAATACCTCGGATAGATTCTCCAGTACAACACCTCTGGATATCCCCCCATAGGACATATAATCATTGGGACGGTTCAGAGCATATTCTTTTCGGAAAGAATTATCTACTTCTACCTTCAGCTCATGTATTCCCGGCTGCAAGTCCTTTATTATCGCATCAAATGCCGTGTAAGCATTATAATGGGATGCCACTTCCGCGCCATCGACATATACCGTTCCTTTATGGCTTATTCCTTTAAATATCAGCCGGACATTTCCCTCGGCAAAAAAAGTTGTTTCATAATACGCCCGGCCTCTGTAATTTTCATATCCGGGATAGGTTTCCCAGCAACTGGGAACCGCTACCCATTGCGGTTCCATCTCCACATCAAGTGGGGTGAATTTCCATAGCTTATTGCATAATTCCTGCTCTCTTCGTATCTTATGAGTTTGAAATGTTCTTATCATAGTCTATACAATGCCTTTCTTTATTTTTTTATAGTACTGCTGTGAGAAATGTTACTGTAAGCCCCTGTCCCCAACCATGAATCCAGTCCTTTGGAATCTCCCGATATCCGGCCTTATCCCGCATAACAGCAGTTCCGCCGGATACATTTAACACCCTTCCCGTTTCACTGATATTGGAAAGAATGCCGGTCAATGCTTTCTGCACGCACTTTGAATACAATGGGTTTTCACTTTCAACCATGGCTGCTGCTATTCCTGCGGCAGCGGATACTTCTTCATAGGATTCCGGATCATCAATTATGGTTCGCCAAAGACCATTTTCCGTCTGTAATGGTTTCAAAGCTTCCAATTGATCCCGAAATGCATAGCCCACTGCAATGCATTTGGGATAGTGATACCATTCTTTTAAATGTGGTTTTACCTGAGACATGGTATAAGCTGCCCATGCATTGGCACGCCCCCAATAGATTCCCGACATATGGCTTTTTGCCACATTGCTGTATCCATGATACCAAAGACTGCTTTCTTCATCCTGCAGATACTTGGCATGGCTGTAAAACTGATGAAGGGCATCCGCTATCAGCTCTTCATCGTTCAGTTTTGCTCCCACCCTCAGCATAAAAAATGCTGCCATAAACAAGGTATCGGCCCACACTTGCTCCGGGAAATCATTATTCGGAGACACTGTATGCTGAAGCACCCCTTCCCCAAATCGTAATGCCTTGTGCTGAAGAAACTCCACCTTATTCATTACGATATCCCAATAGCCCTGATTGCCTGTTGCGTCGTACAGGGTTATCAGAACATGCCCCATAGCACAGGTATTTACTGTAAATTCAGGGAGTCCCAATTCAATCAGTTCATCCACCCGGTCAATCAGAATGTTTAAATATTTTTCATTTTTTGTTTTCTCATATGCCTGACTGATACCATAATAAGCCACACCGCAGGACCAATCCCATGGCATACTCATTGTCATGGTTTTGCAAATTACCCTGTCAATTGCATCCAATAATTCTTCTTTTTCAAAATTTAGTTTTAACATATCCTCCCAGACCTCCTTTATTTTAAATAATTTGAAAATGAGAATGCCGGTTTTTCGTCCGTCATCCTCATTTTCATAAGTTCACAGCGTTTATACCCCGTACACCTTACATTTGTATCCTTAATTTAGTTATATTTTCCTTCATCAATCGCTGCCTGTTTTTCATCCAGTATTTCCTGATATCCGGCTTTTAAATATTCGTCGCATGCATTCTTATAAGTGTCCTCGAATTGATCTTCCGGCGCAATAACACACTGAACATACATTTCCTGCCAAAGGGTATTCAAATCAGTTTTATACTGATTCAGGGAGTCAATAACTACCGCAAACAATGCATCCGTCGTGGAGTACTGTAAATTCTTCTGATAATCAGCATATGCATCCTCAATCAGATACTCATATCCCTTTGGTGCCCAGTTATTGATGTTTGCTTTGTAATTTAAGTCCGGATTGTCATAACTTACACTTTCTGTTACCAAACACCAGTAGTCCTTATTATTATTGTTGGACAATTTTGACTCACCGGCATAGTCGGAATCCAAAACTACAAGTCCGTCAGCATCAACGGTATAGTTTTCACCTTCTACACCATACTGCATCTTACGCAGATTTTCCGGCTGTGACAACCAGTTCAAATACATCCAGACTGCTGCACGTTCTTCTGCTGATGCGGTACGATTGATGCCCATAATTAAACCGAATGGCCAATAAGCTCTTGACTGTGCCTGCTGACCTGCCGGTACCCGTGCAGATGCCGGCAGAATTGCCAGTTTTGCATTGGGATCATTTTGCAGTAAGCTGTCAATCACAGTTGTTCCGCTGGTAAGGTATAAGGAATAGACGCCTGATTTTCCGGCAATAAACGGTGCCTGTGTGGCCGCTTCATCTTTATTCAGATAAAACTCTGTGTCGATTAATCCATTATTGTACTGATAATTTAAATTTTTCAGAAAATCATAAGTAGGCTCCCAGGTAAATGCAGCCACAGATAAATCTGAGTACAATGCTCTTTCCTTCTCGTCAATTGGCCAGGTCCGGAAAGGATAGTCATAAATAAAGCTGCCTGTTAATAGATTACCGCCGCCATTTCCAAGACCGGCTTCCTTCCATGCAAGAAGCAGGTCATTGTATTCTTCCAGGGTCTGAGGCATGGTTTTCCCGACTGCATCAATCCAGTCCTGGCGAATCAGATAAACATTATTATATGCTTCGGGTCTGGAGGCAAACGCAAAGTAGGTTTCTCCATCCACCGCGCCATAGGTTTCAATGGTCTCGGACATTTTGGCCCAATAATCCGGTGCATAGTATGCAATTTCTTCCCCATCCAATGGCTGCATGGATTCCTCCGCATAGTAAGCAAGCATCTGAGGCATGTCATAGTGGAAGATAATATCCGGTGCAGAACCGGAGGCAATCATCATCATATAATCAGTTACCTGATTGGAACGGCTGATTCCTACAAATTCCACATCAATATTGTACTTATCTCCAAAATCAGACTGTACCCATTGTGTAAAGTAATTGTCTGTAACATTCCATCCTTCATAAGCACGGTCATATACCGGAATTTGGATGGTTACCTTTTTGTCAAATCCGTTGGAATAATCCGGATATGCACTCGCCGGTGCGCTGGATGCTTCTGCTTCTGCAGATGAATCTGTGTTGGCAGCGGCAGATGTATCTGCTGTTGATAAATTCTCCCCGCTGCTTTGATTTGCAGTATTCCCGCATCCGGCAATGGATACCGCTGATACTGCTGTTGCCAATAATAACGCTACTTTCCTGTTCCAATTTTTCATGTCTTTCATTTTCCTCCTTTTTTTATGTACATTGTCACTCTTTTACCGAACCAACCATGGTTCCTTGGACAAAATACTTTTGAATAAATGGGTACACACAGATAATAGGTACGGTTGCAAAAATAATACATGCCGCTTTTAGCACTTCCGGATTGGTGGGCTGCACAAAGCCTCCGCTTTCCGAGCCCTGTATGGATTCGGTTGCCGCAACTACCAGGTAATATAGCTTTAATTGCAGCGGTCTGATCGATACATTTTGTTTTATGTAAAATAGTGCGTCTGAATATGCGTTCCATCTGCCTACTGCATAGAATAGGGATAATGTTGCCAAAATGGGCTTGGATAAAGGCAATACGATCTTAAATAAAATCAAGTACTCATTTGCTCCATCCAGCCGGGCGGATTCCAGCAGGCTTTCCGAAACCGACCCCTGTAAAAAGGTTTTCATAATTATGAGATTATAAGCACTGAATGCCAGCGGCAAAATCAGGACAGCCATGGTATCCAGCAATCCTAAATTATTCATAAGTAAATAGTCGGGTATAATTCCACCCTGGAAATACATCGTAAACATAAACAACATGGTTATTACTTTACGTCCTGGCATATTTTTTCTGGAAAGGGGGTAAGCCGCACAAATGGTTACCACCATTCCCAATATAGTAAACAGCACGGTAACGATTACTGTTACATAAAGAGAGCGCAATATGCCTGCATCGGCAAATATCTTCTGGTAGGCCTGCAGATCAAATCCCTTGGGCAGAAGGAACACCTTATTTGCGATTACAAAAGCTTCATCGCTGATTGATTTTGCAAAAACATGCAGGAAGGGAATTATGCAGCTCAGTGCCGCAATACCAACAAAGAGATAAATGAAGCAATCGGTTATCCGATTCGCAATTTTCGCCGATGTTATTTGTTTATTTTGACTTGCCATATCATTCCTCCTATAATAAGCCATCTTCGCCCATACGCTTTGCAATCCAGTCCGAACCCAGAACCAGTACCAATCCGATTACCGCCTGAAATAAACCAATTGCGGTGGATTCGCTATATTTGCTGTCCTGAATACCTCTTTGGAAAACCAGAATGGGAATGGTTGTTGTAAATTTCGTAGCTGCCATATTTCGCAGGGCATATACACTGTCAAAGGAGCTGCTCATCAGCTTACCCAGATTCATGATCAGCATGGTTACAACAGTGGGTTTGATACATGGCAGGGTAATATGCCAGATCCTTTTGAAACGATTGGCTCCATCCATAATAGAAGCTTCTATCAACTCCGGATTTACATTTGTGATAGCCGCAAGGTACACTATGGTTCCCCATCCCATACCTGCCCATACACTGATAAAGACAAAAGTAATTACCCACAAGGTATTATTCTGTAAAAATGGAATTCTACTTGCTCCCAGTGATTCCAGCAAATTGTTAAGAATACCACTGTTCTGACCGAATATCTGGTAAGCAATTGCTGCAATGATTACAAATGATAGAAAATGGGGCAGGTACAATAAGGTCTGGCTCACCCGTTTGTAGGTTTTACTTTTGATCTCATTTAACATGACAGCCAGAATAATTGGCATTGGGAAACCAAACAGCAATGTTAATATGTTAAGCAATAATGTGTTCTTTACTGCTGCGCCGAAATCTCTCAGGGAAAAGATTCTCTCAAACACCTTTAGCCCAACCCAGTCACTTCCCCAGATCCCTCTGGTAATTTTGTAATCTTTAAAAGCAATGACCAATCCCGTCATGGAACCATACTTAAATATTAGTACGAAGATAATTGGTATCAGAAGCAGGCTGTAGAGCTGCCAGTTCTTTTTAATAGTGCGCTTTACCTGTTGTGCATTCAGCAATTTTCTTTTTTTTGCTTTCGCACCTTTCATACTTTCTTCCTCCTATCTTATTATTTGTTTTGCTGCTCTGAATGCAGCTGGTTTCTATGTCCTGACTATAATTGTGAAATGTGCTTTTGTAAATCTTCACATTTGATACCAATTATCATTTTTGATTTCTTAAAAAACCTTGATTTTACAAGGTTTTTGGTGTTGACATATCATTTTTACTCATTCCATTTCTTTTGGAAGATTACAAAATGACCAACATCCTTATCCCTACTCATCATATTCGATATGGAAAATCAAAAAAATGCCCTAAAAAAGCATTTTTTTCTTGCTTTTTCAGGGCATTTTTTCCACTCACTTTTCTATTTCACTTCTGCGTTTGCATCCTGGTATTCTTTGGGTGAAATTCCTTCAAATTTCTTAAAGAAACGATAAAAGCTTTGAATGTTGTAGTATCCTACCGTTGCCGCTATTTCTGAAATTGACAGATCACTACGCTCCAAGAGGAGCTTTGCTTCATCGATTCTAACCATATTCAAATTATCCAAAAGACTTTTTCCGGTGCTTTCCTTCAATATTTTACGGATATAAGAGTAACTGATCCCCACCTCTTCTGCCAAATCATCGAACAAGATGTCTTTTTTATAATTTTTCCGGATATAGTTCATGATCAGCTTTAAATTATCATGCTCCTGTATATCTTCTGTCTGATAAGCAACAATTTTTTCAAATACATTCCATAAAAAGGTCTTTATTTCATCCATTGTTTCCAGCTCGGTAAGGGTTAGAAACAGATTACTCTGCCCTCCCAATACCACCGATGCACTATAATTATTTTTATTCATGTACATAATAATGGTTCCAAGAAGCTGGTTAAATACCAGCATAACGTTTTCTACCGAAATCTTTTCCAAACCACGGATATTTCCAATCATGAAACTCAACTCTTCATCAATCTTCTCTAAATTTCCCAATTCCAGATAATTCAGCAGCCGCTTTTCATGCTGATAGACATCATAGGTATTGGTACTTGTCTCGTAATCCTTCTGATAAAACAAAATATGTCCTTTCCCCTGTACCAGCCTTCGTTTTACCGCTTCCCAAGCTTCTTCAGTACATCGCTTTACACTATCCAGAGAGCTGTGAACCCGGCTGACACCTGCTGAAAGATTCTGTCCTGTCTCTGCATTGAAATACTCCTTCAGCCTATTCAAGGATTCGCTGACTACCTGATTCACTTTATCACTGTCATACTCTTCGATATTAACTACCATTGCAATAGAAGATACATTGTATCTGGCACTGTCTGCCAGATAGCCTTCCGGAAAGGCTTCTTTTATATATGAATGAAGCAGAAAGCGATGATGTTTTCTTTCATCATGACCGGTTGTCTGTTGATATGCCTGAAAGCCATCTATGGCCAGTATACAAACCAGAAAATGGTTATATCGGAAGGTCTCCTCCAGCAGCTTTCTTTCCTTTTCCTGAATGCTTTCCCCATGTATGAGATTTCCCACTGCCATTTGTCGTACCGAATCTTCACTTTTTGACAGGCTGTCCTTTAGGTTCTTTTCCCGTTCCCGCATCTGTCCAAAGGCGCCTGAGAGCAAAATGATCTCATTTCGGTTTTTTCCGCCATCCTCATCCAGCAATGCCTGCCCCTTAACTTCATCGGTCAGCTTACGAATTGGCTTGTAAATCCGGGAGGAAATAATCACTGCACAAATAGCTCCAGCCAATGTCACAAAAAACATCATCCAGGTTCCGGTTCCCACAATTTTTCGAGACTGCGCAAATATATCCTCCAGAGAATATTCATTGATATAAATCCAATCATATAATGCTGATTTTTGAAAGGTATAAAGATATTCCCTGTCATCGGTAATGCCATATCCGGAAATATCTTTTGTGTTCAGAATCCTTTCCACCGGTTCCTGACTTCTTATATTAGTGTACAGATACTGCCAATCGGAATGGGCAACGACATCCCCCTTGCCAGTAACTAAAAATCCATTGCCATAAGCATTTTCTACATTAGAATAGATTAAATTGCATAGTTCTTCTTCATAGATATTTATGACTATCGTTCCTTTGACCGATGTATACAAATTACTTGCTCTGTAGATATAGGATACTAAATGGACGTTTTCCGATTTTCCGTTCTCTTCTGTGGTCAGACTTCTTGGCAGCCAGATTCCCTCTGCCCCACGTATCTGTTCAAGGGCCTCCTGAATGGGACGCATATCATAGTAATCGTCCAGCTTAACAAAACCGCCATCGGTGGCAACCACATAATCTGCACCATCCATATAGTAAAAGACGGAATGTACCAATTTATTTCTCTCTGCCAAATCGGTAAAGCTGTTTTTCATACTCAGCACTGTTTTTACATAGTCATAATCCGAGTTTAAGACATCATAAGAGGTTACTCCATTTAACCCTGCATATTGCTTGGCCAGGATTAAATCCAGCCCATCATAAATAATATTCAGCAGCATTTCATCCCCAAGTTCTTGATTTGCCCTTATTTTGTTTAGAGCAGATTCCGCAACCGCCTGCTCCATACTATTTTGCATGGACTGGGTATTTATATATATAATCAGCACCGCCGGTATTGCAGATATTGCAAATGTAATTACGATAAACTGCAGAAACAAAGATATTCTTTTCAATTTAAGCCCTTTCCTGCATCTATTGCTGCCTGTTTTTCATCCAATATTTTTTGATAGCCTGCTTCCAAATATTCTATGCTGGCCGCCTCATACACTGATTCAAATTCCTCTTCCGATGCCATAACACATCGTACATATAATTCCTTCCATTTTTCGTTTAATTCGGATTTATATTCTGCTACTGCCGAAATAACTACTTGGAACATTACATCAGGTTTCCGGTATTTTTCATTATCACAAAAATCCTGATAGGAGTCTGTGATAATCTGTTCATATTCTTTTGATGCCAAATTATTTGGATTTACCTGATCATTTAATTCTGAATCTCCGTATTGTACACTTTCGGTTACCAGACACCAATAGTCCTTATTGCTATTGTTGGAAAGACGATATTTTCCATTATAATCGGAATTACGAATTGCATGGCCCAGTTCATTCATGGTATAATTTTCACCTTCTACGCCATTTTGCAGGTAATATAGATTTTCCGGTTGACTCATCCATTCCAGGTACATCCAGATAGCCGCCCGCTCCTCATCGGTGGTGGAATATCGAAGCCCCATAATCAGTCCGAATGGCCAATATTCCCTGGAGTGGGGTGCGTTCCCCGCTGGTGTCATGGCCTTAAGAGGCAGGTAGGCCACCTCAGCTGTGGGATTATTTTCTAACAGGTTTCGGAAAACGGTAGTATTATCCGACATGTGAAAACTATAAATACCTGCTGCACCGCTGACAAAATCCGCCTGGGTTGCCAAGTCATCGGTATTAAGATAAAACTCCCTGTCGATCAGATAATGATTGTATTGGTAGTTTAAGTTCTTTAGATAATCATGAGCAGGCTGCCAGGTAAAAGGAGCAATAGACAAGTCAGAATACAAGGCATGCTCTTCCTCGCTCATTTCCAGGCTGCGAAAAGGGTAATCAAATATAAAGGCATTCTGCTGAATGCACCCTCCTCCATTCCCAAGACCTGCTTCCTTCCAGGCTGCTAATGCTTCGTTCAGCTCTTCCAGACTGGCTGGCATCTTCTTTCCCACTGCGTCCAGCCAGTCTTTTCGGATAACGGTAACCGAATTGTATGCATCCGGGCGCTCTGCAAAGAAAAAGTAATGATCATTTTCCACATCACCGTAGGTTTGAATCACTTCACCTATATTAGTCCAATAAGTGGGAGCATATCTGGCAATTTCTTCCCAATCAAGCTGCTGTAAGGACCCCTCCGAATAATAGGCAATCATCTGGGGCATATCATAATGAAAGATAATGTCAGGTGCTTTCCCGGATGCCATAAGCTGCATATAATCATAAACCTGTGTCGTACGGTTAATGGCAACAAACTCTATCTTGATATTATGCTTATCGCCAAACTCCGTTTGAATCCAATCAGTATAGTAATTATCGGTTGCATCCCATCCCTCAAAGCCCCGCTCATAAACAGGAATTCTTATGGTAACAGGTGTCTCAAAACCGGATCGATAATCTATATTGCCTTTATTTTCATCCGGAAGTGTTTGTTCCACTTTGCCGCAGCTTATTAATGTGGTGATTTCCAAAACCAAAGCCAGGATAATTATACTTTTTGACGGCTTATTTTTTCGTTTCATGAAAATCCCTCCTTATATCTGTCGAATTTTTTTGTAGATTTTAGTTTTTTTTGTGCAATATTACAAAACTAACTGTATCTGAATTCAAACCTTTTGTAAATAGCCATATTTGATACTACATATCATTTTTGATAAAAGAAAAGACCTAAATACAGCTCTTTTTCCACAGTTTCCATTGTTTTATATCATTTTTAACCCTTCATCAAACACACATAGAAGTACTATTGATTATAGTAAGTCAAGGGATGCCGTTCCTTATATACAGGCGGCATCCCTTATCCTCATTCCTATCTGGCGGACCCATTATTTCAAATCTTGGATCTGCATTTTTTCTATTTCAAGTTTCCGCTTTCTTTTTTCTCTACAAGCAGCATAAACTGCTATGAAAACTAAAGCAGGAATGTTGGAAAGTAAAAAAGTGACAATAACTTATCCTGCTACTGCTCCAAACTCTGATTATGTTCATAGCATGCCATAAAAACTGTTTATTCAATATCCGCTTTGCGATAATGGGCTCACACCAAGCTGTGCAAAAGTCAACCACGCCGTAGTACCTACATGTATACGTTTGCCGTAATTCCATGGGAGATCAGTTCCACTGACCATGAAGCCGGTGGATACTCCATTCCGGTCGGCAGCGGTAATGCTTCCGTCAGACTCCGCATGTTGGTTCAGGACAGCGAGAATTTGACTATACTTTTCATCATTACCGGCTTGTTTGTAAGCCAATGCAACCTGTGCTGTTCCCTCAAACCATACGCCATCTTTGTCATTGTTAAAATCGTATCCGCCATCCACCGCCATGTTTGCTTCAATGAACCTCAAAACTTTCTCTCCGTCCTTAAAGTCCTCCTTCAACGCCAGCATCGCCCAAGTATTGCAGTCCAGCGGCAGTACATCTTTATTAATCGTAGTGCCATCCGCTGTTGTACCAGTGTAAAAACAACCATTATCTGGGTCATACATCGACAAAACAAAAGCTTTGGCAATATCCGAAGCATCCCTATATTTTGATTCTCCAGTCAAATCTGCCAGCTGCTTAAAAGCTGGAATCAGGTCAATATTATGTTCTGTGGACTTGTAGGTTACTTTTTCGGGATCTGGCTCCCAGCCCTCATATCCACCCGTAAAGCCTCCTGTTTCAGAACTCAGAGTCAATATGAACTCTCCGATGCCCCTTGCCGTTTGAATATATTTATCCGGTTCAGACGAATGACGGCTCACCTCGCAAAGCGCCAATACTGTCCAAGCCAAGTTGCCGGTGGTTGTGGATACCGCATAATAGTCCTCAAGCATTTCCTTCTTTTTTGCATCATAAAATCCAGGCAGGCGTCCGTATTCTTCACCTTTAACAGACAGCCAGCCGGGAAAGCTGGAAGGATTTCCGTTTGCATAAGCGTTACGCAGACGTCCATCCGAATAATAGCGATCATGCTCATAAACATAAACAATGGCATCAGCAATCTGCCTGGCGCGTTCGTGCTGTCCTGCATAACTGAGTGCCAGCGTGGTCAGTGCGTTGTCATAAAGGTATGCAAAATTATTAATAATAGCCTCATCAGTGCCCTGT
The DNA here is from genome assembly GCA_031555615.1 of Lachnospiraceae bacterium. Lineage (GTDB taxonomy): Bacteria > Bacillota > Clostridia > Lachnospirales > Lachnospiraceae > UBA935. The sequence continues at coordinate 11,891 of JAVBUF010000057.1, read as the reverse complement.
TTTTCGGGCGCATAGCTCGGCAGAAACATGGGTTTAAGGTTGCTCTCATCAAATTCGTAATGGATATCATCCATATAAAAGTGAACCTCGGCCAACTCCGGATTACCAACCTCATTTGCCACCCAGCCAAAACCGCATTGAATATTACTCAAGTCAGCCGAACCCAGATAAAGTTCATATTGCTTCCATTCTTTTGTCAAGGACACCGTCCCCAGTGTGACTTTGGCGGTGGAATCCGGGTAATCCCCTGTTTCTTGCTCACCCTGCCAGCCATAACCGCCCATGAAAAACTCGACATTTTCCTTACCGGTTTCTCCTCTGGCATAGAATACCAACTTCTGCACACCATTCAAATCAAGACCCTTCATACCTTCATTGCCAGCTTCCGTTTCCCCGGCTGCCAGCATACCGTTCAGAAACATATATCCACCCCATGAATGCTGGGAAAGGTCAAGTTTCGCATCAATACTGCTGACACTGGAATGGTCTTCTGCCGTTTCATTCATTTCCGGGATATTGTTGTAGTTGCTGCCCATAAATGCCTTTTGGGTGAAATTGTTCAATCCGTCCCCATAATCCTTGTAAACATACAAGATGTTGTCCTGTTCTGCCAGCTGCAATTCCAGCCAGCCGGCAGCTTTGGATACAGCTGCGGACGGTGTTGCTGATGGTGTTGCTGATGGTGTTGCTGATGGTTTTGTAGATGGAACATTCTGTGAAATGACAGAACTTTCTGCAATCGGAGTGCGTGTACTTGCACACGAAGTCAACAGCAGTACGCTGCAAAGAGTGATTGCACATAATGGCAAAAAGAAATTAACATAATGTTTCATAGATTTACCCCTCCCTGTTCTTCAGTTACTACTAATTATGCCGTAAATATTATGAAAAGTGGAGTGCTGTTCGCACACATTTCACTCTTATATCTCATGATATATAACATTTATACCTAAAAAAATCAAAAAGCCGCAATACTCATGGTTGTTTGAATATTACGGCTTAATAATTCATATATAATTTCGACGTTATTATCTGAGCATGTTTTCTACATTCATCATTCCCCAGCCCTGCTTATTCCACGGCAGGGATAAATCGGTTGCACTGTACTGCAATTTCTTCTTGGCCTGTTCGTTTGAAAAATACGGATATTTTTGTAAGAGAAGGGCGATACCGCCTGAGACAATAGGAGTTGACATAGATGTGCCGCTTTTTGTGATATAAGCGTTTCGGAAATTTTTTCCCCGACGTTCGATGTTTAGATTACACGAAACGATATCGGTTCCCGGTGCTACTATATCCGGCTTTTTTACTGCAAAGGGGCTGGGGCCTCGGCCCGAATAGTTTTCACACAGATAATCCTTCTCCCCAAAGTACCCGCCTTCATTGCATCCTACCGTAATGACCCGCTTTAACGCTCCGATGGGTGAAAGGGTCATCAGATCCGGTCCCATATTTCCGGCGGCGCATACCACCACCAGTCCTTCCATCCACGCTTCATCCACAGCTCTGAGCAGACGGTCCATCCGGTCTTTATCCGCATTCTCCGACATACCGATGGAGATATTTAAAATTCTGACATCATATTTTGATTTATTCTCCAGCACCCATTGGATTCCGTTGATCATATCTTCGATATTTCCATCGCCTTTATGATTCAACACCTTTCCGATCAGCAGTTTACTGCAGGGTGCCATTCCTTTGTATTTTCCTTCCGAAGCCTTGCCGCTTCCGGCAATACAGCCGGCCACATGGGTTCCGTGACCGCTGTCATCATACTGATTATCATGACCGTTTACAAAATCCTTAAAAGAAATAATCCGGCTGTCAAAGTCCGGATGATTTCCGATTCCCGTATCCAATACGGCTATCGTAACTCCTTTATTTCCGCAAGCATTAACCAGCTGGTCAGTGCATCCTAATTGTTTTCTGACCCGAAACATAAAAACTCCCGGCCTTTTTATAATAGCATATGCCGAGAGTTCTTATAAGTTCATTTAATGTCCTGTGAAGAATAACCGCTGTACATCTTCGACATCTTACGATAGCCTTCCGTTGCTTTGGTGGATCCGTCATGAAAAACCCACAGCACTTCCGCCCCATGGGCTTTGGCCACTTCAAGTCCCTTTTCATAAGGGGCCGTAAAAATGGCCGTGGATAAATAATCGGCAATCCCGGAGTCTTCATGAACCACTGTAACCGCAGCATAATGCTTCGCAGGCATCAGTGTCACTGGGTCAATGATATGATGGTATATTTCCCCGTCCACAACGTAATACCTTTCATAATACCCGCTGGAAACCACTGCCCGGTCATTTAAATAAATAGTATCTAATATATTGGTGGTACCGTCGACACGCTGCCCTGGATCTTGAATCCCGATTCCCCACCGCTGCCTGATTCCATCCAAAGGCTGCCCGATGGTCAGGATATTGCCGCCGGCATTGATAATTGCCGATTCCAGTCCGGCCTCTTTGGCTGCCTTCTTAGCCCACTCCGCACTATATCCCTTGGCTACCGCCCCAACATCAAGGCTCATCAGTGGGTCCTCCAGATAAACCGTATTGTTTTCTTTATCAATAATAACCTGCTCAATATCCGTGTGTTTCTCTGCTTCTGTCAAATCATCCATGGCCGGCAAACTGGCATTGGCCGGGAATCTTGTTCCTTCGGTTCGGTAATCGTGCCAGATTCTAAGGGGTGCTCCCATAGCTACATTCACCAGCCCGCCGGTTCTCCGGTAGGCTTCTTTACAAAACAGCAGCAGATCAATAATCTCCGGGTCCACCTTAACAGGTTCTTTTCCCGCAGCATCATTTACCGTTTTCAGGTTGTTGATTCCTTCATAATCATGGTATATATCAAATAGCTGATTCAAACCGGTCATTTTATCATATACGGCCTGGCTGGCCCGGGTAAAGCTCTCCTCCGATTCAGCATATCCGATTAACTGGATCTTCACATCGAAGGTTCCGATAAATTCGGCTTCATACTTTTCATACAATCCCTGCTCCGCTTTAGCCGGCGCCGGAGCAAAACTACATCCTGCCAACAGCGTCGTAATGCCCATTATCAGCAATCCCCAACAAACTTTATTCTTCATCATACTCCTATCTAAACATTAAAAATAAGTCTCTTAAAAAAAGTAAGGCGGGAAACTTCCTCCCGCCCTGCACTTTCGTTTACCGCTATTTATTTCGCATTAGCTGCAGCTTTTTCTACTCCATTAATATAATCACCCACAGAGATGGATACGGAAGCCGTAAGTTCAGCTTCATCGGGCACTGCCGGATGGTTGTCATCCACTTTTTTAACCTGCATTCCCTTTACTTCCGCAACGGTTTTGCCGACAGTCCATTCCGCAAATGCGTGGATTTGTTCAAACCATTCTTTACCGATTGCAGATGCTTTTACCATTCCATAGTTTGCACCCAGCTCAACCTTGGTACTGATGGGGGCATTCATATCAGCCGTAATTTCACCCTTATTATTAAAAGAAACTTTGGTCTGGGCCGCATCCATTACACTGGCCAGTATCTTGCCTGATCCGTCAACAGTTACGGCTACGATTGCAGAATCAACCTGACCTGCACCGTCTTCACCTTCAGCTGCCGGTTTGGAGCTTTTGATGAAAGTAATAACACTTAAACCGGTCTTAATGTCTGCTGTTCCTTCAAACTGAGGTCCGCCGGAAGTCATGGCCTTCTCTACTGCCGCAATGAAATCACCTACGGAAACGGAAACCGATGCTGTAAGATCGGGTTCGTCGGGTACCATGGGATGTGCATCATCCACTTTCTTGACCTTCATGCCCTTTACTTCTTCCAGAGTCTTTCCAATCGTCCAATCAGAAAATGCCTGTGCCTGCTCAAACCATTCTTTACCGATTGCAGATGCTTTCACCATGCCATAATTTGCACCCAGTTCAACCTTCGTGCTGGGAACGGTGTTCAGATCAGATGTAATCTCACCTTTATCATTGAAGTTAATCTTGGTCTGGGCACTGTCAATCGCACACTTTACTATGACTCCCTGTGAGTCATATGTAACAGCCGCGATGACGCTGTCAACCTGAGCGGTTCCTTCTGCATCAGCAGTTGCTGCCTTGGAACTGGAAATCTTCGTGGAAACCCCCAGTCCGGCCATTAACTTTCCTTCTGCCGGAACGGTTGCGGAAGAGGTTGCATCAGCGGCTCCTGCTTCGGTTGCGTCTGCTTCCGCTGTTTTTGATTCAGTTGTTTCTGCTGCCGGGGCTTCTGCCGCCGGAGCCTCTTCCCTGGGTGTCGGTGTTGTTGAACACCCGGTTAATACACCTGCTATCATCACTGTGGACAGCAGAATGCTTAAAAATTTTTTCATCATTAAATGATTCCTCCTGGTTTTTATAATCTATAATAACAAAACAGTGACAAGTGCCGCCTGTTTTATTCATAGCTAACTGCCATCGTTATATTTTACAATCCGATGGAAATGGGGCATGATAATCTTTAAGAGTTTTCCGGTAACTATCCCCATAATGAGGCCAAAAATCAGCAGCACCGGAAGATAATATATCATATACCAGTTTTTCATAAAAAGGGAAAATGCCGTAATCTGTCCAATATTATGAAACACTGCCCCTAAAATACTGTATGAAATATAAGAAAGGCTATTCCGGGATAAATAAATAGCCCCAATCATAACTGCCAGGGACAATAATCCCCCGGTCAGGCTAAGGGTACCGGCGATTGCACCGCGGGTCGTAAAGACAAAACCCGACTTCATAATCGTCAGTAACAGAGCTTCTTTTCTGCCAATAAAAAATATACAATACATGCTGACCACATTGGCAAGGCCAAGCTTGATGCTGGGGGGGAGAAAAGGAATGGGCGGCAGCATATTTTCAACCATCCCAAGGATGAAAATCAAGGCCAGCATCAACCCCATAAGGGCTACTTTTCTCACACTGTTCATCCACTTACCTCATGTCTGTCCGCAGCAGAGGAATTGCTGAAGTTACCTGCTCCCACCACTATATCCGGATCATCCGCAGCACTATTCCGGCCGTGAATCCTCACTGTCATCCGGTTAGGCAGACAAGAGGCATTCTGTCCCGTGTGACTTAAGTATCCGGAATGAATACAGATCTTATCGGGGCAATCCGACTGCACAAAGGCAATACCGCCATTCTTCACTTCCAATACGACTTCTGGCCGCTGGGGCAGCGAAAACTGCTGATCCTGCTTCAAATTCACCGTATCCATAAGCTCTCCGTCCAAATAGATCTCACCATATACCTGCCCCGCATCCCGGAACAGGAAGTGATTGGCCAGAAAGCAGACACCGGCAATAGCAATGATTACCAAAACCACCAGTATATCTTTTTTTCTTCCCTTCATATGTGTGTCCTTCACCCAATTGCTCCCTGCTTCATTTCCACAGATACCGCGCCGTTGCCAGCCAGATGCCGACTGCATAAGGTCCCATCAGCAACAAAAAGTTTTTGATTGCTATGGAGAATGTCTGTTTCTTATCCTGCCGTTCTTCAAAAATCCGGATGTTTCTGATTGCCGGTATGATTCCGGCCAATCCCAGAAGCGCTGTTACCGGCAAAATCCGGCCGACACATCCCGCCAGCATGAAAAACCAGGCACCTATATATAACCACCTGAACAAAAACAGGGCTTTCTTTTTTCCGATATAAAAAGGAAGGGTATACCGCTTCACCAGAATATCTTCTTCCACATCACAAATGTTATTAGCCAGCATGATATTGGAAATACACAAAACCAAAGGCATTACCGCTATTCCCAAGCTGATTGCTTCTATCAACTCCACCGATACTGTGACTGCCGGAAACTCCAGCATCAGACTGATGATTCCGGGATGATTGATCTGATAAACCAGAAAGGGAATACAGATTCCCATAACCCCACCGGATAAAATCTCTCCGAAAGGGGTTCTGGCGATTGGCAGCGGTCCGAAAGAATATAAAATTCCAACCCCAAAGCACAATATCCCCGTCAGCAGAACCACCAGATCGGTATTGAGAGTCAGGTAAATTCCCAGTGCCGCCGCTCCGGTCAACATGGTCAAAATAATTGCAATAGATACACTGTCCCGATAATGGTTCTTTTTTCCCTGTTGTCTGGTTCCCACGTGATTATTGATTGCTGTGGCAGTCATGTCAAATAACAGCATGGCAGCAAAAAATATCAGTGTTTTTCCGATATCCAGAGAACCACAATGATAAAATGTGTAACCGGCTCCCACCAGAAAAGGCAGAACACTGGCCAGTTTAGTCTTTATTTCCACATAGTCCAAAAAATGCTTGATGGTTTTCATTTCCTTTAACACTCCTATTCAACGCCCAGAACCGGAAACATTTGATTCAGGGAATCCAGCAGAACGGATTTCTTTTTTTCATTATCCAGATCGTTCAGTAACCTTCTGGCTTTAGCCAGATATTTTTTGGACAATAAAATCGCCTCATCCACACCGCCGGTTTGTCTGACCCGTTCAACTATTTCTGTTGCCGGCAGGCTGCCTTCAAATACTTTAGTCACCTCACTGCGGAGGTTCTTATCCCGGGCCATGGCGATAATCAGGGGCAGTGTAATGACCCCTTCCTTCAAATCACTCTTCACCGGTTTGAGCGCTTCGGCTTCGGTCATTTGATAATCCTTGCAGTCATCCATAATCTGGAAGATCAATCCGATGGTCTGCCCGAAACGGGCAATTTTCCGGGCCTGGCTTTCCGTTTCTTTTCCCAATGCCGCCCCCATATAAGTAGATATCCAGAAAAGTGCTGCCGTTTTTCCGCAAATAGTCTTATAGTAATCTTTAAAGCTGATGCCGGTATTGTAATTATGGACCAACTGGTTATATTCACCGGTGCAGATTCTTGATGCCATGGCTACAAAACCGGAAAGTACATTGACATGCTCCTCATCCAGATTGGCTCTGTTGATTTCGGTAAGGGTGGAAAAAGACAGGCACAGAAGATAATCTCCGACAATTACTGCCTGCTTTTTGCCAAATTTGCTCTGCACACTTGAAATTCCCCGTCTGGTCTCCGCATCATCAATTACATCATCATGAACCAGCGTGGCCAGATGAAACAGCTCTACCGCGGCTGCCGCTTTACAGGCCTCCTCCGGCACCAGCCCGTCGACACCTACCGCACTTTGCAGCAGCAGTGCCGCCCGGACTCCCTTGCCCTGCGCCTGAGCCAGGTGATTTACCGCCTGCCCCAGGATTCCATGTTCTTTCTTTAACAGCATACTGACATAGCCACTGCTTTCAGCATATGCTTCCTCTAAAGTAATTCTTCTGTCATTATTCCCAGATTTCTGATTAGTCATGATAAATATACCATTTCTTCGCTACTTTAACATTCTTCCACCATTTTTTGATAAACGGCATTACATAATAGTCCAGACTGAAAACCCGGCCGGCTCCGAAAAGCATTGCAATGGCCGCAAAGATCATCCACCAGGAGGACATATAAAGTCCCGTCGAGGTCAGGAAGATAAACTGCAGGATAATCGAATAAGCTGCCGCCGGTGTGGTGAACAGTCCGCCCATCAGTGCCAGACCGATGAGAATCTCCGACAGCACGATGACAATCTGAAATGCCATCTGTACCCCATCGGAAGGCAGTACTACCGTATTGACCATCCAATCCACCAGACTGACCTGGACCTTAAAAGCAAATTCACTGGCTTCCACAAAAATGAACTTGACAAATCCCAAAATGTCCAGATAAAACAGTAAATCTCCTGCTGAAGCCGCTGCATCGGCCGCGCCGGATGCAGCACTGACAGCGTCGGCCGCACCGGAAGCCGCACTGGCAGCATCCACCGAACCGGGATACAGAATACTGTCGTAAAACTGGTTGGCACCGTTAAAAAAGCCATTAAGCTTGGGGCTCTGGAGCCATCCTTCACCAATCTTAACAATTCCCTCGTAGAGCCAGTAAGCACCCAGGAACAGTCTTAATGGTACCAGCATAAAGCTGGGTGACCGGTTGGAGAAATGCCCTCCCACAAAACTCCGGCAATTTCTGACCGTAAAAAATTCGTGTTTGATATAGGAAAATATCTTATTCCAGCCTAATACCTGGATAAAGTATACGATATTGATAAAATGCTTGCAAAACATCGCCAGGAAAGATGGCATGGCAAATTTCTTTTTATCGGTACCGACATTAGCAACCCCGTAACGGCCCCCCACACAGACCATGACCCCGTGGAATTTGGGCGCATATTTTTTCATCATTCCATTACCGGTCAGCTCACAGACCAGGTTATGGGCAATGGTGGCGGCACTGGCTTCGCAGTTCTCCACCATCTGGGGTACCGGACGTTCTTCCCCTTCGGGAATGAAAAAGATATTATCACCGGCAATGTAAACATTTTTGCGCTGCTCTGAACGCAGGAATTCGTCGGTTTTGATCCGGCCCCGTCCGGCATCACCAATTTCCTTTGAAGCGGCGGCAATATCCGAGCCTTCGATTCCGGCTGTCCAGACTACCGTATCCGTGCTGAACCGTTCCGTTTTTCCGTTTGCTGTTTTACATTCGATAAAGTCCGGGCCGACACCGCAAATCTGTCCCTTCAGACGAACCTCAACACCCATTTTTTCCAGTCTTCTCTGTACTTTGCCGGAAAGCTTCTCCGGCAGAACCGCGCAAACCCGGTCCAGGGCATCAATATTGACGATGGTGACCATCTCCTTACTGATGTGGAAACGTTCACATAAAAACGGCACCAGTTCGGCCAGCTCGCCGGCCATCTCCACACCGGTAAACCCGGCTCCCACGATCCAGAATGTCAGCATCCGTTTCTTCCGCTTCTCGTCTGTGCAGCAGGCTGCATCCCTGAACTTCTGGATGACATGCTCTCTTAACTTAACGGCATCTTCATAGGACCAGAGGGTGAAGGAATGTTCTCTGGCACCTTCCACACCAAAGAATGTCGGTTTCGATCCGCTGGCCATCACCAGATAATCAAAAGAATACGTCCCGGCTTCTCCGGTCACCTGACCGGCATCATAATCGATTCCGGTTATCTGATCCAGGACTACCTTAACTTTTCTTCCGGCAAACACCTGATCCAGATTGATCTTAATGCTGTCCTCTTCCACACGCCAGGCTGCCACTTCATGAAGTTCTGTCAGCATCGTGTGAAAAGGCCGCTTATCGATCAGGGTGATTTCAAATTCGGAAAGTTTTTTCTGCTTCCTTAATTTCTTTTCCAGTTTTTTGGCCGTCAGTATTCCTGAATACCCCGCCCCAACAATTACAATCTTCTTCATCACACATACCCTTTCTGGTAAATAAATTATCATCATAACAATCCGGCTTACTGCTGCAAAACCGCGGCCGGAGTATTTTTTAAAATTGATTAAATCAGTTAATAATAAATTACTTTCTGATATAAGCTTGGTTATTATATCACAGCAATTAACTATTGTAAAATCAATAAAATGCTTTGTAGTAAGTTTGTAAAAAATATACTAAAAACATTAGAAAAAAGCCTGTAAAAACATTGGAAACAAACAATCCCGAAGGGGATTTTTCCAGCATTTTCCAGGCTTAAAATTCCTATAGTTCTTTTATATTGCATCGGGACGATTGGATTACAGGCGATAGATCCGGCTTTCATAAGCCCGCAGTTTACGATAATTTCCCCGATAATTGCTCAATATCACTTCTCCCTTTACGTCACTTGGCAAAGTCCTCTCGGCCGCCCCCAGATTGCAGACAACATAATAACTCTCTTTGTTAAAACTGCGGGTATAGGACAGCAGATTTTTCTTCTTTTTGTGAGTAAAATGTATATCACCGTAAATAAAAACCGGAGTACTCCTTCGTAAAGCAATCAGGGCGCGGTAAAAGGCTAACACCGAATCCCGGTCCTTTTGCTGATCTTTCGCATTGCATACAGCCTCATCCCCATCGCTGCCGATCCATGGCCGTCCTTCGGTAAAACCGCAGCCCGCAGCGGCTGTCCACTGTACCGGAGTACGGGCATGATCCCGGCTGCCGGCCAGAATATGCCGGAAGGCCTCCTCTGCGGGCATATTCTGACAGAGTTCCTGATACTTATTGATACTTTCCACATCCCTCAAGTCCCGGATATCTTTAAACTGCTTATTTACCATCCCCAGCTCCTGCCCCTGGAACAGAAAAGGGGTTCCCTTCAAAGTCATCTGAATGAGGCCCAACAGTTTAGCCAATATCTGACGATACTTGTGGGAATGGTCAATTTTAGACAGCATCCGCGGATTGTCGTGATTGTCATAAAACAGTGACATCCATGACGTATCCGCATAATGCTCCATCCAGTCAATAATATATTTTTTATAATAATTCAAATCATACTCGTAGATATCAAAACGGGCATGTCCGCTGGTCTCCAAATGGTCAAAAGAAAACATCATGTCCAGTTCCCCCCGGCCGGGGTCTGTCAGGAGCTTTCCCATCTTCATCCCGATCCCGGGAGTCTCGCCCACCGAAAAAGCATCGTAGGGCGCAAAAGCTTCTTCCTGCATTTCCTTCAGATATTGGTGCAGACGGGGGCCATAAAAATAATGTTCGATGCCGGTAAAACCCATCAATTCGCCGATAAAGGGATGTCCATCGGGCAGTCCCCCGGACTTGGAAATATAATTGATCACGTCCAGCCGGAAACCGTCCACCCCTTTTTCAAGCCACCAGCGGATCATTTCATAAATATCGGAACGTAACCCGGGATTATCCCAATTCAGATCCATCTGCTTGCGGGAAAAAAGATGAAGCCCCCAAAAATCCTGCTCGGGATAGAAATTCCAGACGCTGCCGCTGAAAAAGGAAGTCCAGTTGTTAGGCTTTTCCCGTAAGAAATAATAATCTCTGTATTTGGAATCCGGATGCTGCAACGCTTCCTGAAACCAGCGGTGTTCATCGGAAGTATGATTTACCACCAGATCCATTACCAGCCGCATATCCCGGTCATGAAGCCCTTTCAGCAGTGCATCGAAGTCTTCCATCGTACCGAATTGTTCATCGATCTTCCGGTAATCCCGGATATCGTAGCCATTGTCGTCCCCGGGAGAATCATAGATTGGTGAGAGCCAGACGGCATCCACCCCAAGCTCCTTCAAATAATCCAGCTTGGTGATAATCCCCGAAAGGTCCCCGATGCCGTCCCCGTTCCCATCCATGAAGCTGCGGGGATAAATCTGATAAAACACCGCTTCCTTCCACCAGGCCGGGGCATTCTCATGGGGAACACCACCCAGGGAGTCCTGGGACTGATTCAAAAGAGCAAGAAGCACATTAAAAAAATCCTTATCAAGCTTTTTACCGGCCAGCCGGTGCAGGAAGGAGAGAGGCAGCGCACCAACCAGGGGATTGAATACCAGCTCCCGGGGAATGCCGATCTGCAGTAAAATTTTACTGATAATATCATATCCGGCAGGATTGGCGTATAAATCCCGCAGTTTACTGTTTAGAGTATACATTTTTCAGCTCCTATCTCCCATCTTCTTCCGACTGAAGTTCACCACGTTCAGCCAGGTCTGCCAATATCTGTTCATGCAGTTTGCTGTCAATAATATATTTTTTATTATATAAGAAATAACTCAGTAAAATAAAGATCAGGGGCAATAAAAGCATGGCCGCCTTCATAAGCAGCAATCCGCCGGCCGTAACATCCGCGGCAGTGTCAGCATCCTTGATCCCGGAAATAATGATGGTGACACCAACGATCCCGCTGGCCACAGCCCCACCCATTTTGTTGATAAATGGCTGCAGGGAAAAGGAAATGGAATCATTGCGTTTTCCCAGTTTCCAATGGCCATAGTCCACAGAATCGGTGAGAAACATCAGCATCATGATCTGGAGAAAAGCCTGGCCGACAAAAATCAGC
>JAVBUF010000106.1:0-26438 GCA_031555615.1 Lachnospiraceae bacterium | reverse complement strand
CCGAATTGACATCCAAAAAACCGGCAATCATCCCTAATGCATGGCTAAATGCCTTATTGATATCTTCAATTTTTACAAAGCGCTGGGCAATGTCCGACATCAGCTCCTGCTGTTCCAGACGCCGCTCTACATCCAGCTCCGCCATACGCAAATCCGTCACATCTATGGACAATCCGACAATACTCTCCGGTATTCCCGATGCATCTTTTAATACTTTAAGAGTATTGGATAAATATAGTATTTCATCTTCTGCAAAGGTGTATCTATAGGTCTTTCCATTAACATCATCGACTCCTCTTAAATGATTTCGAAGTGCGGTAATGTATCCTGTATAAACCGGATCTATGTGCGGTATCATATATTCTACATATTCCTTCATGGGTATGGGGGATTTCCGATTAAGATGCTCCAATCGCGCCAATCCTTCGTCAAAGGAAAACATATCGTCCTTCAGGGATAATTCCCATACACCGATTCCGGAAGCTTCTACTGCTACCTGCAGACGCTGCTTTGTAAGCTGCAGATCTTTGGACATCCGGTTTCTCTTAATAACACCGGCAAATACACTGGCTACCAGACTTGCAAGCTGAATATCATCTTCTTCCCAGATATATCCCTCATTCAGCATATCAAACTTGATAACTCCCAAAAACTCCCCGTCAAAACGAATGGGAAATATCAGGGAGCTCCGCAGACCCGAAAGGTAGCAGGAGGGAAAATACTCACAGGCTTCTCCGTTAAGAGACAGATACGACTCGCAGCCGGCAACAAGTCTGTCATAAATAATATCTCCTTCTTCCAGCTTTTTGGCAATCCACTGATGATGAAAGCCGGCCATGTTCTTGCCCTGGTATTCATTGCTAATATGAAGAGTACCTAAATGGCTGTCGGCTATCGCCAGCAGGGTTTTATCATAGTTCATAAACTCCGCGGTTTTTTGCAATGCCAGATTAATAGACTGATCGATATCCCCTCCGGCAATAAAACTCTGGGAAATCGCTGACATCAGTTCCTGACGCTTAAGCCTGGCCTTTGACCTGTTTTCGGCCTTCCAATAATCAGTAATATCCACCGATTGCTGAAAATAAGCCAGTCTGCCGTCTGTCCAGGTCATCAGATAGCCTGTATTCCGAAGATATTGATCCGATAGCGAATATTGTTCCTGCCATTGACAGTTTTTTCCGATATCCTCTTTAGACAGCTTTCGTTTGGGACAAAAGCTGCACCGCTGCGTCCGATTGGCTAATATCTGCCAGCATGTCTTTCCGGTGAAATCCTCTCCGCCCCCTCTTTCATCAGCTACTTTTTTATTCATATATAACATTTCATCAGTCTCATAATCAGAGATATAAATATATACATCCAGATTATAGAGTAACTTTTCATATATTGAGCAAAAGTCTGTCCCACTGTTATCCATATCATACTCTCCCATTGTCTTATCAAATCCATATTACCTTTTTATTATACTTTATATTATCAGTTCCTACAATAAATATTGATTTAGCAATTTTAAGTGAACGAATTTAAGTGAAGAAGAGATTTTAATTTTAAGAATTCTACAAATGATGCAAATATGATGCATTTTTGATGCTTTTTTGATGGATACCTGTTGTAAATTGAGATTGTGGATACTCCAATTTAAATAACAAATGAGGTGGTTATATGAAAAAAAATTACTTATTTATCCTTTTTACAGTACTTATCTTTTCTATGTTCTCGGTTACAGCTTATGCGGAAGAAAACGAGGACAATTCCGGCGATACAACTCTTGCACCCTATTTCTTCGTGAAAGATGCAGATCCGGCAGTTGATCAGTTTCCTTTGAAGGAAACAAAGGTAACAACCAATATTAACGGCAGCATTGCTGAAACCTATGTTGTCCAGACTTATACCAATAACGGAACCAATCCCATCAATGCCAGCTATGTTTTCCCGGCATCCACAAAGGTTTCTGTTCACGGCATGAAAATGCAGATCGGCGACCAGGTCATTACTGCTCAAATGAAAGAGAAGGAAGAAGCCAAACAGGAATTTGAAGAGGCCAAAAGCGAAGGAAAAAGTGCTTCGTTGCTGGAACAGCAGCGGCCTAATGTGTTTACTATGGATGTGGCTAACGTGATGCCTGGAGACACTGTTAATATTGAATTACATTATTCCGAATTAATCGCTCCCACAGAGGGTACCTATCAATTTGTTTTTCCTACTGTTGTAGGTCCCCGCTATGCCGGATCTTCGGCTGATGCAAGTGCCGATACAAACCAGTTTGCAGCATCCCCCTTTTTACCCCAAGGTGAAAAAGCTCCCGGCAAATATGACATAAATGTCAATCTTTCTGCCGGGGTTCCGATTACCGGCCTTACCGCCAAGTCTCATAAAATCGATATTGCCTGGGCTGATGTATCCGCCGCTCAGGTTACGCTTTCCGACTCCAGTGACTTTGCCGGTGACCGGGATTTTATACTGGATTATAAATTAACCGGACAAGATGTTAATTGCGGTCTTATGCTGAATGCCGGGGAAGATGAAAATTTCTTTATGCTTATGGTCCAGCCTCCGGAACGCATTGAACCGGAAGAAATACCGCCCCGGGAATATATTTTTGTCCTGGATGTATCAGGCTCCATGAGCGGATATCCCCTTGATACGGCCAAAGAACTGATTCGCGATCTGGTCTCTAACCTGAAAAAGACCGACCGCTTCAACTTGATCCTGTTTGCCGGTGCATCGGAGCAAATGGCACCCGCTTCGATACCTGCCACTCCTAAAAATATCCAAAGCGCCATTGACCTTATCGACCGTCAAAACGGCCGCGGCGGAACCGAACTGGCCCCGGCACTGAAAAATGCCGTTAATCTCCCCAGGGATGAGCAGTTTTCCCGCAGTATCGTGGTCATCACCGATGGTTATATCTCCGAAGAACAAGAAATTTTTGAATTGATCAATAAAAATATGGACACTGCAAATTTCTTTTCCTTTGGGATCGGAACCTCTGTTAACCGCTATCTGATTGACGGAATTGCCAAGACCGGTTTAGGGGAAGCCTTCGTGGTAACCGATTCTGCCGATGCCAGTGATACTGCTGAACGTTTCCGTACTTATATCCAGTCACCGATTTTGACTGATATACATGTGACTTACAGTGACTTTGAAGTTTATGACATGGAGCCTTTTCATATCCCTACCCTCTTTGCCCAAAGACCAATTGTTATTTTTGGTAAATGGCGGGGCGAACCATCGGGAACCATACAGATATCCGGCAAAACTGCCGGCGGCAATTATGTTCAGGATATTCAGGTTGCTGACGTAAAACCCCTTGAGACAACCGGCGCAATCCGCTATCTTTGGGCACGTACCATGGTGGAAAGCCTTACAGATTATGGCTTTACCACAGAGGAAGAAAATGTTAAGAAAAAAGTTACCGAACTCGGGCTTAAATACAATATCATGACACCTTATACCTCCTTTATTGCCGTACTGGATATTGTCCGTAATCCCGATGGACAAAGCACCGACGTCGACCAGCCCCTGCCATTACCTTCGCAGGTATCCAATCTGGCCGTGGGGATGGGATATACCACCGGTTCGGAACCGGAAGGCATCATTATTATTCTTGCTATTATGCTGATGACTTTGATATCAAAACGATTGTTTACTGTAAGAGGGATGAGAAATGACACGCAAAAAAGTTAACTTTTTTTATCTGATAGGATTTGTTATTGTCCTGGGAATGAAATTTTTTTACAGCCGGGCCGACAGTAATGACCTTGAATGGATTCTGGCCCCCACCGCCTGGTGGGTCAGAATCTTAGGCGGAATACCTTTTGAAAATGAACCGGAAATCGGATATGTCAATCATGCCTTCCGTTTTATTATCGCACCCTCCTGTTCGGGTGTCCAGTTCATGCTGATTACCGCAGCTACCCTTATTTTTTCTTTTGTTCAGCAGATGAAAACACTGAGGAAGGGCTTCTGCTGGATTGCCACAAGTCTTGGCCTTTCTTATCTGCTCACTGTTTTTGTTAACGGAATTCGTATTACCACCGCTATCTACCTTCCTATCTGTCTTGAAAAATCAGGTGTTTTGAATGGATGGCTGACACCGGAAAGACTGCATACGCTGATTGGTATCGTTATCTATTTTACCTCTTTATGTGTGATCTATCTGATGACAGGATTCATTTTCCGGAAATTAGGTCAGGGCGGTTTTCCTTCTCCGGCTAAACCGCACCGGGGAATAATCGGGAAATATGTGCCGCCGCTGTTTTGGTATTTTTTTATCGCTGTGGGGCTTCCCTTTTTAAATCAGGCGTTTCGAGGTAATGGTGAGAAATTTGGCGAATACACCCTGCTCATAACCGGCGGCTGCTTCTCCATCGTATTCCTGTTTTATCTCATATCCAGTATTGTACAGAAACGTTTCAGCAGATAAATTTTATTAAAATAAGGGTGTCTCCTGTAACCTGAGGCACCCTTTAGCTTATTACTTTTCACAGTCGAGTATAAATAGAGACGCATCCTTATTCATAAATATCCCTTTACCATAATAAAAAGTTTCCGCTTCCGTCTTAACAAAACCGACCTTCTTTGCTGTATCACTTAATCTCCCTTGGTCAAATCCGTTATGTACTTCCTTTGAAATTATTTCCTCATTTTTATCAAAATCAATAATAAGAAGATGACCGCCCTTATTTAACACATTATATAATCGTGACAATATCAACTCCGTGTCCTCAATGTGAAGAAGTACCTGGGCTGCAATTATATAGTCCGCCTGCAGTTCCGGAAAGAAGTCTGTTTCAAAATCACAGCATAATACGTCAGCATTTTGCACCTGTAATTTCTGGATTTTTCTTTTGACCTCTTCTACCATATTGGGGGCAGAATCAACAAACAGAATCGAAGAAAAAACGTCCAGCAAGCCTATTCCCACCAGTCCGGTTCCGCAGCCAAAATCAACCGCTGTTTTGTCTTTGGCATTTGTGACATATCTGCGAACAGTATCTGAAATTATCTCCGCTGCCTTCATCCTGTCCGGTGTATCATATTGACCGGCAATCATATTAAATTTTTCTGTATTTCCCATAATTCCATCTCCCTATACTGGTTTAAAAGATATTTTACCATAGACACGCCGGAAATGCTATTCACCTTTACCGCTGCTATCCGAATAATATTTCTTTATTCGACAGACAATAATTACATCAAACTTTATAAGGAGAAAAATTATGGCCAAAGATTCCCAACTCGATCCCAAACCGATCCGCAAGGAAAAAGCAAATGGCGGTCCAACCATGGCTGAAAGTGCTCTGGACGGAGAAGGCCGGAACAACAAAAAGCAATCCGGCAGCCGCCATAAACCCGGCAGCGACAAATAATAATTAGTGTAAAGGAGCAGCTTATATGAATCACGATAAACTCATCGCTCAGGTAAAAGATAAATATGCGCAGATCGCCTCTTCCGAATCCCAGCAGCATTTTCATCAGACCACAACGGATATCACGCCTGAAGCCTATTATGAAAAATTGTTAAATCATGTTATCACCGAAATCGACAAAGGAACATTTGATGATTTCAAATCCGGGGAAGAAATCGTTACCGCTGTTGCCAACGATAAAACCTGGATTTCCGGCTGGAAAGATCCGGCTCATTAAACAAAGCCCCCTTTGGCCAGATGAAAGCTTCCGGCCAAAGGGGGTTTTTATAAACCATTCATTTCCTACGCTTCCGCAAAAGCATCTTTTCCCAATCCGCATATCGGGCAAACCCAATCCTCCGGTATCTCCTCAAAGGGGGTTCCGGGGGCAATGCCGCCATCGGGATCGCCTGCTTCGGGGTCATAGATATAACCGCAAGTTTCACAAACATATTTTTTCATTTTTGATGTCACCTCCTCACTGTGTCATAATGTCGCATTGATTCTATATGCTATTCCGTACCATACAGCTTCACCAGCCGGTTCAGATAGGCATATCTTTCTTTTGCCAGTTCTTCTGCCCGGGCAAACAGTTCCTCTGCTTTTTCGGGATGCATCCTTCTTAATACATCATACCGGTTTTCCCCTGACAGGAATTCCCCATAGGCAAGGGTGGGTTCTTTGCTATCCAGCTGGAAGGGATTCTTTCCATCCTGCTTTAAAGCCGGATTATAGCGGAACAGATGCCAGTAACCGGCCTTCACGGCCTTATCTTCCTCCTGCTGGGAACATCCCATTCCGGCCTGTATACCATGGCTGATACAGGGTGCATAAGCAATAATCAGGGATGGCCCGTCATAGCTTTCCGCCTCGGCAATGGCTTTTACCGTCTGATTATAATCCGCACCCATGGCAATCTGGGCCACATATACATTACCATAGCTCATGGCAATACCGGCCAGATCTTTCTTTCTGGTTTCTTTGCCGCCGGAAGCAAAGTGGGCTGTCGATCCGGTAGGGGTTGCTTTGGAAGACTGTCCGCCGGTGTTGGAATATACTTCCGTATCAAAAACCATGATATTAATATCCTCTCCGCTTGCCAGTACATGATCCAGGCCGCCGAAACCGATATCATAGGCCCAGCCGTCCCCGCCAAAAATCCACTGAGACTTTTTGGACAAAAAATCTTTTTCGGCAAGAATACCGCTGTACGCATCCACACCAGACTTCTTTGCACCGTACTGCTCCAGGGCACCAATCAGACCATCGGTGGCTGCACCGTTCCCTGCACCATCACCGAAGGTCTCCAGCCAGGCACCAGCTGCCGCCTGCAGGTCTCCTTCTGCCTCTCCGGCAAGAGATTCTATCTTTTCCCGCAATCTGCCGCGGATGGCCTTTTGGGCCAGCAGCATACCGTAACCAAACTCTGCGGCATCTTCAAACAGGGAGTTGGACCATGCCGGTCCCTGTCCCAGCTCATTAACGGCATATGGGGTGGAAGGAGAGGAGTTGCCCCAGATGGAGGAACATCCGGTAGCATTGGCAATATACATTCTGTCTCCGAATAACTGTGTCACCAGCTTGGCATAAGGCGTTTCCCCGCATCCGGCACAGGCCCCGGAAAATTCTAACAGAGGCCGTTTGAACTGACTTCCCTTGACAGTACTTTCTTTAAACTTTTCTACTGCATCGGTTTTTACCGGAAGGGACTTGCCATAGTCAAAATACTGCTGGCATTCCTGATGCTCCTTTACCGGTATCATTTCCAATGCTTTTTTACCCATTTTACCGGGACAGACTGCCGCACAGGAACCGCATCCGGTACAATCCACCTGGGAAACGGTAACCCCAAATTGATAATCTGCCATCCCTACCATGGGAAGGGATTTCATACCTTCCGGAGCATTTGCTTTTTCTTCTCCGGTCATTACTGCCGGACGGATTACTGCATGGGGGCAGACATAGGAGCAGCGGTTGCATTGGATACAATTTTCCGGTATCCAGGTGGGCATCTCCGTTGCCACATTGCGCCTTTCATGAGCCGCGGTACCCGGCGGTGTGGATCCATCCGCATATTTCAGAAATGCCGATACAGGAAGCTCATTGCCTTCCTGGGCGTTAATGGCTTTCTGCATATTTTCCACAAAATCCAGAATTTCCGGGCGGTCCGGCAGAAGCTTTGTATCTAAGGGTTCCTCTGGGACGTTTTTCCATTCCTCCGGAACCGAGACCTGAACAACATCATCAATTCCTCTGTCAATGGCATTATAATTCATCTGAACGATCTTTTCGCCTTTTTTACGGTAACTGATTTCAGCCGCCTCTTTCATGAGCTGTCTCGCATCCTCAATGGGGATAATATCTGCAAGACGGAAGAAGGCTGCCTGCAGGATGGTGCTGATTTTATTATTCAAACCAATCTCTTTGCCGATACGGATGGCATCAATGATATAAAAACGAATGTTGTGTTCCGCAATATAGCGTTTAACCTGGCCGGGAAGGTATTGTTCCAGATCCTCTTCTTTCCAGTAGCAGTTCAATAAAAAGGTTCCTCCATCCCTGACATCCTGCACCATATTATATTTATGCAGATAGGTTGGATTATGGCAGGCCACAAAATCTGCCTGACTGATCAAATAAGTGGAACGGATGGGTTCTTTCCCGAAACGCAGATGAGATACGGTAAGCCCTCGGGATTTTTTGGAATCATAATCAAAATATGCCTGGACATATTGTTCTGTATGGTTACCGATAATCTTAACCGAGTTCTTATTGGCACTGACCGTACCGTCTCCACCCAGTCCCCAGAATTTACAGCAAACCGTATCCTTTGGAGCAGTATCAATCCTTTCTCCGGTATCCAGTGACAAATGGGTAACGTCGTCAGTAATGCCAACGGTAAACAATTTTTTCTCCTGATTGGCAAATACGGCGTTGATCTGATCCGGTGTGGTATTTTTGGAACTAAGTCCGTATCTGCCGGAATAAACAGGGGTATTATGAAATTTCGTATCACGCAGGGCGGCAATGACATCCAGATAAAGTGGCTCCCCCATGGCCCCCGGTTCTTTCGTCCGGTCCAGCACAGAAATTCGCTTTACCGAATCCGGTATGGCTTTAATCAGATGCTCCGCACTGAAAGGACGGTAAAGGTGTACGATAACCAAACCTGTTTTCTCACCGGCCCCGTTCAGATAATCAATGGTTTCTTTTACGGTCTCACACACCGAACCCATGGCAATAATAATATGCTCCGCATCGGCTGCCCCATAATAGTTGAAAAGACCGTAATCGGTGCCGATTTTTTCATTGATTTTATTCATGTAAGATTCTACCAGCCTGGGCAATGCATTATAAAATCCGTTACTGGCTTCCCTTGCCTGAAAATAAACATCCGGATTCTGTGCCGATCCCATTAATCTGGCATGGTTGGGGTTTAAAGCATTTTTACGAAATCTGTCGATGGCCTCCCAATCGGTTAGCTCTTTTAAGTCCTCATAATCCCATATATCAATTTTCTGCATCTCATGAGACGTCCTGAAGCCGTCAAAAAAGTTAATAAAGGGGACTCTTCCGGTCATTGCCGTTAAATGGGCAACCGGCGTCAGGTCCATAACCTCCTGAACACTGCTGCTGGCAAGCATAGCTACACCGGTCTGACGACAGGCGTAAATATCGGAATGATCACCAAAGATGGAAAGGGCATGGGCGGCCACTGTCCGGGCCGCAACATTAAATACTCCCGGCAGGAGTTCCCCGGCGATTTTGTACAAATTAGGAATCATCAGCAGTAATCCCTGTGAGGCCGTAAATGTGGTGGTTAATGCTCCTGCTGCCAAAGAACCGTGAACTGCGCCGGCGGCTCCGGCTTCCGACTGCATTTCCGTAACCTTGACTGTTTGTCCGAAAATATTTTTTCGGCCCTCCGTTGCCCATTCATCGGTCACCTCTGCCATGGTTGACGATGGGGTAATTGGGTAAATTGCCGCTACATCACTGTATGCGTATGATACATGGGCGGCTGCCTGATTGCCATCCATTGTTTTTTTGCTTCTTGCCATATGAATCTCCTCCACTAAACAATAATAGTAATTATTACTAAATTTATAATACTACAAATTAAAAAGAAATGCTATATTATTTTTTACAAAATTTGTATTTTTTATCATACAAATTCATTTTATTCGCTTCCGGCATTGAAAATGTAATAAAAACCAGCCTCCATGATATAGTCCGGAAGCTGATTTTATTATTCATTCCTCGATATCAATATATAATCCATAAGATTCCAAAGGGGCATTAGTATTCACTTCCCGGAAAGAATTCATCAAGTCCAGTTCTCCATATCCGTATTGATTATTGGGATATATAATTCCCGTTCTGCGCCTTGCCCCGGAAATAAGCAATGAACGGATACTTTGAGTATCCAGATTGCGCTGATTCCCGTTTACGATTCCCCATTGAAACAACAGTGCCGCGGCTCCGGCCACATGTGCAGCGGCCACGCTGGTACCGCTCTGAAGTCCATAACCTTTATTGGGCAGCGGGCCCACAACCCCAACACCGGGAGCAATCAAATCCGGTCGGATACTTCCCATCCGGGTTGGGCCCCTTCCCGACTCAATGTATAAATGCTGGTTGGCATGATTATAGGCTCCCACCGATATTACTTCAACCGAATTACCGAATTCCGTAATTGTATAAGAAGAATCGGCATTCATAAAATAAGTATCTTCCTTGATCCAGTTACGTAAAGGAAACCATGCATGAAACCGGCCATCAGCAACATGATCCCCATGGATTGTAACTTTCCAGATTCCCGGTTCCGGATTTTTCAGGCGGATCACTGTCAGTTGATCGGCGGTCACACCGACCGATGTAAAATAATCGATCCATATGCTGGTATCGTAAAGTGTCAGTTTCAGGTAAGCCTGCATGGTATTACGAACCGGCACTCTCTCAACCACCTCCCCTGAAGGCGAAACAAGTCCGACTGAAATTTTATCCGGAATATAGGACCAGATATTGATCTCTATTCCCATTTCTCCTTCCGCAATGTTTACTTCCAATTCCCTGGTGTCGTATGTATGGTCCAGTTTTCCCGCAGCATGGTCCATGGTGTTTCCTTCATTTCCACAAGCTGAGACGATGGCCACTCCCCGGCGGTAATTCGTCAGACTTTCATAAGATAATCCCGTGTGGGGCCCCTGAGCAGTTCCAATCCCCATTAAAATGACAATGGGCATATTCAGGCTCCTGGCCTTTTCCTCCAGATACCTGATTCCCATCAGAACATCCGTGGCCTGAAATGCCATCACATCCTCAGCAAACAGCATACTGTTGATTTTTGCATATTGTTTTGCCGGTGCCAGCTTCACACAAATAATTTCTGATTTCGGGGCAACCCCGATATATATCCCCGGTTCGCTGCCGCAGGTAACTCCGGCTAAAAATGTTCCATGCCCGTTATCATCTTTGGAGGGCACCACTGTAAAGGGATCTTCGGCCTGCAGCGCCTGATTAATCTGATCCTGGTTATACTCCGTGCCAAACAAAAATGGCGGCGGCGGATTTCCGGTAAGGATTGACTGATCCCAAATTGCCTTGATCCTGGTATTTCCGCTTTCATCAATAAATGCCGGATGGGTATAGTCAATTCCGGTATCTAAAATCCCCACCAGAACTCCCTGACCTTGCAGCGCCAGGCCGGGATGATTGTGAACGGGAAGAATGGCGCTTGCATTGATACTGTCAACATCCAGAATTCCAAATAATAACGGGTAACTCATGCTTAACATAACTGCCAGGTCACCGATTACTTTATTGACAATGGTTTTTTTAACATGGATGATGGTGTGATTTTTTTCTATTTCATAACCAATGATAACATCTTCGCTGCTTCGGGCGTAATTCATCAATGCAGGTGTTTTTTCGGCAATCAGATCTACAAAGTCATTGGAGCGGATTTTTTGCTCTAATTCAGCTGCATCCTCTGCCGGATTTTCTGCCTCTTCTTCCATTTGCGAGGCAAACAGACTTCTCTGCGGATTCTCCCGCATCAGAATGTCCATCACATTTTGCAGGCAAAGCTTTCCGTATCCCCAGATAATATTGGGATATGGCATATTCTTATCCCTTACTGTCCCTGCATATAAATATGCCTTCACTTTACTGCCATATAAATAAGGATCATTATTTTTGACGATTCCCCATTCCATCATCAGCGCACACGCCCCTGTAACATATGGTGCCGCAATGCTGGTGCCGCTTGCCTTCTCATATCCTCCATTAACAGCCGTTGTGACAACATTTACTCCCGGTGCTGCAATATCCGGCTTCATTACTCTGACAATCTGACTGCCCTGTCCGGAAAAACCGGCAATATTGCCCGTCAGGTAGTCGTAGGCAGCCACGGTAATCACATTTTGAACCGTCCCCGGTAATGTCAGGGTATTGGTTGGAATGGGATTAAAAAATTCACTTCCGTCGCTTCCGTTACTATGCAGCCAGATTTCATAATCTCCCTGCAAGGTTACTTGTGAATGCAGGCAAATCGTCCAGATTCCTTCTTCCAGATATCCCGTGGAAGTAATAATCTCAACATGGATACTGTCATTTGTATTAAATGGTGTTGGCGGGCTGGCCAGAACAAAGATTGTTTCATTGCGATACCCATACCGTAAAACCTGCTGAAGATGCGGGATTACTCCTGTGGAAATTCCACTGGGATAGATTACTTCAATGCTGAATGCATCCACACTTGCTTTCCACAACTCCAGCGATACATTGCTGGTATACCCGCTGACACTGAAGCTGATATTGGCATTATTCTTTATATTTCCGCTGGTATGCATTCTTTTTGCCGCATCGTTCCCGCTGCCGGTAACAATTACACTTTTCCAATGCATTGCCATATCATCAATATATGTTTCAAACAGTCCCCTGCCATCCCTGCTGCCATAGCCGGAACCGTAACTCAGATTTATCGCTAAGGGCATATCTAACGTTCTGGCTAAATCAACCAGGTACTTGATTCCGAACATCACATCAATGGTTTTAATGGGATAGCCCTCATAATCAGTGGCCCCAAGCTTTACGATGGCTAACGCTGCGTGGGGTGCCACTCCGCGGTATATACCATTGCTGGCCGCCCCATTTCCTCCTGCCACCCCTGCTACCATCGTTCCGTGCCCTGAATAATCTCCCCCGGGCAGCGGCATCTGATAAGAATAGTTCCGAAGGATTTCATTGATCTCCTGATTGCTATATTCTGTACCATGCCAAAAGCCCTCCGGCGGTTTTCCGGGCATTGACTGATCCCATAGACGCAGCACCCGGCTGTTTCCGTTTCCATCAAGAAAATCCGGATGGGCATAATCAATTCCGGAATCAATGATACCGATCAATACTCCGTCTCCCTTTAGCTGATAGGTGGGATAATCATTTACCGGTGCCACGCAGGTTTCCCAAATACCTCTGTTAAGCTGATACTCCAGCCTTTTTGGTTTTTCAATATACTCAACTTCCTTTTCCTGTGAAAAATCTTCTATTCTATCCTCGGCAATGGTTATAATCACATAGGTCTCCGACAATATTTCCGCAACAGCATTATATTTGCCTGCCAACCCTCGGATATCTCCTCCATATTTCACAATTAACCGCCAAGTTCTTTGTTTTTCATTAAAACCTACACCTGCTTCAACACTTCGTTCTAATTGCTGGTCGGAAAACTGCATGGCCAGAGTAAGCTCAGGATCTATTTTAGTACTGCCATTCATTATACATCCCCCATTTGACTTTTTTAATATATATTTTTTAAGCTTGCTGCTTATGAACGGTTTACTGTAATCCTGCAACTAAATCAAAACCCGGCATCCGAATTATTTCTCGGGTACCGGGGTCTGATATACCATATTCATTTATTTCTTCAGTAACACCTGATCTCCTTAATATAGAACTCCCTGCCGCTTAACAATTCCATCCGGCTTCCCTGGCAGGCTGGGCATATGCCGCGATTTTCAACAGTATTAAAAATCTGACCGCAGCTTTTACACCGGGCATTAGCCGGAATGGTTTCAATTTCCAGCTCACTGTCTTCCAGCAGGGTACCGAAAGTGGCTGCCGGATACACGTCATAAATGTATTTGGGTATCATGGAGGAAATCTGACCAATCTGTAAAACTACTGTTTCGATTTGTTCCACATCATTTTCCCTGGCAAATTCCTCTACTACCCGAACTACTTCCATGACCACACCTAATTCGTGCAAACCGGCCTCCCTTCTGATTACAATCCTTAATTATTTTCTTTTACAAATGTATTTTTAATTTTTTTCATAGCAATCCGGCCCTTACGTTTCAGCACCGTTCTTACTACCACCGGCTTCATATCCGGGAACGCTACCCCTTCGCCGTCATAAACCCGTTCCAGATGAATGGCATCAAACTTACACTTGGTGGTGCACTGACCGCAGCCTACACACATATACTCATCCGCAATGGTGACACCACAGCCCAGGCACCTTTCGGTCTCCTTCTTCATCTGCTCTTCAGTTAAGGTGCCCCGCAGATCACGGAAACTTTCGGTAGCTTTTTTGTCCGCCTCCACATCGTCGGGACGCTGGCGGGGTGTATTATCATACGTTTCAATCACTGCCGCATCCTTATCCAGTTCCTTGTAAATGCGTCTGTCACGGCCATAAATAAGACTCTGCCCCGGCTGTACGAAACGGTGGATGGAAATGGCTGCCTGTTTACCTGCCGCAATGGCATCGATGGCAAAACGTGGTCCGGTATAAACATCACCTCCGGTAAATATATCCGCTTCAGCTGTCTGGTATGTAAAGTCATCCGCTTCCAAAGTACCGTTTGGCCGCACTTTTACCGCCGAATCTTTTAACAGATCACCATGAATAACGGATTGCCCGACGGAAAGCAGCACCAAATCGGCTTCCACAAAAATAGTACTGATTTCATCATAAGCCGGACTAAATCTGCCCATTTCGTCAAACACCCGGATACACTTTTTAAATTCCACACCGGTTACCTTCCCGTTTTCGGTTATAATCCGTTTGGGTCCCCAGCCATTGCGGATCTCAATCTTTTCTTCTTCCGCCTCCAGAATTTCTTCTAAGGATGCGGGCATCTGCTCCCGGCTTTCCAGACAAAGCTGGATAACTCTTTCGCCGCCCGCCCGAACAGCCGTCCGGGATACATCGATGGCTACATTACCGCCGCCGATGACCACTACTTTGCCACTGATACCGGCAAACTCATTCTGATTGATGCCGCGGAGGAATTCAATACCGGACATTACACCACTGGCATCTTCACCTTCCACACCTACTTTTCTTCCACCCTGCGCGCCGATTGCCAGGTAAAAAGCTTTGTATCCTTGTTTACGAAGTTCTTCTAAGGTAACGTCTTTTCCCACTTCAACGCCGGTTTTAAATTCCACACCCATGGCTTTAATTATTTCGATTTCTGCCTCTACTACATCCTTTTCCAAACGGAAACTGGGGATTCCCATGGTAAGCATACCACCCAGCTTCTTTTCTTTTTCAAAGACCGTTATGGAATAACCGTCCAACGCCAGATAATAAGCGCAGGAAAGACCCGCCGGTCCGGCTCCCACAACAGCAATTTTTTTATCGCTGTAATCATGACGCTTTCCGGGGATAACCCGATTCGCCTCATCTAATTCCTGCTGGGCAATAAATTTCTTAATGTCATCAATGGCAATGGGCTCATCAATTCCGCCTCTGGTGCAGGCATCTTCACAGCGGCGGTTACAGATTCGGCCGCAGACTGCCGGCAGGGGATTTTCATGTCTGATTAGTTCTAATGCCTCTTTATATTTTCCCTGAGATGCCAGCTTGATATAGCCCTGCACACCGATGTGGGCCGGACAATTGGTCTTACAGGGTGCCGTTCCCGTATCCACCACATTTTCCCGATTGGTCCGGTAATCGGCATTCCAATGTTCCTCTCCCCAATCCATATCTCTGGGGGTTTCCTTAGTGGTAATGTCTGTTACTACCGGCTTGGAGGAGCATAGTTTTTGTCCCATTCTAAGCGCATTCACCGGACAATTTTCCACACACTGACCGCAGGCCACACATTTTTCCGCATCAATTCTGGCCACGTAATTGGAACGGACCATATCGTTGTTCTTAAACATTTCCGCTGTTCGCAGAGACAGGCAGCCACAACCGCAGCAGTTACAGATGGCATGCGTTTTTCCCGAACCGTCAATGTTGGGAATCTGATGCATCAATCCGTTTTCTTCGGCCCGTTTAATGATTTCAAAAGCTTCCTCTCTGGTAATCTGACGGCCTCTGCCGGTACGGATATAATACTCGGCAGCATGACCCATCTGGATGCACATATCCTCTTTCAGATGGCCGCAGCCTTCGCCCATAACCTCGCGGTCGGTCCGGCAGGAACAGGCTGTCACTGTAAAAATAGTATTTTCATTTAAGTACTTGGATACTTCCTCATAGGAAGCCCTTCTGGTATTCCCGTCAATGGCTGTTTCAATGGGAATTACCCGCATCAACCCCACTCCGGGAGGGAAAGAGCCGGAACTCATGGGTCCTCTGACCCGTCCGTAAGCTTCCATGGCATACCCGATAATAGGATACTTCTCTACATTATTTAAGTCATTTACAATCATTTCCATGGTGCCGGGAATCCAGGTTTCCGCCCAGAATACGTCTTCACCATTTATTTCGTTCACAAAGCAGACACCATATTGCGCCAGCTTCATCAGCTGTTCATGACAGTACTCCTCCGGCTTATTTACTATCTGCGCAATTTCCTTTGTGGTACGCTTTTCGCAAATGCCTAAGCCTAAGCCCACCTCAGCCATTTCATCATCCACGCCGGCTTCCAGGATAACATACTCCGGATCATCCCATTTATAAGCACCTTTTGATCCCGGCTTCTTTTTTCCGATATGATTGGCCAGGGCCATTACTTTATCGTTATACTGACATTCATACCAGTCAGGGAAAATCATTTTTGTCAAATCTTTCATTCGTTTTCCTCCGTTTTGGGAGCATCCTTTATCCACTTCTCGGTTTCATGCTTAAGCCACTCGGTAAATTCCCCAATTCCTTCTCCGGTCTTTGCACAGATGGGGATGATTTTGATATCAGGATTCAACTTCCTGGCTCGTTCTGCGCAGGCCTCCATATCAAAATCAAAATAAGGTAAAACATCTATTTTGTTGATCAGAAGAACATCACAAATACTGAACATCAGCGGATATTTCAGCGGTTTGTCATCTCCCTCCGGAACACTCAAAATCATCGCGTTCTTAACCGCCCCGGTATCAAATTCGGCGGGGCAGACCAGATTGCCGACATTCTCTAAGATAATCAGGTCGGTATCCGCAGTTCCCAATCCTTCCAGACCCTGCCTGGTCATATCCGCATCCAGATGGCACATCCCGCCGGTATGCAGCTGGATTACTTTAGCACCCGTTTGAGATATGGTAGCTGCATCCACATCGGAA
This sequence comes from Lachnospiraceae bacterium, assembly GCA_031555615.1. Lineage (GTDB taxonomy): Bacteria > Bacillota > Clostridia > Lachnospirales > Lachnospiraceae > UBA935. The sequence goes on along the minus strand of JAVBUF010000106.1, from coordinate 9,504 downwards.
TCAATATCTGCTTCCATTACCCCAATCCGCAGCTTATCCTTTAATAATCCGATGGTGTGGGTGAGGGTGGTAGTCTTTCCCGAACCTGGGGAAGACATCAGATTTAACAGAAAAACGCCTTCCTGCTTCAGATGTTCCCGAAGCAGGCCGGCCTGTTTATTATTGTCTTCAAATACACTTTGTTTAATTTCCAATACTCTGAATTCTTTCATGCCGAGGCGTTCTCCATTTCTAATCAAAAATTTATTCTGCCAGTGCTTTAACTTCTTTATATTTTGCCATATCGGTATACAGTTCACCCAGATATGGGTTGCGTTTTGTCTTGGTTGCTTTCAGAATCATTACTACAAGAACTGCAATATTAGCAGCCAACGCTAAGAAGCTTACAACAAAATAAATTGTCTCGTTATAGGTAGATGAAACCGAGAACTTTCCCTGATCCTGAAATGCCGGGAAGGTCTGGGCAAACATACACCAGATGGCCAGGGTCTGAGCACGGTGCTGCAGCCAAGCTCCTTTTCCCACTGTAAAGGCGCAAAGGGTGGGGGCTAACAGCAGGGCAAATCCACAATACCAGGCATGACCGGGCAGACAGTTATAAGTATAGGCAAAGTTCCATAAATCATAGGCAATAATCCAGAACCAGAGCATATCCGGCCAAAGCATATCCCGGCTGTTATCCTTCTTTGTTGCCTTACGGATACAGATACCGAACCAGCCGGTAATGGTAATGATATTTAAGATTCCGGCAATGGCATTCATATAGTTCCAGGGACCGCCGATAACATACTGGGCATCATCCACCAGCATCCCGCCGCCCACATAGTTCATACCAACTTCAAAATCTCTTACTACTGCTTCCAGAATATTAATAGCCAGAATCAGGGGCGGGAAGCATAAAGCGATTCTATTTTCGGAAAGCCGCCACTCTTTTCCGGTCTTTTTACTTTTTCCATGTAAATGACGAATGCACCAGAAACCGATACATCCTGCCGTTGAAGAATAGACCTTGGCCAGATGGAACCAATCGGTATATGTCGTGTCAGATAATACTGTAAACCACAAAATGGACAGAATCATCGGCAATACGACGAAGCATCCAAACCCCATTATTTTATATCTTCTTGATACCTCATTGACAGCAAATAAAGCTGCAAAAACCGCAAGCCAAACAACCCAGCCTGTAAAAACGGATGCACCTGCATCATAATTAAATGTAAACATACGCAACCTTCCCTTCCTGGTTATACCAGACAGTATTATAATAATATATGTATACTATAAAAATACCATTTTTACTGTATGGAAGTCAATTCACTGTATATTAATCTGCTTTTTTACTTATTTCGACACTTGTTTTTGTCAATTATGTATAATATAATAAATGAAAAATGATATTTGGTACCTGGTTATACCAGTGACAGAATGGAGATTATATGGATTTTCAGAAAATTACTTCCCCTTCCCTCCGGGATTTGTTTGTAGAACAGTTGGAACACTTGATTTTATCGGGAAAATTGAAGATTGGCGAAAAGCTTCCTTCGGAACGGCAATTGGCTGAAGCCATGCAGGTCAGCCGCTCGGTGGTAAACAGCGGTCTGGCAGAATTGGAGCGAAAGGGATTTCTGATCATTAAGCCCCGGGTTGGAACGGTTGTGGCTGATTACAGTAAGGATGGAACTATCGAAACTTTACTTTCCATTATGAAATACAACGGCGGTAAAATGCGCAATGAGGAAATCCGTTCGATTCTGGAAGTTCGCATTGCGCTGGATACTTTAGCCATCGGATTGTGCATTGAGCATATTACCGATGAAGACATTCAATTGCTGCTGGAGAAAATCGAAGGCATCCGAAATGCTTCCTCCATTACTGAAGCTGCTCATTCTGCCTTTGCATTTCAGCATTTATTGGGGATTCTCTCGGGTAATTCCCTGATTCCTTTGATCTTCCAGTCTTTCCGTACGCCTGTCACAATCCTTTGGGAACGCTTTTGTACGTTATACGGAATTCCGGCCTTACATCAGAATAATTATAAGCTCTGGTCATTTATCAGAGACCGGAATACCACCGGTGCCATCTCCTGGATCCATCGTTCGGTAAATGAAAGCATCAGCGGCAGCCGGCCGATCTATTATGATTAATTTAATTGTACTCCTTTAGGAGTAGTTGGTGGAAATATTCTATCTACTCACCCCGTAACATTTTCAAATACCTCTCCAAACGTTCATTTACATAACCTGCAAATAATTTCTCCATGGCCGAAAGATTGTGTTTTACATGATATTCATCAAAAGCATTGTAATACATCATACGGTCAGTAAACTTAATATCAATAGGCGGAAAGCCTGCCTTCATTAATTCGAGGTTAATAAGCAAGCGTCCTGTTCTTCCGTTTCCATCGATAAAAGGATGAATACCTTCAAACTCAATATGAAAACGAGCCAGCTTTGTTACTATATGCTCAGTGCTTTCAGCAAATTGATGCATTAGCTGTTCCATTTTAGGCTGAATAAGATATGGCTGTACAGGTTCATGCTGTGCACCCATGATACGAACCGGAATACGGCGATAGACCCCTCGGTCATCCTTTTTATCTGCAAGCACCAAAAAGTGAATTTGTTTAATAATGCTCTCACTAAGCGGAACCTTATCTTTCACCAGCTCACTTACAAATTCAAATGCCTGCTTATGGCCAACGGCTTCCATATGGTCCTTCAAGGGCTTTTGGTCGATGGTGAGACCTCGCAGAACCATATCCGTTTCACGCAGCGTAAGTGTATTTCCTTCAATAGCATTAGAATTATATGTGTATTCTACAACGAATTGTTCCGAGAGTCTTTCAGCCTCACCTTCTGTCAAAGGCCGTCTGGTTTCCAGCTCTTTCTTTTTGCGGTCAATCATATCAAGCAAACTCTCTGTAGACCTATATCTTCCATCAACAGGTTTTACTGCATCATTGGGAATCCTCCATCCCCGGCCTTCTTGATATGCACCGGGGATTTTGCCCTCGGAACACAACACTCTTATTCTTCTATCTGAAATACCCCATTTTTCTGAAGCTTGCTTTACATCCATAAACATATAATATCCCTCCCGACCTTAGTATTATACTACACCATCGGAATAATAGCAGCACCATCGGAATAATATTTTTGCTATTAGCGGAATAATCCATTAATTTTTCTCAGTTTGGTTAAAAATCACCTGCAATAGAGCAAGCAGAACTACCGCTACTCCCAGTGCTGCTATAAAAATATTACTGTTTGGCAAAAAAGATTCCGTACCATCCGAATTGATAATGGTCTGAGCATTACGCAAAACCCATGCCCCGATTGCCGGACCGGCAATCCCGGGAATCAATACCTGCCCGCAAATGCGGATTCCCTGAAACAGCCCCGCCTTTTCCTCAGGGGTATGATCACGGATCTTTGCGCCGAACACCGCCATTCCCGATAAATAGCCGGACATCATCAACACCGAACCGATAAATACCGGAAGCGTATTTTTACTGATAAATAAAATAAAGTAACCGGCAATCAGCATTAAGACTATAGGGGATACGCATTTTTTGAAACCCAGGCGATCATATATTTTTCCGCAGATTACCGTAACCACCGCGGCGATAATCACTGCCGGAGCCAGTACCAGAACATAATTACTCATCCCCAGCCCCTGCTCATAATAAAGGATCAGGTAGGGCATGAATATCTGAATGGAAATGCCGAAAACCGCAAATGCAGCAATGACCACATAAAGAAGTCGATTTTCCTTAATCACATTAATGCGGAAGCTGTAAATAAGATTATTTATATAAGACTTATTTTCTTCTCTGACAATTCCTCTTTCCTCAATCAGGAAAAAGCCCAGTACCCCGATCAGAATAACACTGATACCGATAATCAGGAAGATTGCCGTCCAACTGGATGCCTGTTCCAGATCAAACGCCATGAAACCGCCAAACACCACTAAGACTGCAATCAGCGGCATCATGGCATTGACTCCTTCGATGGAACCCCGGTTGCTCTCATCCCCGCTTTCCGTAAGCCAGGCATTAAAACAGGCATCATTTGCCGAAGATCCGAAAAAGGTCATCACGCAGTCCAGCAAAATAACCAGAGATGCACCCAGGGAAGCGGCTGCCACCACACTTCCGGTCAATCCTTCCAGCCAATCCATCCGCAGCAGACAGAAGGATAAAATAGAAATACCCCAAAATATGTATCCACCGCAGATAAAGATCTTACGCTTGCCAATCTTATCGGACAATGCACCGATAGCCAAAGTCGTCAGCGCTGCCGTCACCGCGCTTAACGCTACCATCAGGGAGATATCCGCTGCAGATGCATGAAAGATTTTGTAGATGAACACGTTAAAATACATGTTTTCCACGACCCATGCCACCTGCCCCATAAGACTGAAGATCACCAGTGCAAGCCAGAATTTTTTCCCCAATACTTTTTTCATAATGCCTTTCCTTCTTTCAGATAAAAGTACAATCCCCAATCCTGATCGTTAGCCCAGGGATCGGCATATCCGCCTGGTGCACCATTTACCGTTGCCGGATATACATAAGCACAGGAAGCCGAGCCGTCTTCATGAATCATACTTAACACTCCCCGCAGCGAGGCTTCGGCCTTTTCACCATATTGCCGGTCACCGGAAATCCTGGCATAATATTGAAACGCCAGGCCGGAAAGCGCACTCCAATAATGGGGAAAGGTATCTCCCAAGGTTCTTCTTTTCCCAAACCAATAACCATCCCAATGTCTGATAGCGGTTTCATATAAATGATAATCCGGCTGCTTTCCGTTAAAAAGTTCCAGCACCTTCAACTGTTCTTCAGCCGCCTTTAAGTACTTTTCTGCTCCGGTGAGTTCATAAGTCTGCAGCAGATTCATAACAGCCGGTGCCGCAATACTTTGCTCATAATTTACCTCATGAGCCGGATAATGCAGTCCGGTTTCGGCTATATAATCCGCATGCTGCCGGTACAACTCCGTCAGTTCTGCCGCCTGCTTAAGGGCCCCGGCCTTTTTCAGCAGTTCTACTGATTCCACCATGGGAATTGCGATGGCATAAAATTTTCCGCCCCCCTGTTCATAGTAAGTCCGGATGATTTTTGTCATCTCCTCCAGATCCTGCTGTTTTCCGTACAGGTTGTACCGTTCCATAAAAAAGATCGCCATCCAGGGATAATTGTAAAGCCGGTGCCACTGGTTATTTCGTCCGGCATCATTATACACAATACCTGTGCTCCGGTCGTAAAGCTCCCTGTATATATACTCCGTATATAATTCCAACGCTGATTCCCATTCCGGTTTCTTTCGCCGCTGCAGGAATACTGCCAGCAAAACACCCATAGCCACCCGTTCCCGGCCGCCGTTATGATCATAGTTCAAAGAATAATACTGACCTTTTTCTTCATTATCATATATTAAAAATGCACCCTGAAGCTTGCTTTCTTCTTTGCGGCATTGCTGCTTATCCACGATAAAATCACATCGTTTTGCCGCCAGATCGGCAATTCCGGAGAGGATCAGGGTTTTGGCCGCTGTCCGGCAGGTTCCGATGCGTATCTGCCACTCTTCTTCCTCCGGCTGCTGGGCAGGATAATCAACTTCGATCCGGCTCACTCCATCCTGTTGTTCCATTCGGTAATTTATCGGTGTTCCGTTTCTGAGTATTTCAATATCCTGTTCTGCTGCCATTCCTGCATGGCTTATCCTCATCTTTAAAATCTCCTGAGGAAAGCGGATAGCCTTATCAAGCTGTACATCGATGCTATTGGAATATTGATTTATCCTTTGATAAAACTCCTTTTCGTCCTCAAACCAAAGTAGTTCCCAAACCATCTCATAGCTTTCACCGGGTCTGAGATAACTTATTTCCGGATGTAAAATAATCGTTCCCCGGTCATTGCTGAGAGCCTGTTCATTTCGTTCAAGACTATACCGGTGCAGTTCCCCCCGGCACAGAACCAGTCCCAGATGAGGCGCCTGACCACCCATTCTGAGACCATAAATATATGCCGTTTCCCTTCCACACCAGATATGGGCATGGCACCGGCTGGTCATACAAATGTCGGCCGAAACATAATTATCGGGAAAAGGGACTGCTATACCGACTTCATTTTTGCGAAAAAAGAAATCCATCGCTGTGTTATTGCAAAAAGAATATGACTCCCGCAGATTTCCCGTTTCGGTAATTTCTCTGGTTATGGTTCCGGTTATCCCCTCCGGCAGATGCATACTGCCCCAGTGTTTTCCTTCCGCTACCCAATTCATCTGATGCTCGTCCCGGTCATTGATAATGCTGACCAGAGTATGGTCAGTTTCCTCTATAATCCGAAACTGATTATCTTTTTTCTGCATATTTGTTCCCTTTCTCTGTCAGTCAATATTAATTAAACAAAAAGACTGTATAACAAATGGTTTTTAGATAGGGATATTATACTCCCACCGGGGATAATCAGCAAGGAATAAGATGGTCTTTCATTTATTGATCACAGACTATTTCTTTATGCTCATCTTTGGCATACAGTATTTTCAGGATAATCGGTGTTGCAATGGATGAAGTAATGATCAGCAAAATAACCGATGTAAAATAAACCGGTGACAGCAGACCCACAGAAAGTCCCTTTTGGGCTACGATCAGTGCCACTTCACCTCTGGTCATCATCCCCACGCCAACCTTCAGGGAATCCGGCCAGCTGAATTTACAGACCCGGGCCATTAAGCCGCAGCCGACAATTTTGGTGATCAGGCCCACTGCCACAAAAGCAGCGGAAAATATTAATATAGAACCACTAAGATTGTCGATATTGGTTTTTAAACCAATGCTGGCGAAGAATACCGGTCCAAACAGCATATAGGAATTAATATCCATCTTTTCCGCTATGTATTCCGAATCACGAATGGAGCACAGGATAATCCCCGCCACATAAGCACCGGTAATATCGGCAATGCCAAAATATTTTTCAGCGATATAGGCCAGAGAGAGGCAGAGTGCCAGTCCCGCAATGGGAATCCGTCTTGTGTGAGGGTATCTGGCATCCACTTTTTTGAAAATCTTAAAGCAGATAAATCCCACCACCACAGCAAAGAGAAAGAACAAAACCGTATTCAGTACAACTTTCAGGGGACTGCTGTCGGGATTCTTAAAGCCGATGACAAAGGTCAGGACAACGATTCCGATCACATCATCAATAATTGCCGCACTCAATATTGTCGTCCCCAGGGTTCCCTTCAGCTTGCCCATATCCTTCAGGGCCTGAACGGTAATGCTGACCGAGGTCGCTGTGAGGATGACACCCATAAACACGGCTTTATAAAATGCTTCCGAACCCCATGGTGCAGTCCCGTAAAAAGCAAAATATAAAAGTGAGCCGCCGGCAAGCGGGATAAATACTCCGGCACAGGCAATCAGGGTGGCAATGGGCCCGGTCTTCAGTAAATCCTTCAGATTGGTTTCCAGACCGGCCGAAAACATCAGGATGATGACACCTATTTCGGCCATCTGTAATAAAAAATCGGACTGATTTACCCATCCCAGAATGCTGGGACCGATGATCAGCCCGGCAATAATCTCTCCTACTACCTGTGGCGCTTTACATTTTCTGGCAACAATAGCAAAAAATTTAGCTGCAATAATGATGATTGCCAAATCCTTAAATACTAAAAATGATTCCATAATGATTCCTCTCTTAAAATGTTCTGTCTTTACCAAAAATATATTTTAACATAACATTTAGAAATATGTGTTGCAATGGCAACACATTATTAATAAAATATAAATAAAATGTTTGGTTGAGGAACTCTGAAGATGGATCACGGAAGTCTGATAAAACATCATCCGCTTTTTGAACGGATGAATGAAGAAGAGATTATGAAAATTTTTTCCTGCTTTTCTTTTCATAAAAAAGATTATGCTAAAAATGAATATATCCTGCTGGAAGGAGACTCCGTACAACTGATCGGTATTATTTTGCGCGGAACGGTGTTAATGGAAAAAAATGATTTTTACGGGAACAACTATCTTTTCATGGAGCTTCGCGAAAAGGATATTTTTGCCGAGCCCTTTATGGGCCTGACGATTCAGCCCAGTGCCGTGAATTACAAGGCGGTTACCAATTGTTCGGTGCTTTTTTTCCATTACAGGGATATGTGGCGGCCCTGTACCAACAATTGTCTTTGCCATTCCGTATTTACCGAAAATCTGATGAACCTGCTGGCCATGAAATCACGGAATTTACTGAACAAAATAGAAATTCTGTCAAAAAAATCCTTACGGGACCGGATAATGACTTTCCTCAATATCTTATACCGGGAGAATCAAACTGCCTCATCAGGGGAAGGCCGGAAGCTTCAGGAACTGCCGCCAAATCAACTGTTCGTTCCCTACAATCACACGGAGCTGGCGGAATATCTCGGTGTCAACCGCAGTGCCCTGGTGCGGGAACTAAAACGGATGAGGGATGAGCACCTGATTGAGCAGCATAAAAACATTATCACCATCAATCAACAATAACCCATTCCTCATCCGGCCTTTATATGCCAAGAGCAAGCTCCTGTGCCAGTAATTTCCGGCAGCTTGCCACATCCTCCATAGTCAATTCTTCAAACACAAAAGAGCTGCAGCGGCACTTATTGTATGCCTGACCATCCATTTCAAAAGCAAAGCCCCCTGTACAGCCGGAATTACAGTGTCCGCATTCCCAGCCTCTGGTGCGGATTGCTTCCTGAATCTTTTCCGGCTGTTCTTTTACTACCGGTACAAATTTACCGATGTTGGACAGATTTAACTTAACCGAAAATTCTTCCTGTTCCACCTTTAAACTCATCAATACCTTTTTGCTCTTATTGCCGGTATAGACACAAGACCAGTCGTTGCGCATGAACCCACCCATCCGCAAAGCCTGTTTGGTCTCATTGGCCACAGCTTCATGCAGAGCAGCTGCAATTTTGCCCTTCTGGGAATCTAATGCATGGTAAATGGATTCTACCGTCAGCTTAGGTTCTTTTACTTTTTCATTTTCCAAAATTCCGGGATGCATCATATAAAAATAATTCTTTGATTGTCTGATCTTCCCTTTGTTCAGCTCCAGCAGGGCATCGGCCATAGCTTTCATGGCAACGGTAAGGGCTCGGTTATCAATATGGGAAACGGTCAGCATGTCTCCCTTTTTTACTGACTTATGCAAACCGCTTACTTCAAACCCATAGTCTTCCAGCTTGCCAAGCAGCATCGGCAAGGCTGTAATCTTTAATTCTTTACCAGTCAGCTCAAGGGCCTCACCCGGAATCGCCAGGGTCATATCCGACTGCAGTTCCCCGCAGACTCCTAAAGCCAGCAGCAAGTTAGGTACTCTTGTAAAGCTGATATTACTGTTTGTATAATCCGTGTTTTTAGGATTATACTCTTTATTTTCCTTTAACTGCATCCCAAAACTCTCCGGATTATCTGCAATATCACGATACAGATTGCGAATCAATGCCACTAAAG
>JAVBUF010000004.1:0-20385 GCA_031555615.1 Lachnospiraceae bacterium | reverse complement strand
GCTTTATAAACTATACCTTCTTTTAGCTATTCAGTACAGGATACAATGACTGTCATACACTTTTGGCTCTGGTTATAGAGGTAACTATTTAAAAAAAGTCCGAAAAAACAACACTTTAGGGCTTGACATTATAGGAAGGAGTTTTTATGAAGCAGGCTTATCCAACTTTTATAGCGCAGAGTGAAAAGGATTATTTGGTATATGTTCCCGATATGAATATCTATACAGAGGGAAAAAGTATACCCGATGCAGTTTGCATGGCGCGGGATGCAATCGGATTAATGGGAATCAATATGGAAGACGATGGAAGTGAACTGCCATTACCATCCGATTATGAAGCCGCCATAGCGAAAGCCAGAGAAGATACGGAAGACTTTGACTATACAAAGGGTATATTAACAATGGTTGATATAGATTTTGCAGAATATCGGAGAAAAACGGACAACAAAACTGTACGCAGGAATGTGACACTTCCCAATTGGCTGAACCAGGAAGCAGAATGTGCCGGAATCAATGTTTCTAAGGTTTTACAGGAAGCATTAATGACAAGATTAGGGGTATCAAGGTAAATTAAAAAGCATTAAGAAAAAATATAACACATTTTACCCAAAAAGTGGTATACTTATGCAAGCATATTTTGACAGGAAAGATGAGGAAGGTTATATGAAGATCATTCAAGGCGGTGTCACCGCAGCAAAGGGATTTGAGGCGGCAGGCGCGGAAGCTGCCATTAAATATAAGGACCGTAAGGATATGGCATTGATTTACAGCACAGTTCCCTGCCAGGTGGCTGGCACCTTTACCACCAATGTGGTAAAAGCGGCTCCGGTTATCTGGGATAAAAGAATCGTGGAGGAGGCCCCCTTTGCCCAATGTGTAATTGTCAACTCCGGTATTGCCAATGCCTGTACCGGTAAACAGGGGATGGACTATTGTGAGAAAACGGCACAAAAAGCTGCCGGCCTTTTAGGAATCCCAGTCGATGCTGTTCTTGTGGGATCCACCGGAGTTATCGGAATGCAGCTTCCCATGGACCGGATCGAAAACGGCATTGAAAAGCTGGTGCAGTCCAAGGCGGATACCCTGGAAGCCGGAATGGAGGCAGCAGAGGCTATTATGACTACCGATACTATTTCCAAGGAGGCAGCAGTGGAAATAGAGCTGGGCGGTGTGACAGTAACCGTGGGAGGGATGAGCAAAGGCTCGGGAATGATCCATCCCAATATGTGTACCATGCTGGGGTATGTCACAACCGATGCGGTGATTTCCAAGGAAATGCTCACCAGAATGGTAAAAGAAGATGTACAGGATACTTTTAATATGATTTCCGTTGATGGAGATACTTCCACCAATGATACATTGCTGGTAATGGCCAATGGTCTGGCCGGTAATCCGGAGATTACAGAGGAAAATGAGGATTATCAGACATTAAAGGCGGCTGTACACTATGTGAATGAAACTTTGGCCAAAATGATGGCTGGCGACGGTGAGGGTGCAACAGCCCTATTTGAAACCAAAGTGGTCCATGCAGCTACCAAAGAGGATGCCCGGATTCTGGCCAAATCAGTGATCTGTTCCAGCCTGACCAAGGCGGCGATTTATGGACATGATGCCAATTGGGGCAGGATTTTATGTGCGTTGGGATACTCGGGAGCACAGTTTGACCCGGAAAATCTGGATCTGTTTTTCCAAAGCCGGTCAGGCAGCATGCAGATATACGGAAACGGTGTGGCCTGCGATTATAGTGAGGAAGAAGCAACGAAGATTCTTTCCGCCCGGACAGTAACAGTACTGGTAGATATGAAAATGGGAGAGGCGGAAGCCACAGCATGGGGGTGTGACTTAACCTATGACTATGTTAAGATAAATGCGGACTACAGATCCTAAGAGCGATTCTTCCCGCATGTTGAAGAGGAGATAAAGAAGATGAATGACATGACAGAGGTTTTAAAGAAGGCGGAGGTTTTGATTGAGGCTCTTCCTTATATACAGCAGTTTAACCGCAAGGTAATCGTAGTGAAGTATGGCGGCAGTGCCATGAGCAATGAAGAATTGCAGAAAAATGTAATCAAAGACGTAACCTTATTGAAGTTAGTAGGGTTCAAGCCGATTATCGTTCACGGCGGCGGCAAGGAAATCAGCCGCTGGGTAGGTAAGGTCGGTAAAGAAGCGGAGTTTATTAACGGACTCCGGGTAACCGACGAAGAAACCATGGAAATCGCCGAGATGGTGCTGGGCAAGGTCAATAAGGGTTTAGTCAATATGGTTCAGGAGATCGGTGTTAATGCCATCGGTATCAGCGGCAAAGACGGCGGTTTACTGCAGGTGGAAAAAAAGTATTCCGATGGACAGGATATCGGTTTTGTGGGAGAGATCAGCCAGGTTAATCCCAAAATCCTGCTGGATTTGATGGAAAAGGATTTTCTGCCCATCGTCTCACCCATTGGTTATGATGATGAGTTCCACACCTACAATATCAATGCCGATGATGCCGCCTGTGCCATTGCTAAAGCTGTAGGGGCCGATAAGCTGGTTTTTCTGACGGATATCGAAGGTCTATATAAGGATATCAACGATAAAGCTTCTTTTATTTCCCGGATTACCGTAACAGCTGCTGACGAACTGATTTCCGGCGGATTTATCGGCGGCGGGATGCTGCCGAAACTGAATAACTGTACATCGGCCATCCGCAGCGGGGTAAACAGAGTACATATTCTGGACGGACGGATTCCCCATTGCCTGCTGTTGGAGATATTTACCAAAGAGGGTATCGGAACGGCAATTATCCGGGATGAAGACATTCATACCGACAAGAAGGAATAAGGAGGCAGATTATGAAAGAATATATTGAACAGGCAGAACAGGACCTGCTTCACACTTATAACCGGTATCCGGTAATCTGGGATAAAGGGGAAGGGGTCTACTTATATGATTTAGAGGGAAAAAAATATCTTGATTTTGTTTCCGGAATCGGAGTATTTGCTTTGGGATACAATAATCCGGAATATAATGATGCGGTTAAGGGTCAGGTAGATAAAATTCTCCATACTTCCAATTATTATTATAATATGCCGGCGATCGAAGCCGCCCGGAAGTTAAAAGAAGTATCCGGTATGGACCGGGTCTTTTTTACCAACAGCGGCGCCGAAGCGGTGGAGGGGGCTATCAAAGCCGCCCGGAAATATGCTTATTTAAAGGACGGCTGTACCGATCATGAAATCATTGCCATGAACCATTCTTTTCACGGCCGGACCATGGGAGCTTTGTCGGTAACCGGAACACCCAAGTATCGGGAAGCTTTTGAACCCATGATCGGGCACATTAAATTTGCTGATTTAAATGACTTTGACAGTATCCTTTCCGTAGTAACGGATAAGACCTGTGCCATTATATTGGAGACCGTGCAGGGGGAAGGGGGCATCTATCCGGCCAAAGAAGAGTTCCTGAAAAAGGTGCGAGGGCTGTGTGACGAAAAAGATATTTTATTGATTTTGGACGAGGTTCAATGCGGTATGGGCCGTACCGGAACAATGTTCACCTGGCAGAAGTTCGGCATTAAGCCGGATATCCTGACCACCGCCAAAGCCTTAGGCTGCGGTATGCCGGTAGGGGCTTTTCTGTTAAATGAAAAAGTGGCAGCTAATTCTTTGAAGGCAGGCGACCATGGAACCACCTATGGCGGGAACCCATTAGCCGCAGCAGCAATCTGTAAGGTTTTGGAATTATTTGAAGCGAATCAGATTCTGGCCCATGTGAATGAGGTGGCGCCCTATCTGGAAGAGCGGTTAGAGGAAATTGTGGAAAAATATGATTATGCAGTGACAAGAAGAGGGTCAGGTCTGTTACAGGGAATAGAATGTCAGGGTCCGGTAGGAAAGATTATCAATAGGGCGCTGGAAAAAGGGCTTGTCCTGATCAATGCCGGTGAGAAGATTATTCGTTTTATCCCGCCTCTTATCATTACCAAAGAACAGATTGATGAAATGATGGGAATTTTAGAACAATGTATGTCAGATAAGGAGCCGGTATGAGTTTGAAGAACAGACTGGTGGCAGTAGGAGCGATTATTTTGGTAGTGGTGTTGGCAGCAGCAGCCGCTATCATAAAAATACCCGGACAGGAACAACAGCAGGAAGGATTGCTTGATAAAATCGGAAAAGGCAAGGAAACGGTTCTGGTCTGGTATACCGATGAAGCACTTACCGCTTACATCAGCAGTGCGGCAGTAGCCTTTAATGATGATCCGGAGAATAAGGATGTACGGGTCATTCCGGTTTTGGAATCGGGCCTGGAATATTTGGAAAATATCAATAAGGCTTCGGTAAACGGTGAATGTCCGGACTTGTATATTATCGGTCATGATTCGTTGGAAAAAGCCTATCTGGCAGGTCTGGCTTCGGAAATCGAAATACCGGCAGAGAAAGCGTTTACTGAAGCTTATCCGGAGGTGGGGTTGAATGCAGTTACCTACCATGACAAAGTTTTAGGGTATCCTTTCTATTTTGAGACCAGCGCTCTTCTGTATAACCGGACTTATCTGGAAGATATGGCCGCTGCCCAGCTGGAAGCGGAAGCCGATGAAGCAGCCGCCCTAAAGGCTGAACAGGAACTGGCCGAAAACGGACCGGAAGAAGCGGAAGGGGTTATCGAGGAAACAGAGCCGGTTGTTGATGACCGGGTGGCGGTGGAAAACAGAGTGTCGATGTTATTACCCCAGACCTTAAGCGATATGAAGGAATTTGCTGATACCTATGATGCCCCGGAGCAGGTAGAGGCGGTGTTTAAATGGGATGTTACCGATATTTTTTACAATTACTTTTTTGTAGGAAATGCGATGGTAGTAGGTGGTGAAGCGGGAGATAATACCGCAAACATCGATATTTATAATCTTAATGCTATCAATAGTATGAAAATGTATCAGAATCTCAATCAATTTTTTGCCATTGATACCGGTGAAGTGGAATATAATGAGATTTTGGATGATTTTATTGCCGGTAAGTTGGTCTTTACGGTTGCAACTACCGATGCGGTGGCCAAGCTGGAACATGCCGCCGAGGATGGCCTGTTTGAGTATGAATATGGAGTCATCAGAACACCGGATATTGATGAAAATACACCTACAAGGTCAATGTCGGTGACAAACTGTGTGGTGGTGAATGGTTATTCCAGGCATCAGGAAGCAGCCAATGCGTTTGCTTACTATCTGACTCACGAAGCGGCCGGTAACCTTTATGCCAGAACCGGTAAGGTGGCAGCAGCTGACGGAATTGATTACGGATATGAAAATCTGGCGAAGTTTGCGGAGGAATATGCCCGTTCCATTCCTTTGCCGAAGATGATCGAAACCAGTAATTTCTGGGTTCAGCTGGAAATTGCCTTTGCCCAGATTTGGGATGGTGCCAATGCCAATAAGCAGCTTAAGCAACTATCGGAACAGATTATGACCCAGATAACCGGGCAGCCCTACACAGAAGTGGAAATCGAAGAGGCCGTCGAAGAGACGCAGATTGAATACCTGGATGAGGAAACCCTCAGAAAGGAAGCCTTAAGCGAAGAATAACTGTAACGAATAAAGATCCAATCATCAGGGAATACTGACTAGTACCAGCAGTTTAAGGAGGTTTTTCTGATGATTGGTTTTTTGATTGCGATTTTATCCGGTGGATTGATGAGTATACAGGGAGTATTTAATACCCAGGTAACGAAGTCGTCCGGTATCTGGGTAGCAAGTGCCTTTGTGCAGTTTACGGCATTGCTTGTCTGTCTGGGAGCATGGCTGATTACCGATCGCTCCTCTTTTGGAGCACTTGCCAGGGTGGAACCGAAATATATGCTTTTAGGCGGCGCTATCGGAGCGTTTATTACCTATACGGTTATCCGCAGTATGGATATGCTGGGACCGGCCAGAGCGGTGATCTTTATTGTGGTGGCACAGTTGTTGATTGCTTATATAATTGAATTGTTTGGTTGGTTCGGCGTGGAAAAGCAGCCGTTGGAATGGCGGAAGGTGATCGGAATGGCAGTTACCATTATAGGGATATTCCTGTTTAAGTGGAAATAAATTGTTAAATTTTTAATTAAGTCACTTGTAAAACATCGGCTTATCCTTTAAAATGAAAGAGCGTATTGGGGTTTTTCTTTTTCGTATCAACGGAAAGGAAAAGATGAGCAAAAAAATTTATATTATGGTATTATTATTTAGTTTCTTCTATTGCATTTGTTTATGCGGATGTGAAGAAAAGCAGGAGGAAGTATTGCTGCCGCTGGCAGTGGAAGCCGCTGCGGAAGAAACCGGATCACAGGAAAAAAATGAGGCAGGTGAAAGTACTCCGGATACCTGCTTTGTACATATTTGCGGCGCAGTCAGGAACCCTGGTGTTTATGAACTGCCCCGAGGAAGCAGGATCTTTGAAGGGGTAAACGCAGCCGGAGGATTTACCGGGGATGCCAGCACGGAAACGGTTAATCAGGCCATGCCGGTAGAGGATGGGATTCAGATATGGATTCCCACCCGGGAAGAAGCCAGTCAGTCTCAGGCACCCGGGAATTCCATAGTATCTGAAACAACAGGCGGTTTGATCAATATCAATACAGCTTCGGCTGAAATGCTTTGCACGCTTCCCGGTGTGGGCAAGGCTAAGGCGGAAAGCATTATTACTTACCGGGAGCAAAAAGGGAAATTCAATTGCATTGAAGATATTATGAAAGTGGAAGGGATTAAGGAAGGACTGTTTGGCAAGGTAAAGGATAAGATTACAGTCTGATGATGAACTTTCGGTTTGTGTGGAGGATGGAATGGCTAAGAAGGTTTTAGTAGTTGATGATGAGAAATTGATTGTAAAGGGAATCCGTTTCAGCCTGGAGCAGGATGGCATGGAGGTTGATTGTGCCTATGACGGTGAAGAAGCATTGGTCATGGCCAAAGAGAATAAGTACGATATTATTTTACTGGATGTCATGCTGCCTAAATTTACCGGTTTTGAAGTTTGCCAGCAGATCCGGGAATTTTCCAATGTACCTATTGTGATGTTAACCGCCAAAGGTGAGGATATGGATAAGATATTAGGCCTGGAATACGGTGCCGATGACTATATAACCAAACCTTTTAATATCTTGGAAGTAAAAGCCAGACTGAAGGCCATTATGCGCCGGATGACGCCCAAGGAAAAAGAAAAGGAAGCCATTAAGGTAATTGAGAATGGTGATGTCCGCTTAGACTGTGAAAGCAGGCGGGCTTATATTAAGGATAAGGAAATCAATCTCACCGCAAAAGAGTTCGAAGTACTGGAGCTTTTAGTGTTGAATCCCAATAAAGTATATGGCCGGGAGAACCTGCTGAAGATTATCTGGGGTGCAGATTATCCGGGGGATGTCAGGACGGTGGACGTACATATCAGAAGGCTGCGTGAAAAGATTGAAGAAAATCCCAGTGAGCCCCGTTATGTCCATACCAAATGGGGAGTAGGATATTATTTTGCATGAAAGGTATCCTAAGATGAAGGAAGCACTGAAAAAAATATTTTTTAAATTTAATAAGCTGCGCAGCCTGCGGGTGCGTATCTTTATCATTATTTTTCTGGTGGGTTTTATCCCCGGTGTCATTATGCGTTTTGCTATTCTGGAAAGCTATGAAGACCGTGCTGTTAACGTACGCAAATCCGATGTCCAAACCCAATTAAAAATTATTGCAAATCATTTGATCACCTATAATTACCTTCAGGATAATTCCTCGGAGGTAATTAATGCTGAGCTGGAGCAGCTTTCCAATTTGTATGATGGACGGGTGCTGATTATTAACAGTGGTTTAAAGGTGGTAAAGGATACTTATACCATAGGTGAAGGCAAAACGATTATTTCTGAAGAAGTGATCAGATGCCTGAAGGGTACCAGTGTGGCTAATTACGATAGTGTCAACCGATACATCGAGATCACTACTCCCATTGTGGAAACCATCAATGCGAAGAATGCAACCTCCGATATGCCGGCCGGAACCGAAATTGTCCGGGGCGTTATGCTGACCAGTGTCTCAACGGATACCCTGAGTACTACCAAAGAAATATTGAGCCATAAATCTTTTATAGTCGAAATATTGCTGCTGTTTCTGCTGTTTGCAATAGCCTTGGTTTTTGCTAATATTCTGGTAATCCCATTTGACCGGGTAACCAGAGCTATCCGGCAGGTAAAGGAAGGTTTTACCGATGAGCCGATTTCGGTATCGGATTATATCGAAACCGAACACATTTTGGATGCTTTTAATCAGCTGTTAGGCCGAATGCGGATTTTGGATGATTCCCGAAAGGAATTTGTATCCAATGTGTCCCATGAATTAAAGACTCCCATTACATCAATGAAGGTGCTGGCGGAC
This sequence comes from Lachnospiraceae bacterium, assembly GCA_031555615.1. GTDB lineage: Bacteria > Bacillota > Clostridia > Lachnospirales > Lachnospiraceae > UBA935. The sequence goes on along the minus strand of JAVBUF010000004.1, from coordinate 12,020 downwards.
TCGCTGCTGGCCCAAAGTGAAGTACCGGCTGAACTTTACCGGGAGTTTATGGTGGATATTGCCGCTGAAATAGAGCGGGAAGACAAGATTATTAACGACCTGCTGGCCCTGGTTAAAATGGATAAGGCAGTTGCAGCGATGAACATCAGTATTGTGGATATCAACGCATTAACGGAGATCATCTTAAAACGTCTCCGTCCCATTGCCAGAAAGCGGGATGTAGAGCTGATCCTGGAGAGTAAGCGGGAAGTGCTGGCAGAGGTGGATGAGGTTAAAATGTCCCTTATTCTCACCAATCTCATCGAAAATGCCATCAAATACAACCGTGAGCAGGGAACGGTTACCGTAACGGTTAATGCGGACCATCAATTTTTTACCATTGATGTAAGTGACTTGGGAGTCGGGATTCCGGAGGACGCCCTGGAACAGATTTATGAGCGTTTTTATCGGGTCGACAAGTCTCATTCCAGAGAGATCGGCGGTACTGGGCTGGGGCTGTCTATAACCAAAAATGCCGTTTTATTGCATAAGGGAACTATTAAAGCAGTTAGCGTGGAAGGAGAAGGAACCACCTTTACGGTGAAGATTCCGCTGAATTATTTAGGAAAATGAGAATAGAAAAGATAATACAGTTGGCAGGATGGGGTCTGGGCATGATATTTTTGCTTTTTTTCACAGCATGCGGTACCCCCGAAAAAGAATATGCCAATACCTTTCAGATCTACTATTTAAATAATGAAGAAACCGGACTGATTGCCAGAGAGTATCAAACCGACAGCACCGAGGTGGAAACCCTGGTGGTTGAATTATTGGAGAATTTGGGTACAGTACCGGAAAAGCTGGAATATAAATCGCCCTTATCGGGCAGTTTTTCGTTGCTGGATTACAGTATTGCCGAGGGACAGATTATTTTAAGCTTTGATGATCATTATAAGGAGCAGACGGTGATCGCGGAAACCCTGGTCAGAGCCGCCCTGGTGCGGACATTGACCCAGATCAAGGGAATCAGCTATGTTTCTTTTATGATCCGATCTGATTCCCTGGTGGACAGTATGGGCAATATTGTCGGGGTGATGTCGGCGGATATGTTTATCGATAATGCCGGTAAGGAAATGAATGCTTATGAAAAAATCAAACTGCGCCTGTATTTTGCAAATGAAAATGGTGACGGCCTGGTTGCGGTGACTAGAAATGGTGTAGTTTACAACAGTAATGTGGCAATTGAAAAGGTAATTGTAGAAAATCTGATAGCGGGCCCTCTGGAAGGGGAAAAGGCTTATCCGGCAATCCATTCCGGGACCAAAATTATTAGTATTACCATAAAAGATGGAACGTGTTATGTAAACCTCGATGAAGCGTTTTTAAATCAATTAAATGCCAATGTGAGTATTTATTCCATTACCAATTCATTGGTGGAGCTGCCTAATGTAAATAAGGTACAGATATCAGTGAATGGCAACACCAATGTTGTGTTTAAGGAAAATGTAAATTTATCCACGATTTTTGAACGGAATCTGGATATTGTGACAGTAAATTGATGAAAGGAAAAGATCGTATTACGTGAGAAGACCCTTGTGTTTCGGCTGTCTGCTGTTTATTATGATATGCGTGATATGTCTGCAGATTTTTAATATCCCCCTGACGGATTTCACCCCCTGGGAAGGAAAAAACGTTATAGTTACCGGTGAGATTGTGGGGAAAGAAAGAAAAACAACGGCCAGCGGACCGGTAATGCTGGTCACTTTAAAACCAACGGTGATACCCCAGGGGTTTCCCCCATCCGCCAGAGGCAAGATACAGTGTTACCTGAAAGAGGATGTCAGAGAGGCCAAGCTGGGCAGCACAGTTCAGGTACAGGGGGAAGTGGCCTGTTTTGAGAGAGCCACCAACCCGGGCCAATTTTCCCAGGCCGAATATTATCAGATTTTAAAGATCGATTATAAATTGTATGAAGGAAGGGTTTTGGCCGTCAGCCGCTCTTTTAGTCGTTACCGGGAAGGTTTATATGCGATAAAAGAAGCCTGCGGGAGAGTGCTGGATGAGTGTTTTACGGAAGAGAACGCAACGGTCATGCGGACCATGCTTTTAGGCGAAACCGGGCAAACAGACCCGGAAATCAAGGAAATGTATAAGCGGAACGGGATCATTCATATTCTGGCCATATCGGGTCTGCACATTTCCATCATCGGCATGAGCCTGTATCGGTTATTAAGGCGTATCGCCATCCCCATTCCTCTGGCGGCACCGGCAGCCGCAGCCGTGATGTACAGCTATGGAGTGATGACCGGTATGAGTACTTCTTCTTTACGGGCCATAGTGATGTTCGGTATGCATATGACCGCCCGCCTTTTGGGACGAACCTATGATTTACTGACGGCGCTGGCTGCGGCCGCCATCCTGATTTTACTGGAACAACCGCTATACCTTTATCACAGCGGATTTCTTTTTTCTTTTCTGGCAGTACTGGCCATCAGTCTTTTTGCTCCGGCCATGAATCATTCCCTGCCCATCAAAATCCCCCTGATTAAAAAGAGTGTTCAGGCACTTTTGTCCGGCTGCTGTATTTCGGCCGCTACCCTGCCAATATATCTGATTTTCTATTATCAATTCCCGCCTTATTCCATCTTGATGAATCTGATCGTAATCCCCCTGATGAGTATTTTGATGATAACCGGTATTCTGACCATGTTGGTGGGTTGTATTTGTATACCAATAGGGAAAATAACGGCTGTTATATCATCCCTCATTCTGGAATTTTATCAAAATTTATGCACATTTTGCGACCAACTTCCCCTGAATAATCTGATTATCGGAAAACCTCAAATGTGGCAGATCATCACTTACGGAACGATTCTGGTGGTGCTGATTTTGTTCCACAAAAGAATGAAAATCCACATCCGCTATTTGATTCTGACAGTCGGAATCCTCCTTCTGGTATTGAAGGTGCCTGTGGGACTGACCATAACCCTTCTGGATGTAGGGCAAGGAGATTGTATTTATATTCAGAGTCCATCCGGTGGGAACTATCTCATTGACGGGGGCAGTTCCAGCACCAAAGGGTCAGGCGAGTATCGAATTCTGCCTTATTTAAAGTCTCAGGGAGTGAGGCAGCTGGAGGCGGTGTTTATAACCCATCCGGATCAGGATCATTACAATGCTTTTCCGGAAATGCTTGCGGCTATGGATACCCATGGTATACCCATTAAAACCCTGATTTTGCCGGCGGTTCATGAAGGGAGCCGAAATGAGGAATATCGAAGCCTGGAGGAAATGGCAGCGGCAGCAGGGATAAAGGTGCGATACATCAGCCGGGGACAAGGTTTGCAGGAAGGTGACTTCACATTGCAATGTCTTCATCCGGAAACAGCGGCAGCAGGACTGGAAAGTAACGCTTATTCCACCGTACTGTTACTAAAATATCAGGGGTTCTCCGCTCTTTTTACCGGTGATGTGGAGGGGGCGGGAGAGCAGGCGCTGGTTCGATATATCGCCCAAAGCCGGACCGTCTCCGATCTGACCGTTTTAAAGGTATCTCATCATGGTTCACGCAATTCTACGGCGGAGGAATTCTTACGTCTGGTCAATCCCGCTTATGCGGTTATTTCTGCCGGTTACGGCAATTCATACGGACATCCCCATAAAGAATTAATTGAAAGACTGAAAAACAATAACACAAAGATTTATATAACATATCAGCGGGGCGCTGTTACATTCCGGACCAATGGTGAAAAGATGACAGTGGAGAGTTTCAGGCAGCAATAACGGCAGCTATCGAAAATACGCTGACATCAAGCTGTCGAAAATACGCGACAGCTGAATGTTCTATATTAGGAAAAAAGCCATATACATAATAATACATTACAGGAAAAAATTCTTGAATAAGAAGGGAGAACAACAATGACAGATAAGGTAATTGAAAACAACCAGGTGGTAATCATGGGGGAAATCGTAGGGAACTTCGAATTCAGTCATGAAATTTTCGGCGAGGGCTTTTATATGGTGGATATCCGTGTGGAACGTCTCAGCGATTCAAGCGATATCATTCCCTTAATGGTATCGGAACGTCTCATCAATGTGGATTAGGATTGTAAGGGGCAGAACATCATGGTAACCGGACAAGTTCGTTCTTATAACCGACATGAGGAAAGAAAGAACAGACTGGTATTGTCTGTGTTTGCCAGAGAGATTGAATTTGTGGATTATATTGAGGAAAATGCCAAAACCAATCAAATTTTTCTGGATGGTTATATCTGTAAAGAACCCATTTATCGAAAAACCCCATTGGGAAGAGAGATTGCCGACTTGCTGATTGCTGTAAACAGGCCTGACGGAAAATCGGATTACATACCCTGCATTTGTTGGGGGCGAAACGCCAGATATGCCAGCGGTTTTGCAGTAGGTGAAAGATGCGCTATCTGGGGCCGGATTCAGAGCCGGGAATATATGAAAAAGATATCGGAAGAGCAGGTAAATAAGAGAATTGCCTACGAAGTTTCGGTAAGTAAGCTGGAACTGTTGGAGGATAAACAGGAACTGATGGAAGAAAACTAAGAAAAAACCAGAAAAACCAGAGAACGAGATAGAAAACTTGCCTTTTTTTAACATCTATGTTATGATAAGCAACGTATTTTACAGGAAATACACAGGTGCAGTTCATATGAGGTGTGGGATGAAGCAGGGAACAATACAGATTTATAGCGGTGATGGAAGGGGAAAATCGCCGGCGGCACTGGGAAATGCCTTACAGCGTGCCAGTGAAGGGGAAAGTGTTGTTATTATTCAGTTCTTAAAAGGTAAGGGGCTAGTGGCCTCCGCCTTTTTACAAAGAATGGAACCGGAAATCAAAATTTTTTGTTTTGAAAAGTCAGATGAGAATTTTTGTGAATTATCAGCCGAAAGAAAAGCCGAGGAAGCCGTCAATATTAAAAACGGACTGAATTTTGCTAAAAAAGTATTATCCACCGGCGAATGTAAGCTTCTGATCCTGGACGAAGTTCTGGGATTGATTGATAATTGCATTATATCTGTGGCGGATTTGAAAAGTCTTTTGCAGGTAAGGAATGAAGAAACTGATATTATCATGACCGGTATTACCATGAACGACGAAGTTTGTGCTCTGGCTGATGAGGTGTCGCAAATTGTATCGGTAAAAAGATAAGCAGTTTTTGCAAGGTGTTAGGCATGAAATCATAGCATCTATCCGTTGACAGACACGGCGGGTGGTGCTATGATTGTTTTAAATCAAAGAAACAAGATAGCGGGTGCGTTTTTAATCAGTAGTTTTTTCGATGTGGCAGGCACAGGAGAAGAAGAATGAAAGGGAAAGACGCCGAAAGAACCGATTACTGCAATTCGGTTCTTGGGCATACAGTAAATAACTGTATGACTGTCATCAAGAAATTGATGGGGCGCTATCAGAAGTTAGACATTTTATTGTTGTAACTAAGTAGCCGGCCTGTGTTGTCGGTATTTTTTATGCCTTTATCGCCCAGAGGCTCAACAAATAACAAGGAGGAGAGACTATGGCAATTTTTACAGGAGCAGGTGTTGCGATTGTAACACCATTTCATCAGGACGGAGCGGTTAACTATGAGAAGTTTGCAGAGTTGATTGAGTTTCAGATTAAGGAAGGAACGGATGCGATTATTGTCTGCGGTACTACCGGAGAAGCATCCACACTGACTCATGAGGAGCATTTGGAGGTCATCAGATACTGTGTGGAGAAAGTGGCCGGCCGCATTCCGGTGGTAGCCGGAACCGGATCGAACTGCACCGAGACCGCAATCTATCTGTCTAAAGAGGCGGAAGCAGCAGGTGCGGATGCCCTGCTGGTGGTAACACCTTATTATAACAAAGCAACCCAGCGGGGACTTTATGAACATTTTAAAGATATTGCCGAGGCCGTAAAGGTACCCATCATTTTATACAATGTACCCAGCCGCACCGGATGCAATATCGCCCCTGAGACAGTGGTGAAATTATGTACTGAGGTGGATAATATTGTGGGTGTAAAAGAAGCCAGCGGCAATATATCACAGGTGGTAAAACTGATGCAGCTGGCAGAGGGCAGAGTGGACTTATACTCCGGCAATGATGATCAGATCACACCATTGCTGTCTTTGGGCGGTAAAGGGGTTATTTCCGTATTATCTAACGTTGCCCCCAGACAGACCCACGAAATGTGTGCCAAATTTTTTGCCGGTGATGTAGCCGGCAGTACAAAGATGCAGCTGGACGCTATCCCGCTTTTTGAGGCCCTTTTCAGTGAAGTGAGTCCTATTCCGGTAAAGAAAGCCCTGAATCTGATGGGGATGGAAGCAGGAATCTTAAGAAGACCCTTGACCGAGATGGAAGATGCCAATGCGGCAAAATTGGAAAAGGCCATGAAGGAGTACGGAATTTTATAGGATTAGTTTAAGGTCTTTTCAAGTGATTGGAAAGACCTTAACTTGAATAAAGATGGGAGATAACAGGATGATAAAAGTAATTATGCACGGATGTAACGGAAAAATGGGACAAACCATCGCCGGACTGATGGAAGGGGATGAAGCAGTCCGGCTGATTGCCGGAGTAGATGCTTTTGATCAGGGGAAAAATCCTTTTCCGGTTTTTAAAAATATAGCCGAATGTGATCAGGACGCAGATGTGATTATTGATTTCAGTGCTGCCCCGGCAGTGGACGGATTGCTGGATTACTGTGTGGCCAAAGGGGTTCCCTGTGTACTTTGTACCACAGGACTTTCACCGGAACAGCTGCAAAAGGTGGAAGCGGCTTCGGCTAAGGTTGCAATTCTGAAATCCGCCAATATGTCTCTGGGCATCAATCTGCTGCTGAAAATGCTGAAGGAAGCCACCAACGTTTTGGCCCCCGCCGGTTTTGATATTGAAATTGTGGAAAAGCATCATAACCAGAAGGTGGATGCCCCCAGCGGTACGGCTTTGGCTCTGGGAGACTCCATTAACGAAGAGCTGAACAATGAATATAATTACGTGTATGACCGCAGCCAGAGCAGAGAGAAGCGCACCAGGAAGGAAATCGGTTTTTCGGCGGTTCGGGGGGGGACCATTGTGGGAGAGCACGATGTGATTTTTGCGGGAGCGGATGAAGTGATTACGTTTTCCCATACAGCGTATTCCAAGGCCGTGTTTGGCAAAGGCGCGGTTCAGGCTGCCAAGTTTCTGGCCGGAAAGCCCGCCGGTCTTTATGATATGTCCCATGTAATCGGTTAGAAACGCAAATATTCGAAAGGCATGATAATATGAAGGATTTAGAATTAAAATATTTAAAAAGTCTTGCCCATGTATATCCCAACATTGCGGCTGCTTCTACGGAAATTATCAATTTACAGGCTATTTTGAACCTGCCCAAAGGAACAGAGCATTTCCTTACGGACATCCATGGAGAATATGAACAATTCAACCATGTACTGAAAAACGGTTCCGGTTCGGTACGCCGCAAAATTGACGAAGAATTTGGCAATACCTTGAGCAATAAGGATAAGAAAAGTCTGGCCACTTTGATTTATTATCCTCAGGAAAAACTGGATATTGTCATTGCGGAAGAGGACAATATTGAAGACTGGTACAAGATTACTCTGCACCGTCTGGTTCAGATTACCAAGCGGGTTGCATCTAAATATACCCGTTCCAAGGTTCGTAAGGCGCTGCCGAAGGATTTTGCGTATATTATTGAAGAATTGATCACCGAAAAGGCTGAGGTTCAGGATAAAGAAGGCTATTATAATGAAATTATCCATACCATTATCCGGATTGACCGGGCTCCGGAATTCATTACCGCCCTGAGTAATCTGATCCAAAGGCTGGTGGTGGATCAACTGCATATTGTGGGTGATATTTTTGACCGGGGACCCGGGGCACATGCCATTATGGATACCCTGCTGGCCTATCATTCCGTGGATATTCAATGGGGAAATCATGATGTGGTCTGGATGGGAGCGGCTTGCGGACATCTGGCCTGTATTGCCACCATTCTGCGGACATCGGCCAGATATGGCAATTTGGATACCCTGGAGGAGGGGTATGGTATCAACCTGATTCCCCTGGCGACCTTTGCTATGGAAACCTATAAGGATACCGATTGCAGCACTTTTTCCATTAAATATAATACCGATTATAATACCAAGGATCTGGATCTGGATATGAAGATGCATAAGGCCATGACCATCATTCAGCTCAAGCTGGAAGGCCAGATTATCTTAAGACGGCCGGAGTTTGACATGAATGACCGCCTGCTGCTGGATAAAATCGATTACGAAAATAAGACCGTTATCATCGGGGAGCAGATTTATCCCATGAAGGATGTGGATTTTCCGACTGTCGATCCGGCTCATCCCTATGAGCTGACTGCTGAAGAAGAACAGGTCATGGAACGCCTGAGACAGGCTTTTGTAAAATGTGAAAAATTACAGCTTCATGTCCGTTTTCTTTATTCTAACGGCGGCTTATATAAGATTTGCAATTCCAATCTTTTATATCATGGCTGTATGCCTTTAGATGAAAACGGCAATTTCAAAAAAGTAAAAATCGACGGGCAGGAATATAGTGGCCGGGCTTTGTATGATATCTTCGACACCTATGCCCGGAAAGGATATTATGCCAATAGCAATTCGGCTGAAAAGCGAAAAGGGCAGGATATTATCTGGTATATTTGGGCAGGAGCCAATTCGCCGGTTTTCGGTAAGGATAAAATGACGACTTTTGAGCGTTATTTTATTGAAGATAAGGAAAGCCATAAGGAAATCAAAAACAGCTATTATTCTTTTTTGGATAACGAAGATATTATCAATAAAATTTTTGTGGAATTCGGTTTGAATCCGGAACATTCCCACATTGTCAATGGTCATGTGCCGGTGGAACTGAAAAAAGGCGATTCCCCCATTAAGTGCGGAGGCAAGCTGCTGATCATTGACGGCGGTTTTTCCAAGGCTTATCATAGTAAGACCGGAATTGCCGGATATACCTTGGTAGCCAATTCTCATGGCATGCGGCTGGTTGCCCATGAACCTTTTGAATCCATGGAAGCGGCGATTATCCATGAATCGGATATTTTTTCCGATTCCACCATTGTGGAAACCAGCATGGACAGAATTCTGGTGGCGGATACCGATATCGGCACCGAACTAAAGGAAAGTATCAAGTTCCTGGAGGATCTGCTGCAGGCTTTTCGTGATGGTGTTCTTGTTGAAAAATAATTTTTATGTAAGGGCAGCACCCCGAAGGGTGCTGTCTTGATCTTAAAGCTGTTATTTTTTAACAGGAGAAGCAGTTGCGTTTACACTGTTTGTATTTGTATCTTTAACAGTATCAACAACAGTATCGGTACCGGTTGTTGCATCATTTACGGTACTGTCAGTTCCGCCAACCACATCATTGGTTATATTGTCCACACCATCGGTAATATCGTCAACCACATTACCTACGGCATTACCGGTATCCTCCAGAATAGAACCGTCGTTTTGGTCATTGTTATTAAGACGGTCGGTATCTGTGGTGTTACCGGTGTTATTAATGGTATTGGTATCGGTTGTGTTTGTGGTCTTTGTTTTGTCGGTAGTTCCATTTACATCGTTTACTGTATCGGTATTGTTACGTCCACAGGCAGTAAACGCACAAACCATAGCCAATATAAAGGAAACCGAAATCAATTTTTTAACATTTTTCATAATTTCACTCCTTCTTTCTTTTAGTTTTACTAAAATGAAAACTTCTTTTATTTAGTTTTAAGCTTAAATAAGAGCCGCAATAATTCACGGTTCTTAAGCTATTATGTGCAAGGCTTTTGAAAATATACTGGATGAGAAAAACTAGGAATAATTAACGATTAAAAGAAAATTTTGGAAAAATTTTTACAGTGTACAATTTTACAGTGTATAATAGAAACAGAACGGTTAAAATAATTTGGAGAAAAAATAATGGAATTCAGACCCTGTATTGATATACATGATGGAAAAGTAAAACAGATCATCGGCGGAAGTCTGGGGGATAGAAACGTCGTTGAAAACTTTGTGGCAAAACAGGACGCCGCTTTCTTTTCGGAATTATATAAGAACAAAGGCATTAAAGGCGGTCATATCATTCTTTTAAATGCAAAAGACAGCCCATATTATGAGCAAACCAGAAGTCAGGCGGTCAAAGCGTTACAGGCTTATCCCGGCGGTTTACAGGTGGGTGGCGGAATTACTGCCGAAAATGCTGCGGATTATCTGGCGTCAGGTGCATCTCATGTTATTGTTACTTCCTATGTGTTTAAGGACGGCAAAATCAACTGTCAAAACTTAGAAAATTTGTTAAAAGCTGTTAACCGGAAAAATCTCGTTTTAGATTTGAGCTGCCGCAAAAAGAACGGCCGATATTATATTGTTACCGACAGATGGCAGAAGTATACGGATGTTTCCCTTTCGGAAGAGACTTTGGAAAATTTATCAAATTATTGTGATGAATTTTTGATTCATGCCGTGGATGTGGAAGGCAAGGCCAGCGGAATTGAGGAAGAACTGGTGGCGTTATTGGGAAAATGGAAGAAAAATCCAATTACCTATGCCGGCGGCGTTCATTCTTTTGAGGATTTGAAGAAATTAAGAATGCTGGGTCAGGGCAGAGTGAATGTAACCATCGGCAGCGCCCTGGATCTGTTTGGCGGTGATATGCAATTTGAAGAGGTATTGTCCTATCTTAGAGAATAGGGGAAATAAAAAAGGTGTCACCCTTTGGTGATACCTTTTAAATAACTTTCATAATGCTGACACCGAGATATTTGGAGTCATCTTTCAGGTCGATTTCCGTCATATCATCCAGTAACCGGATATAAGGTCTTAAAATGCAATCATTATAGTTTTTGACGATGATGGCTCTTTGTCCGGTGCTTAATTCCACAATCGAACCGGTAGGATATACGGCGATACAGCGGGTAAAAGCTTTAATCAGATCAAAATCAAATAAGACATTGCTGTTAGCCATAAAAAATTCCGTTACGTCTGCTACAGAATAAGCGCCCCGGTAAACCCGGTCGGTGGTCATGGCATCATAGGTATCCGTTACTCCTAAAATTTTGCCGAATAGTGAGATGTTATCTCCTGAAAGTGCTCTGGGATACCCGCTGCCGTCTCTTCGTTCGTGATGGTCCAGAATAGCAACCCGGGAAACGCTGGCAATACGGGGGGAATCCTTGGTCATCTCATAGCTGAAGATGGGATGCTTTTTCATTTCCAAAAATTCTTCCGGTGTTAATTTCCCCACTTTATTGACGATTTCCGGAGAAACCATGTTTTTGCCGATATCATGTAAGATTCCGGCCATGGCCAGCTGGGAGAGTTTTTCCATATTCAGACCGAATTCCAGACCGATACGAATAGAAAGAATTGCCACATTAACCGAATGGGCATATAAATATTCGTTATAATTCTGTAAATGATTTACCTGAATCAACTTGTCCCGGTTACTGATTACCGAATCAATAATATTTGAAATAATAGGTGATAAACGTCCAAAATCAAGCTTTTTTTTCAAACACTCCTTTAAGGCATCGGAGGCTTGTAAACGTAAGGATTCATCCACCACATCCTCGATTTCGATGCCTTTGGAAATCTCATCTTCTATATATAATCCCACATAATTTTGTTTTGCCAGACGGTTTAAGAGGTTTTCCGTAATTTCCCCACCCTGACGCATTAAAACAGCCCCGTTGTCATTACATACCGGACGTGCAAGGTAACAGCCTACGGGTATAATTTTATCCATATCAACATATCTCATGATGTCACTCCCATATTTGATGTATATAGTACTTGTTAACTATAATACAGGGAAATCATTGGAAATGCAATTATAATTTTATTAATGTTTTTTCTTTTTGAATATGTTATAATATCCAAGGAAAGTATCAGAATCAGAGCAGATAAAATGAGCAGTTCTAAATAAACCTGGAACTGCTCTGAATGTGATTCTTTCCTATTGTACCAATTCGCGAAAAAGTAGCCGAAGAACTACAGGAAACCACATGT
>JAVBUF010000115.1:0-17518 GCA_031555615.1 Lachnospiraceae bacterium | reverse complement strand
GCTTTATAAACTATACCTTCTTTTAGCTATTCAGTACAGGATACAATGACTGTCATACACTTTTGGCTCTGGTTATAGAGGTAACTATTTAAAAAAAGTCCGAAAAAACAACACTTTAGGGCTTGACATTATAGGAAGGATTTTACGGATTACTTTGTAGAAGCGGTAGAACTCTTTAAGATATTTACTGACATTCTTGGCCGAAATGTATAATATAGTTAATAAAAAAGAAAATTATTTATGACAGTAAAAGAGATGATTCTGTCCAATGATTATATGGATATGATAACTGATTCCAAAGAGTTATGGGACGAAAATTACATAGGTAATGAGTATTACTATCAGCAGATAGAGGGAGATATTGGGATTTTCTACATCAATCGTGAAATTGTTCCGCCGCTGACAATCAGCAATTATACGTATCGGTCTATTCCGAAACTGTTCGGTTTTGCGCAGGAAGAGCTGATTCATGAGCACAATGCGTCTTTTGATTCAAGTGCTTTGAGTGAAAGCGGTATCCTTCAGGCACAGCGCCCGCCTTTATCGCTTACCGGGATCGGGGTGGTGATAGGATTCATTGATACCGGTATTCGTTATACTGAGGATGTCTTCCGCAATGCAGATGGGTCCACAAGAATATTGGCGATATGGGATCAGACAATACAATCAGGAGAACCGCCCAAAGGGCTGAAATATGGAACCGAATTTACTCGTGAAATGATTAATGCAGCTTTGCAATCGGAAACACCACTCAGCTATGTTCCCAGTTGGGATATGGACGGACATGGAACGGCGATGGTAAGTGTTGCAGCCGGAAGCCTACTGGAAGACGGCATTGCCTTCCGGGGAGCAGCTCCTAATAGTCAAATGGTAGTAGTAAAGTGTAAGGAAGCAAAGCGATATTTGAAAGAATACTACCTGGTGCCGGAAGATCAGAGTGTATATGAAGAACCGGATATATTATTAGCAATTAAATATATTGAACAATTTGCCATTGCATACCATCGGCCGGTAATCATTTGTCTTGGAATGGGTACCAATATGGGCGGTCACAGTTCCGGACCGCTTTTTTCCAACTATATAGATCGGACGGCTGTCAGAAGAAGCCGCATTATCGTAGCAAGCGGCGGCAATGAAGGAAATGCCGGTCATCATTATTTCGGAACAGTAAAAGGGCCTGACAATGATCGGCAATACAATGATGTAGAAATACTGGTACAGGAAAAAAGCAGCGGATTTATCACTGAATTGTGGGGAACTTTGCCAAATGCATTGGCCATCTCCATCCATTCTCCGAGAGGAGAAAGCACCGGAAAGATAGAATCCCGTGTCAGGAAAAGCAGACACTTTACGTTTATATATGAACCGACAGAGATAAGGATAGATCATGTTCTGGTGGAAGAGGCGACAGGGAATGAACTGTTTGTAATTCGCTTTGTGAATCCCACCCCCGGTATTTGGGTAATCCGAGTGAGCGGTGCGGATGATGTTCTTAGCAACCGAGGGGAATTTAATATGTGGCTGCCCATAAAGGAACAGAATAATACCGTGTTCTTTCACTCTGATCCTGATATAACATTAACAGCACCATCAAATGCAGATCAAATAGTGAGCGTATCGACCTATAACCATATCAGTGGGGGATTTTATGAGCGTTCAGGGAGAGGGTTTACCAGAGGCGGAGAAATAAAGCCGGATATCGCAGTTCCGGGGGTATTGGTGGACACAATATTGGGCAAGATGACCGGATCCAGCATATCTGCAGCCATAACTGCCGGTGCAGCTGCGCAGTTTATGCAATGGGCAGTAGTGGAAAGAAATGGCCGTCATCTGGAAAGCAGGGAGTTTAGAAGCTATCTGATACTGGGAGCGACCCGATCGGCGGATTTGACTTATCCCAATAGGGAATGGGGATATGGGCGGCTGAATATAACCGGGACGTTTGATACATTGGCAGGATTATCATAATGCTTAAAAAATGCTCTCCATCGGGAGCATTTTTTGGTATAATGAATCAGATATATGAAAGAAGGGTGAGGATCATGGTCAAAGTATTGTTTTTGGAGGACGAGCCGGTGATATCGGAAGTACTCAGCGAATATATGAAGCAGCAGGGATATGAGGTGTATCCGGCAGCAGACGGAGAGGCCGCGATTCAGGTTTTGGAACAGGAATGCTTTCAGTTCGCGGTACTGGATATTATGGTCCCGGAGAAAAGCGGCTTAGAAGTTTTGGCTTATATTCGTGGAAAAAACTTAAAAATGCCGGTTATTATGCTGACCGCCATCGGCGAAGAGCAAACCCAGCTGCAAGCCTTTAATCTGTATGCCGATGATTATGTCATTAAACCGGTATCACCGCTGATTTTATTAAAACGCATGGAAACCATTCTGCGGCGGAGCGGCTATGTGGATGACAGCAGTCATAAGACGACAGGACTTTCCGTTCAGGGGGAAGCTTATCAGGCTTTTTATGACGGAAAATCGTTGGGTCTCACTGTAAGTGAGTTTTTATTGTTGGATACCTTGTATCAGAAACCCGAAAGGGTATTTACCCGTGAGCAATTAATATTAAGAATTTTTAATGAAGATTATATCGGAAATGACCGTATTGTCGATGCGCATGTCAAGAATCTGCGTAAAAAACTGCCTTACAATTGTATAAAAACAGTCATTGGTGCAGGGTACCGGTTTGTGAGGGAGGACGAGAATGGGATTATCTAAAAAAACATTGTTATACAGCACATTCCTTTCGGTTATCATTGTGTCCTGTATGGCAGGATATTTTATCTGGATGCTGCCTTCCCTTTATATCAATTACCGTCAGGAACAAAATTTTGAAATTGCTGTCCAGACCCAGAAAGCCTATATCAAGAACCGGTCATATGAGAATCTGGAAGTAAGCAACCCCATGACTACCTACACCATTGAGATTCCTTTGTATGATAACAATATCAAGCTGTCTAATCAATTTTTTGGTGCAGCAGTTAAGGTGGAAGATGAAGAATTATGCAAGCTCTTAGACTATATCCGGCAATCAGCCGGGGATTGGAAAGACATGGAACCATGGGATTCGGAAGGGATTGCATTCTCATCTTTCAGCCATTTTTTAACCGATCTAAACAGAAAAGCAGGCGATAATATTGTAATTGATACAAATAAGTTTTTGGCCGGAAATATGTTTGAGGTGGCGGATACCCAATTCCATATCGTATCTGATAACATAGTCGCATTTGAAACTTCAGTTACCGATGGGGTGAATTTTTATACGACTTATATGCTCATTGGAACAGCACAAGATGATATTATTATGACCTTTGTTTTTTTACTTACCCCGCAGATGGATGAAATCAGACCGGTGGTTTTAAGGAGCCTGCCGATGATCATTGCTGTTTCTTTTTTGGTGGTGCTGATATTTTCACAGATATTTTCCCGCTTCATGATACAGCCGATCCTCCGTCTGGCCCATCATGCCAGAAGCATGAAAGAGGTGAAAATAACGGATTTTCAGCCAATAGAGGTGGAAGGAAAAGACGAAATCAGTGATTTGAGCAAAGCCTGGAATGAACTGCACCAAAAGCTGGTTGAAAATTATCGTTTGCTGGAGGCCGAAAACAAACGCCAGGAGGTGTTCCTGCGGGCGTCCTCACACCAATTAAAGACACCGGTAGCCGCGGCTTTGCTTTTGGCTGAGGGGATGATACATGAGGTAGGAAAATATCGTGATGTGAAAACATACCTGCCGCAATTAAAGGAACAATTGCTGCTGATGCAGAAAATGACCGATGATATTTTAAGTTTAGAGCAATATAGCAGCAATATGGAATGGGAGATGGTAAGTTTACCGGAATTGGTGAAAGAATGTGTGGAGCAAAACCGCGCATTAATAGAGAAAAGGAATTTAAAAATGATTTGGGAAGGAGAAATGCCGCTCCTAAAAACAGATATTTCCTGTATGCAAAAAGTCGTAGGAAATATATTAAGCAATGCCATTTGTTATACCCCGGTCAATGAGAGCATTAAAATTATTTTTCGGAAAAAATCTTTTTCGGTGATTAATTACGGCGGGCATATTGAGGCAGAATTACTGCCTCATATCTTTGACCCTTTTGTCACCAGCAATTCCGGGCAAAAGGGGCGGGGACTGGGACTTTATGTTGTTGCTTATTACAGTCCGCTTTTAGGCTGCGAGGCAGCAATCAGCAATATTAAAAATGGTGTTGAAGCAAAATTAACCTTCAAATGAACTTCATACGAAATTCATATCAATCTGATAAAATAAAAGACGAAAATATGAAAGGCGGAGGTAAGTATGTTAACAGTTAATCATTTGGAAGTAAAGTACGGAAGCCAGACGGCACTATCCATAACCCGGTCCATTTCTTTTCAAAAGGGCGACCGGATTGGCATCATCGGTTCTAACGGAGCCGGAAAAACCACCTTGCTGAAAGCGATTTTGGGTCTTGTTCCCTATACCGGAAGCATTGATACCAGGCTGCAGCCGGAGGAAATGGCGGTCCATATGCAGCAGAATCATTATGTCAATACCATGTCAGTGCAATCAGTGATGGAGGCAATTTTGGATACCAGGATCAGGAAGAACCCCAAATTACAGGAGTTGATCCGTTTTTTTGATTTTGAACACTGTCTGCATAAAAAATTCAAGATGCTTTCCGGCGGGCAAAAGCAGCGGATGACCATTATCCTGGTATTGATTCAGGATGCACCCCTGGTATTTTTTGATGAAGTCACATCAGGATTGGATTTTGAAACCCGTCAGCGGCTGATGGAAAAGCTGGTAGACTGGTACCGGAACAAAGACGCAGCTCTTTTAGTGGTATCTCATTATTATGAAGAACTGGAACAGTTGGTTAATAAAATATTGATTTTGGAAGACGGTAAGGTAGTAGATTTCGGAAAAAAGGAAGAACTGTTTTGGAAATATTGCGGAAAGACCATCATTATTCTGGATAACACAGAAAAGAACCAGCAATTGGTTTCACCCTTTGAAAAGTTAATTGCACCGGCCCATCTCATAGCTGTTTCCTGCCAGGAAGAAGGAACAGAAGAACGGCTGGTCAAGTTGCTAGGAACAGAAGATATTAATTATAAACGCAGTAATTGTGACATCGAAATCATGTCTATAAATGCAAAAGCCGGATTCCGGCAAAAAGGAGGGGTGGCATCATGAAAAGAAAAGTATGCTCGTTATCATTAATTATTTATGAAGTAAAGAATGTCTGCGGTAATCCATTCACCATATTTTTCAGCACGGCCTTCCCAATTCTGATGCTGTTTCTTCTTAGTAAAACTTATATGCAGCAGATACCGGAAGTCGTCAGAGATGGGGCAGTCAGCCAGCTTTTTATTACCATGAGCATGGTAGTACCGATGTCGATTTTTCTCATCGGACATGGAGCCAACTATTCTCAGGAGCTGGAGAAAGATATCCCTCTCAGAATGAATTTATTTGGATTTACGCATGCATCCATGATGCTGGCCAAAATGATCGCTAATTTTCTTTTTTTGACAGCGGCCTTTATCCTATATGCTGTTGCCGGATGCCTGCTGGTAGAAGTACAGGCACCGGCCGGCCGGTCGGCAGCCATATTTATTATAACCATTTATGTGCTGGCAGCCGTCTTTTTCGTAATGTCCCATGCAATCGCCACACTGGTAAAGAGATTTGGACCCACCTATGCTATTACCATGATGATGTATTTTATTTTTTTGATCCTTTGCGGGATGATGGGGATGTCCACCGAGTCATTTCCCAAGGGTATCCGGCGGATAGCGGATATGCTGCCCATGACTTATGTAAGTCAGGAGTTTGGCGGGTTCTGGCAGGGAGGCAGCTATAATTTTGCACCATTCTTTCAATCATTGTTATTTTTAGGGGCGGTGGCAGGTATTTTGTTATTTTGGGGTTTGCATAAAGAAAAGCGGATTATTAAATAATAAGAGATAGCGCAATGGCGGCAGAAGAACTGGGAAAGGGGATTGAGGATTACAAAATTGTAGAGTATAATAAAATCGTTAAGGTCAGACTGGGTGGAGGTGTGAAATGGCTAAGATGACGGTATATCATGGCGGGTATCAGAATGTGGAAAAACCAAAGGTGATAGCAAGCAGGAATACAAAGGATTTTGGTGTCGGCTTTTACTGCACGATGATTAAGGAACAGGCAGAGCGATGGGCCCGAAGATATAATACACCGGTAGTCAGTACTTATGAAGTCAGAATGGATACACAACTAAAAATTCTTGAGTTTAAAGAAATGTCAGAAGAATGGTTGGATTTTATTATAGATTGCCGTCATGGAAAAGAACATGATTTTGATATTGTTATTGGTACAATGGCTAATGATCAGATTTACAACTTTATAGCAGACTATATAGACGGAAGCATTACAAGAGAACAGTTTTGGGTTATGGCCAAATTCAAATACCCTACTCATCATATCAATTTTTGTACCGAACAGGCATTGAATTGTTTAGAATATCGAGGGTATGAGGAGGTCATATATGACAGGACGTGAAGATAAACAAGGGAATGATTTATTTTTTGTATGCAGCTTAATAGAGTATCTGGCCAGAAAAACCAAAAACCAGTGAGTGATATTGTAAAGTTAATAGGAAAAGAAGAAATACGCAAAATATATGATCTGGCAGATATATATCATAGTGATAATATTGATCGTGTATGTGATGATCTGATAGAAAAGTATCATATAACTCAAGGCAAATTTGATCCTGTTTCAAAGTGCAAATATACCATACCGACACATTGGGATATCGGTAAAGTATATAAAAGGCTGATTTTAGGGGTGACAGAAGCACGGAGTATGGATGTGGTGGATGCGTTGATAGAAGTATTCACATCTTTTATTGAAGAATACATTGAGGATTATAATAGCAGTTTTTATTATGAGAATCCCAGCTACATTTTGGAATGCTATATACAGATGCAAATAATATGATTTTAGGAGGCAGCAGTGGAAGCAGGATATTTGGAACAAATCAGAAAAGAAGCAGAACAGGTAGTAAGTGAATTGCTTGACCAGTCTGTCTTAAAAGAAAAGGATATCGTAGTAGTAGGCTGTTCCAGCAGTGAAATAGCCGGAGCGCAAATCGGAACTTTCTCCAGTGCCGAGCTGGCCCAGGCGGTATTTGAAGGAATCTGCGGTGTCCTGTCGGAAAAAGGAATTTATCTGGCAGCACAATGCTGTGAACATTTGAACCGGGCAATTATTATAGAACAGGAAGCAGCCGAGGAAAGACGGATACCCATCGTCAATGTGGTTCCCCAACCCAAGGCCGGTGGTTCTTTTGCAACTGCCGCACATGCCGGCTTCCGTAATCCGGTAGCAGTGGAGCATATTCAGGCGCAGGCCGGTATCGATATCGGCGATACCCTGATCGGTATGCATATTCAAGAGGTGGCAGTTCCGGTGCGGGTTTCCCAGCCAAAGATAGGAAAAGCCCATGTCGTTTGCGCCAGAATGCGACCCAAATTTATCGGTGGTATCCGAGCCATGTATGATGAAAACCTGTTGTAATAGATTTTGAAGAAGTTTATACTTTAGCAGTAGACAACTGGGGAGCTAATGCTAAACAAGTTAGCATGGTAGAAACAAAACAACGTTTGAAAATATTAGAGGCGTAATATTTGACAGGCATTCCGGGAGGAGTGCTTTTCTTTATTTCTTATCGTCAATAAATATGGATTGACATATTTATTGACATTGTATACAATTATACAAGAATAAAGATACAACAGGAGGAATGTTATGAGCAACACCAATTCACATTTTGAGGAACGTCCCGTTTCCTTAAATAATAAAAACAATTTATTGCAGATCGAAGAGCATATGTACATACTGGATGATGTGGAAAAACCCAATGTCTTCCGTAACATGTTCCCTTATTCCGAGGTTCCGAAGATCCCCTTTAATGATCGCATCGTACCGCACAATATGCCTAAGGAAATCTGGATTACCGATACCACTTTCCGGGATGGACAGCAGTCCAGAGCGCCGTATTCTACTGAACAGATCGTAACCATTTATGATTATCTGCATAAATTAGGCGGCCCTAATGGAATGATCCGGGCCAGTGAATTCTTTTTATACAGCAAAAAGGATCGGGATGCAGTTTACAAATGTATGGAGCGGGGCTATCAGTTCCCCGAGGTGACCAGCTGGATCAGGGCCAGCAAAGAAGACTTTAAACTGGTAAAAGAAATCGGAATGAAAGAAACCGGTATTTTGGTAAGCTGCTCTGATTATCATATTTTTATGAAATTAAAGATGACCAGAAAACAGGCACTTGAGCATTATTTAAGTGTTATCAGGGAGTGTCTGGAAGAAGGAATCAGCCCCCGTTGTCATCTGGAGGATATCACCAGAGCGGATATTTATGGTTTTGTGGTGCCCTTCTGTCTGGAGTTGATGAAATTAATGAAGCAATATCAGATTCCGGTGAAAATCCGAGCCTGTGATACCATGGGATATGGGGTTAATTTCCCCGGTGCGGTAATTCCCCGAAGTGTTCAGGGAATTATTTATGCCCTGCACATTCATGCCGGCGTTCCTCATGAGATGATCGAATGGCATGGACATAATGATTTTTACAAGGCTGTTGCTAATTCTACCACAGCCTGGTTATACGGCTGTGCCGGTATCAACACTTCTCTGTTTGGCATCGGTGAACGCACCGGTAACACACCTTTGGAAGCGATGGTATTTGAATATGCCCAATTGAAGGGGGATTTAAATGGTATGGACACTACGGTTATTACCGAACTGGCAGAGTACTATGAGAAGGAAATCGGCTATGAGATTCCTCCCAGAACGCCTTTTGTAGGTAAAAACTTCAATGTTACCAGAGCCGGCATTCATGCCGACGGGTTGTTGAAAAATGAAGAGATTTATAATATATTTGATACAGAGAAGTTTTTGAACCGGCCGGTATTGTGTGCGGTTTCCGATACTTCAGGATTAGCCGGTATCGCTCATTGGATCAACACCTATTTTAAATTGAAAGAAGAAAAGCAGGTAGACAAAAGCAGTGAACTGGTGAAATCAGTAAAGGAATGGGTAGACGAGGAATATGCTGACGGACGTATTACAGTAATCACCGACGAGGAATTGATTGAAGTCATCAATGTAAGGTGCAGTCAGTTGGGAATTCAGTTACAATAACTTTGAGTTACGATTTACGTAATTATTTGTGCCGCCATGGCGGCATGTTTGAAAGTGTGAAAGGAAGGGTTCGTCATGAGTAATTCAGACAATTATTCTCTTAGGGGCAGGGTGTTTCAGAAGCTCAGGGAGGATATTTTAAGCGGTCGCTATAAGGACCATGAGGAGCTTCGGGAGGTTGCCATTGGCGAAGAGCTTGGTGTAAGCAGAACGCCGGTAAGAGAAGCATTCCGTCAGTTGGAACTGGAAGGGCTGATTCAGATGATTCCCAATAAGGGAGCATATGTAACCGGTATAACAGCCAAAGATGTCAAGGATATTTATATGATCCGCTCTTCTCTGGAGGGGATGTGTGCCCGTCTGGCCACAGAACAGATCACCAGAGAACAGTTGGAAGAAATGGAAGAAAATATCTATCTGGCGGAGTTTCATGCTTCTAAAGGGCATATGGATCAAATGGCCGAGTTGGATAACCGTTTTCACCATATTTTATATGATGCCTGTCACTCCAAGATGCTTCAGCATCTGTTACAGGACTTTCACCAGTATGTTATGCGGGTGCGCCGGAAAACCCTGGCAGATACCAACCGGGGCGGTGCTTCCAATGAGGAACACCGGCTGATCATGGAAGCCATCAAGGCAAAAAACGCATCCGAAGCGGAACGGCTGGCAACCTTGCATATCAATAATGCCTATGATAATATGGTAAAGAACGGCTTGTATGACGTTTATCAAGATGAACTGTAAGAACGGAGGAATAAAAGTGGATAAGATTAAGATGACTACTCCCCTGGTGGAGATGGACGGGGATGAGATGACAAGGATTCTCTGGAAAATGATCAAAGATGAATTGTTATTGCCATTTATCGATTTGAAAACAGAATATTATGATTTGGGATTAGAGTATCGTAATCAGACCGATGATCAGGTGACGGTAGATTCGGCGGAAGCCACCAAAAAGTATGGTGTGGCAGTTAAATGTGCCACCATTACCCCCAATGCCGCCAGAATGACAGAATATGATTTGAAAGAAATGTGGAAAAGCCCTAACGGAACCATCAGAGCCATACTGGATGGTACGGTCTTTCGGGCACCCATTGTGGTAAATGGTATCCAGCCCATGGTAAAATGCTGGCAGGCCCCCATTACTTTAGCACGTCATGCTTATGGAGATATTTATAAGAACACCGAAATCAAGGTTCCCGGTCCCGGCAAGGCCGAACTGGTATATACGGCTGAGGATGGAACAGAAATCAGGGAGACCATCCATACGTTTACCGGCCCCGGTATTTTGCAGGGGGTTCACAATACCGAAAAATCAATCAGAAGCTTTGCCCAGGCTTGCTTTAACTATGCGTTGGACACTAAACAAGACCTGTGGTTTGCCACTAAGGATACGATTTCCAAAAAGTATGATCATACCTTTAAGGATATTTTTCAGGAGATTTATGAAGCCGAATATCAGGAAAAATTTGCCGCTGCCGGTATTACCTATTTCTATACCCTGATTGATGATGCCGTAGCCCGTGTGATGCGGGATAAGGGCGGATTTATCTGGGCCTGCAAGAACTATGATGGCGATGTAATGAGCGATATGGTTTCTTCGGCATTCGGTTCTCTGGCCATGATGACCTCCGTGCTGGTTTCACCCGCCGGTGTATACGAATATGAAGCCGCTCATGGAACCGTGCAGAGACATTACTATCAGCATCAGGAGGGCAAAGAAACCTCTACCAATTCGGTGGCAACCATTTTTGCCTGGACCGGGGCTTTGCGCAAACGAGGCGAACTGGATGGTAATGCAGAGCTGAAGCAGTTTGCCGATAAGCTGGAAAAAGCAACCCTTGCTACCATTGAAGCCGGAAAGATGACGAAAGATTTGGCATTGATTACGACTTTGAAGGATGTATCGGTATTGAACAGTCTTGATTTCATCAAGGAAGTAAGAAAAACATACGAAGCAATTTAATAAAAAAGATATAGTAAAAAGGTCGCCATCGGCGGCCTTTTTGGTATTGTGCAAAGTCCATGGAAGTAAAGGATGAAATAAATACACCTTATGGAAATGCAAAAATGATATATCAAGTAACTAATGTTAGCAGAGGGAACCAAGGTGATGACGATTATAGAGAATGGATTACCTACGAAAGTAGAACCACGACAAAAATAGACCCCGACATCGCTTTGATTGCCGGGGTCTGATGCTATTTATCTGGTACTGATGGCAGTATCGCTGGTTAAAGGATAGCTGCTTCCTCCCATTTTTCATATAATTCTTCCAACTCGCCCTCAATACCGGTTTTTTCATCCGACAGCTTTACCAACTCCGCCACATTGGTAGCCAGTTCCGGTAAAAGCATTTTTTCCTCAATCTCCGTCATCCGCTTTTCCAACTCCTCAATCTGAGCTTCCAGCCGTTTCAGGGCATTTTCTTTCTTCCGAGCCTGAGCCTGTTGTTCTTTCCTGGCGATATAATCCTGCTTGGCTTCCGAATCACCTTTATCAGATATAGAAGTCGAAGTAGCAGTGGAGATAGTGGCTGTCATAGTATCCTTTTTCTCCAGATAATAATCATAATTACCGATGTAATTTACAAATTGCCGGTCAACCAGATCGAGAATCCGGGTAGCTGTCTTATTGATAAAATAACGATCGTGGGACACATAAAGGATTGTGCCGGTATAGCGGTTCAGGGCGCCTTCCAGGATTTCCTTGGACAAGATATCCAGGTGATTGGTGGGCTCGTCCAAAATCAAAAAGTTGGATTCCGAAAGCATCAGCTTGGCCAGCGATACCCGGCCTCGTTCCCCGCCGCTCAGATCCTTGATCCGCTTAAAGACATCATCACCGGTAAAAAGAAAGGCCGCCAATATATTGCGGATCTCTGTATTGGTCATAGCAGGATAGGTGTCGGATATTTCTTCAAAAAGCGTTTTTTCCATATGCAGGACATGATGCTCCTGATCATAATAACCGATATGTACGTTAGTTCCCAAAGTAAAGGAACCGTAATCGGCGGGCAGCACCCCGTTCAGGATTTTCAGCAGGGTGGTTTTACCGGTACCGTTATCCCCGATAATCGCCACGTGTTCTCCCCGCTTAATATCCAGATTAACATGATGAAACAGCGTGAGAGCATCAAAAGACTTGGCCAGCTCTTCCATATGCAGTACATCATTACCGCTGGTACAGGAAGGATGCAGTTCCATATGGATATCACTTCGAATCTCCACCGGCTTATCCAGCACTTCGATCTTATCTAACATTTTTTCCCGAGATTCTGCCCGCCTAATGGACTTTTCCCGGTTAAAGGACTTTAACTTGGCGATGACTTCCTCCTGGTGCCGGATTTCCTGCTGCTGATTCAGATAAGCTTTCAGTTCGGCCGTCCGAAGCTGTTCCTTTTTTACCGCATAGTCGGAATAATTACCGCTGAAAACAGTGGCCTTGGTATTGTCCAGCTCAATCACCTTATTGGCAATCCGATCTAAAAAGTAACGGTCATGGGAAACAATCAACACAGCCCCTTTATAATTCAGCAGATAGGTTTCCAGCCAGCTGATGGAAGACATGTCTAAATGGTTGGTGGGCTCATCCAGAATAATCAAATCCGGTTTCTGCAGCAGCAGCTTGCCTAATGCCACCCGGGTTTTTTGTCCTCCGGAAAGGGTATCCACCGGCTTGTCAAATTCCTCTTCAGCAAAGCCCAATCCTTTAAGAACCCCTGTCAGCTCACTTTTATAAGCATATCCGTCGGCAAATTCAAAATCATGAGTCAGCCGGGCGTATGTGGCCAGCAACTGTTCCAGATCACTGCCCTTGGCATCTTTCATCTGCAGTTCCACAGCACGAATCTGTTTTTCCAACTGGATCAGCTCCATTTTAACCGACAGCAATTCTTCGTAAATCGTATTTGCGCCGTTTACCGCCTGTATCTGGGAAAGATAACCCAAGGTTTTGCCTTTGGACAACACCGTCAGTCCCTCATCGGCAGCCAGTTCCCCTACGATAATTCGCAGCAGGGTAGTCTTGCCCGCGCCATTGATACCGACAATCGCAGCTTTATCATAATCTTCAATGTGAAAGGAAACATTTTGCAGTATTTTCTTTTCCAAAAAAGCTTTATTTATATTTTGACAGGATAATAACATCATATCTTCCTCTTTCTGCTACTGTTCACTGGCTAATATGCCAATAACAGTTTACAGGGGAGTTTGGAGAATGTCAATTGACATTATTTTAACGGTCTTATATAATAAGTAAATAGATATACGTGGTTAAGAATGACATTGTGGGGTACAGAGAAAATGGATGTAAAAGAAATTTCACAGGCAGTTATCAGCCGTTTACCAAGATATTTCAGATATCTGGGAGAACTGAAGGATCAGGGGATAGAACGGGTATCTTCACAAGAGTTAAGCGATATCATGAAAGTTACGGCGTCACAGATCAGACAGGATTTTAATAATTTTGGCGGTTTTGGACAGCAGGGCTATGGTTATAAGGTGGAGTATCTTTACGAGGAAATCGGTAAAATACTGGGTCTTTATAAGAAACATCATTTGATTATTATCGGGGCAGGCAACTTGGGGCAGGCGCTTGCCAACTACATGAACTTTGAGCGAAGGGGCTTTATGTTCTTAGGTATCTTTGATAAGAATCCGGCATTGCACGGAAAGAAAATCAGAGATATGGAAGTGCAGCCGATGGAGCAGATAGGCGACTTTATCAGAGAGAATAATATTGATATTGCCGTGTTGACCATTCCCAAGGACAGTGCCGTTATTGTGGCGGAGACACTGGTAAAGGAAGGCATCAAAGCAATATGGAATTTCGCCCATGTGGATTTAAATGTACCGGAAGAAATCCAGGTGGAGAACGTCCATCTTTCTGACAGTCTGATGAAGTTATCCTACAACATTAACCGATATGAGAATCGAGGGAGTTATGTCGAGAACGGATGATGTATTTAAACCGGCACTGGCGGGCAAGAAGATACCGGTGCTGACACTGGATAATAAGTGGCATAAATTATTTACCCAAATTGAGCCCAATCCTCAGATCAAGAAGTTAGAGGATGAACTGAATGAACTGGTCAAGCGGCAGGGAAAACTCACTACCGAAACCAAGGAGATCAAACGTCTGAAAAAGAAACTGATGGATGAGATCATGGAGTCAGCCGAAGAGCTGGAACAGGGAAATGCCCGGACCGAGAAAAAAATGGCCGACAATAAACGCCTGATCAATGATTGCAATGAAAAAATGGAGGCTTATCAGGATGAACTGATGGAGCTGCCGAAACAGATCGATGCAGTGAATTACCAACTGATGCTGCTGACTATGGAAATCTGCTATGAGCGGATCAAGAATAATACAGCCGAGGCTGAAGAAATCGCTCAGTGGATTACCGAGATCAGGATAGAACTGAAGAAAAAGCTCATTAGGAAACAGGAAAAGGAAATTATGACTAATGAGCTTTATACTTATATGCATAATATATTTGGTGCCGAAGTAATTGAAATATTTGATATGAAATACATACCGGAGATAAAGCGGCCTTCCCTGACACCTGAAAAGAAGGAAGAGGTCAAACCGGAGGAAAAGAAATAAATGCGTCAGAACCAATTCCGGTTATGGCGCATTTTTAAAGAGTATGAAGGAGAGCTTGAACGATGAAGTATTTGGTAACGGAACAGGAAATGAAGCAGTATGACATAAATACCATCGAAGGGTTTGGAATGGAAGCGCTGGTTCTGATGGAACGAGCAGCGCTTTGTACAGTCGAAGAAATCAATAAAAGGAAGCCGGGCCATCACCGCATTTTAGTGGTGGCGGGCTGCGGAAATAATGGCGGTGACGGACTGGCAATCGGACGGATCATGGCTCTGGCAGGACAGGCTGTTACCTTTGTACTGATGGGCAAAAAGGAAAAATGCAGCAGGGAAACAAGCAGGCAAATTGCAATTTTAGAAAAATATGGTTTTCCAATTCAGAGCAAAATAGAAAAGACAGAATATGATATTGTAATAGATGCCCTCCTGGGGATTGGCCTCACCAGA
The DNA here is from genome assembly GCA_031555615.1 of Lachnospiraceae bacterium. Taxonomy (GTDB): domain Bacteria; phylum Bacillota; class Clostridia; order Lachnospirales; family Lachnospiraceae; genus UBA935. The sequence continues at coordinate 2,258 of JAVBUF010000115.1, read as the reverse complement.
GGAGTTTCCGGGGAATACGAAGAGGTAATAGCGGACATAAACAGGATGAAAAATACCTTTGTTGTCAGTGTGGATATTCCCTCCGGAATTCATGCCGGTACAGGAGCGGTGCAGGGAAGCGCGGTAGAGGCTGACTTGACAGTTACCTACGGATTTGCCAAAAGAGGCCATTTTTTATATCCCGGGGCGGGCTTTTCCGGTGAAGTGGTGATCCGGGATATCGGCATCACTTCCCATAGTTTTCAGCAGGAAAGTCCTTTATTGTTTACTTACAGCGGCATCGAAGACCTTCGGATGCCTTTCAGAGATCAAAGCGGTAATAAAGGAACCTTTGGCAAGGTCTTAATTATTGCCGGACAGCAATATATGGCCGGAGCCTGTGAGCTGGCCGGACGCGGGTGCTTACGTTCGGGTGCCGGAATGGTGAAAATCCTGACTCATGAATCCAATCGCATTATTTTGCAGGAAGCCTTGCCCGAAGCAATGATAACCATTTACGATTCCGCGGAAGAGAAAGATGCCCTGGCGCGGCTGAGAGATCAGTTGAAAGCAGATATGCAATGGGCTGACTGCATTGTCATCGGCCCGGGACTGGGCAAGACCCCCCAAGGGGAAGCTCTGTTACAGACGGTCATTGGGGAAAGCAGCCTGCCGCTGGTAATGGATGCCGATGGGATCAATTTACTGAGCAGCCATGAGGAATTGTGCCGGTTACTTTCGGCTCAAAAGGAAAGAAAGGTCGTGCTGACACCTCACATGGGAGAGCTGGCCGGATTGGCGGGCTGCAGTATTGCGGAAGCCAAGGCAGCCGACTTTTCGGTATCCAGAGAAATGGCGGCAAAGCTGCAATGCGTTATGGTCAGCAAGGATGCCCGGACTTATATTTGTGAGGCGGCCAGGAAGGAAGCTTATTTGAATACATCAGGCAACAGTGGCATGGCCACAGCCGGAAGCGGTGATGTTCTGGCCGGAATCATCGGCGGACTGCTGGCACAGGGCATGGAGGCCTTTGAAGCGGCCTGTCTGGGGGTTCATCTTCATGGTCTGGCAGGGGATTATGCGGCCGGGGAAAAAAGCCAGTATGGTGTAATTGCTACGGATATTGCCGAAGCAGTACCGGTTATATTGCAGCAGGCGGAGGAACAATTATGAAGGAAAATTACCAAAGAGGTTATATTCAAGTAGATTTAGATGCCATCCGAAGTAATGTTTTAAATATGAAGAAAAATATCAGTCCCCGGACCGGTATTATTGCAGTGATCAAGGCCGACGGCTACGGACATGGAGCCGTTCCCATCGGAAAAGAGCTGGAGGGGATGGACTGCATCTATGGGTTTGCGGTAGCCACAGCCGAAGAAGCCTTTATTTTACGGAACAGCGGAATCAGAAAACCCTTGTTGGTTTTAGGCTATACCTTTCCTTATGCTTATGAGCAGCTGATCAAAGAACAGATTGATATCACGGTCTTCAGAGAGGATACCCTTGACCAGCTTTCGGAATGTGCGGGACGGCTGAATGCCACAGCTGGTGTGCATATAAAGGTAGATACCGGGATGACCAGACTGGGTATTTCTCCCGATGATAACGGCCTGACCTATGTAAAGAAGGTGCTGCGGACAGAAAACCTTTGTCTGGAAGGGATTTTTACTCATTTCGCTAAGGCCGATGAAAGAGATAAATCCGGTGCGGAAGAGCAATTAAGTCAGTTTCGGCGATTTGTGGATGGAATCGAAAAAGATCTGCAATACAAAATTCCATTGCAGCATTGCTCCAACAGTGCCGGTATCATTGACATGAAAAATGCCAATATGGATGCGGTCCGTGCAGGCATATCGCTGTACGGTTTATGGCCTTCCGATGAGGTTAGCAAAGAGAATGTGAAGCTGGTTCCGGCCCTGTCTTTTCAAAGTACGATTGTCATGTTGAAGGAGGTGGAAGCCGGTGTGCCGGTAAGCTATGGCGGAACCTACATAACCCGGCAAAGAACCAGAATTGCAACCATACCGGTGGGATATGGTGACGGGTACCCCCGCAGCTTATCCAATAAAGGATTTGTTCTGATCAGAGGGCAAAAAGCTCCTATCGTGGGGCGGATCTGTATGGATCAGATGATGGTGGATGTAACCGAAGTTGCGGATGTGTGTGAAGGTGATCCGGTAACCCTGATCGGAAAAAACGGTGATCTGCAAATAACGGCAGAAACGGTAGGGGATCTTTCGGGAAGATTTAATTATGAACTGGTTTGTGATTTCGGAAAA
>JAVBUF010000073.1:0-34218 GCA_031555615.1 Lachnospiraceae bacterium | reverse complement strand
GTTCATCTCCGACCCAACCCTGGAGCAGGACGGAATTGAGCAGTATGTGTGCTCCTGCGGAGATGTAAAGGAAACATTGGTTATTCCGGCTGCGCAGGTATATATCAAGGGGCTGTACGGTGAGATCAAAGATGCGGCCGCAGGAACAACGATAGAATATAACAGCAGAAGATGGAATGGGATCAGTGACTATGTCATCAAAAAGCTGGCCGAAAGAGCGGACGTGACCCTTAAGGTGATCTTTGAATATAAAAATGCAACTTATACTTTTACGCTTCCGGCCGGAACCAACTATGAATCATTACTGAATGATGAAGAAGCTTATTATGGATTCCTTACCTTCTGCAATCTGCTGGGGGTACCAGTGACACAAGCAAATTAAACGTAATCTAAGAGAATAAAAAACAGACTGATAAACAGTGGCTTTTATGATTTGGCTGCAGTTCTATCAGTCTTTTTTTCAACCGGTGGTTGAATCATAATAAGGAGTTCTACTATCCAGTTATTGTTTTACGGAGTTGAGTAAGCTATGATGTGTTTAGAGTAATATGGGCAGAGCAGTGCGGAGGAATGATATATGTTAGATGGCAAAAAGACTGGTATTTTTATCGCTTCAAAAAGGAAGAAGCAAGGGCTTACCCAGCAGCAGTTAGCAGATAAACTTAATATTTCATTTCAGGCAGTGTCTAAGTGGGAAAAGGGAATAACTTACCCTAATATAGAAATACTGTGTAATCTGGCAGTCATATTAAATGTTACTGTTGATGAGATTTTAGTGGGAAATGATAAGACAGAAGAAGGATTATCGTACAGTAAAGCCGGAGTGGACATTGCATATACGGATACTATGAAAAAAGAGATGGTAAAGTATTTAGAAACTGGAAACAAACGTGTCTTAAATGGATTGGGTGACTTTGCCTCTTTATATGATATTCATTTTCCGGAAATAAAAAAGCCGGTACTTGTGCTGAAATCCGAAGAACCCGGATCTAAGCAGAAACTGGCAACAGAATTTGGGTATACAGAATCAATATGTCATGATATGATCAATCATTTGGTTAATGATATTATTGTGATGGGTGCAAAGCCGCTTGCGGTTTTGGACACAATTATCTGTGGAAATGCGGAAAAGGATACCGTAAATTCATTGGTTAAAGGTATTTCTGAAGCCTGTAAAGAAAATGAATGTTCCCTGGTAGGCGGAGAAACATCCATTCAGCCAATGGTAGTTGATGCCGGAGTTTATCTGTTAACTGCAAGTATTGCCGGGATTGTGGAAAGGGATAAAGTAATTGACGGTTCGTGTATTAAAGAAGGCGATGTGGTGCTTGCGATTGCTTCCAATGGGTTACATACCAATGGCTATTCGCTGGTGCGTTTACTGATGGACAAGATGCCTCAAATTAAGCTGGATAAAATTGATGGATTGACTTTTATAGAACAGATCATGAAACCCCACACACCGTATTATAAAGCAATTAAAGGTTTGCTGGAAAGGAACATCATTCATGGAATGGCTCATATAACAGGTGGCGGAATAGAGGGAAACCTGTGCAGGGTGATCCCAGAAGAAATGACGGCAGAAATAGACTTATCAAAACTGCGCTTGCAGTCTATATTTAAGTATATTAAAAAAGCAGGTAATATCAGTGATGAAGAAATGCTGCATACCTTTAACTGCGGGGTGGGATTAAGTATTGTAGTGGCTAAGGAAGAGAAAGAGACGGTAATGGATCATATCCGAAAGTATTATGACTGCTATGAGATTGGAAGAATCAAAAGTGGGAAATCCAAAATAAAGTTAATAAATAAAGTAGAATGGATATAACCATCTATAAAGTTCGTATTTCTCTTAAAAAGTGTCGCCGCCGGGCGACACTTTTTAACTTGCGGAAGGTATCTGTCATAGGGTAGAATATATATGGTAATGTGCTGTGGTAAATGAGAGGGAAATAGGTTGTCTGAAAAACTTACAAAGTCATTGATTATAGATGCCCTAAGAGGAATCGGAATAGAAAAAGGAATGGAACTGGAGGTACATAGTTCCCTCAGTAGTTTCGGATATGTAGAAGGAGGAGCAGAAACTGTAATTTCTGCACTTAAAGAATGCTGTGGGGAAGCAGGGAGCATTTTTATGCCTTCACTAAGATTAAGTAAAGAGATAGAACTTACAGATGAAGACAGACAGTTGGGAGTTTTCAGAAAAATAAAAATATTGCCTGAAGATTGCGATAGAACTGCCATGGGGACAATTTCGGATACATTTAGAAAACAGTCAGACACTAAAACCGGTCCGGGAATATTCAGAATTTCCGGTTGGGGACGGAATGCGGAGGAAGCGGTCAGAGGCGGGCTTGATTATATTATCAATACGAATGGAAAGGCCCTGCTGCTGGGGGTTGATATTTATAAACTAACGGCGATGCATTATGTTGAGGACCTTTTGCCCAAGAAGGTTAAAGACATATTTACTCCAACTGAGAAAGTAAATACAGTTTATCCACCGAACCAGTGGCTCATCGAGATGGGCGAGCCACCGGTGAAAGCTTGGTACACCATACAAAAAAAGGCATATGAAAAAGGTCTTATCAAAGAAGGACTGATAGGCAAATGTAAGGTTATGTTTTTTGATACATATGATATATTAGAGATTTATAAAAATGAACTTTTGAAAAATCCACTGAAGCTGTATGGATTAGAGGGTTAACTTAAAGGAGAATAAGGAGGTATCGGTTTATGGAAGCGATAAAATTAAGATTCAAATATACACAGGAAGAGTATGTGAAAGCAGAAAGACAAATTTTATTTGGCAATAAAACAATTACAAAACCCAGTGTGGTTATTCTTCCCATATGTATACTGTTTGCAATATGGTATTTATTTTCTTCAGAATTTAGCGCGCTAAGTATTATTGTGCTGGTGCTTGCCGTATTTGCCTTGCTAGCCGGAACTATCCTATATTTTTATATTCCGCGGCTTAAGTTTAAAAGTACATCAAAGTACCATGAAGAATATCAATTGCTATTCTCAGAAGAAGGTATCAGATTCAGAACGCCAACGATCAATTCGGAGTTAAAATGGGATGTTTACGCCAGTTTTTGGGAAAGTGATGATTTTTATTATCTGATGCAAACTTCGCGCATATATTCACTGATACCCAAAAGAGTGTTTGCCGATACGGAAACCCGGCTGGACTTTGAGGATATGGTTCTGTCGCATTTGGATTGTACGAAGCGAGTAATCGGTAAATAGGCCTATGATAAGGAGAAATGGAATGAACGTGGTATCATATAATGAGTGGTAAAGCATTATTCTGGGATTTTGATGGAACGCTTATTCATCCCAATGAATCTTTTTTAAATTCATTAAAGAAAGCATTTAAAAAGTGTAATTATATAATTGATGAGGGAGATATTTGCTTCTTTTTGCAAAAAGTATGTTCATGGAATCTTCCGGAGGCGTCATATACCGATAATACAGGGAAAAAGTGGTGGGATGGTCTCTTCCGGAACTTTAATTCATTTTATAAAGAACATCAGATTTCTAAAGTTGACATGGAAACTTTGAATTTACTTTTTAAAAGCTATATTGTTGATTTCAAAAATTATGTATTATATGACGATTCGATAGAAACGTTACGCAAGTGTGCAGAAATGGGATATAGGAATTATATTATATCAAGCAATTTTCCTGAGCTGCCGCTTGTTATTAAAGACTTAGGATTGTCAAAATATTTTGTTGACTATGTAATATCCTCAAATATCGGATATGAGAAACCAAGAAAAGAGATATTCCAATATGCTCTTAATCTTGCTGGATTTCCGGAACTTTGTTATATGATAGGAGACAATCCGATTGCTGACATACAAGGAGGAAAATCCATTGGCATGAAAACGATTTTGGTACATAAAGAAGGCACACATGATGCTGATCATATGTGCGTTAGACTTTCTGAAATTCCGTTGCTACTGACCTGAGAGCAGGCGGAAGGAGATATGATAAAGGAGAAAGCGATTATGGTGACGATTTATGACTGGTTTGGTTATGAATTACCGATAAAGGAACGTTATCAGTTAATAAAAGAGGCCGGGTTCGATGGCATCTTAATGTGGTGGAGCGATGGCTTTGGCCGGGGTGATTACCGCAGCGGACCACAATTGGCACGCGAAGCAGGACTTTTTATCGAAAATATTCACACACCGATTCAAAACCAGAACGATCTCTGGCTTGATAATTTGGATGGAGAAGCAGTGACTGATTGTTACCTGCAATGTGTTGCAGACTGCGCCGAGTTTGAGATTCCCACTATGGTAGTACATTTGCCTAGTGAAGAAAATCCACATAACCTGCTGGGACTTGACAGAGTAAAGAGAATTGCTGAAAAGGCAGAACAGCAGGGTATTAATGTTGCAATGGAGAATCTGCGGAATCTTACCAATTTGGGATATGTGTTGGAACAGGTAGATTCTTCACGAATCGGATTTTGCTATGACGCCTGCCATCATTACAACTATAGTCAGGAAAAGGATTTATTATCTATGTATGGTTCCCGGCTGATGGCACTGCATTTGCATGACAACAGCGGAAAGTATGACCAGCACCGGCTGCCCTTTGAAGGCCGGGTTGATTGGACTGCAGTTATGAAGAAAATAGCTGGGACAGGTTATTCCGGCGCAACAGCGCTGGAGCCAATGAATTGGGATTATGAGGATTTGTCAGCAGCGGAGTTTTTACAGGAAGCTTTTAAGAGGGTAAAGCGGCTGGAAGAATTAAGGTATCATTAGCCAATAAACCGGAGCAGGCGAAGGAGCACTGATGGAAAATATCGTAGAACTCAGCCATATAAAGAAAGAGTATCTTATTGACAATACCGGCACACTGGCGGTGGATGATGTGAGTTTTTGTGTACCTGGCGGCAGTTTTTTGGGGATTATGGGAGCTTCCGGTTCCGGAAAAAGTACTCTGCTGAATCTCATTTCCACCATAGACAAGCCAACTTCAGGACAGATTACAATCGATGGTAATGATATTACAAATATTTCAGAGAATGATCTGGCGAAGTTCCGCCGGGAGCATTTGGGGTTTATATTTCAAGAGTATAATTTGTTGGATACCTTAACCTTGTATGAAAATATCGCGCTGGCATTAACCATTAAGGAAATGCGGAAAGAAGAGATCAATGATGTGGTCATGTCTCTGGCCGGGAGGTTGGAAATAGAGAACCTCCTGGACAAGTTTCCCTATCAGGTTTCCGGAGGTCAGCGGCAAAGATGCGCTTGTGCAAGGGCTTTGGCCATAAATCCGCAGTTGATATTGGCCGATGAACCAACCGGGGCTTTAGATTCTCATTCCGCCAAGAATCTGATGGAAACACTGTCAGGGCTTAATCAGGAATTACAAGTGACGATTTTAATGGTAACCCACGATGCCCTTTCGGCCAGTTACTGCAATGAAATTCTTTTTATGAAGGATGGAAAAATCGTTGACAGCTTAAAGCGTGAAAAGCAAGAAAAAAGAGCGTTTTTTCTTGAAATATTAGACCGGATGGCCAGGATGGCGGGGGATGATGACTATGTATCTTAAATTATCTCTTCGTAATGCCAGGCGTTCCGGAAAAGATTACTCTATTTACATTGTTACGCTGGCCATCCTGACCGGTATTATGGTATTATCAAATCTGGTATCGGCTATGGGAAATCGGCAGGCAGGTTTTGAAACATCTGCTTTGCCGCTCCTCATTACAATTATAGTGGTGGTGCTGTTAACTTACATTAACCGCTTTATTCTGAACCAGCGGGCCAAAGAATTTGCCACATATTTACTGATGGGAATGGAAAAAAACAAATTATCATGGATGTTTTTCCTGGAATTTTTTTGTCTGGGGATTTTTTGTTTTATAATAGGTATTTTCCTTGGTGTTTTTGCAGGAGGGACATTATCTTTTCTTTTTTCAGATTTGCTTGGCACGGAAATGATAACAGTTTCTTTTATTCTTCAGGCAGTTAAAGATACGGCCATATATTTTCTGGTCATAGAAATATTGTCCCTTATTGGCACAAAAAGGATAATTCAGCGGTTGACAGTAAGGGAACTGATGACTGCAAAAAAGAAAAACCAGACATTCAGTACGCGGTCGGGTAAAGGCTGGTTAATATGCGCGGTAACGAGTTTTGGCTTATTCTTGCTGCTGATGACGGGTATTGTTTTTTTACCGGAAGAGATCGGTTTTTCTCTTGTGTCAATTATTTCAATACCACTGATCTTGCTGATTATTTCTTTTTATAAAGCGGTATTTGCCATGGGCAGTACCTGGCGCAAATCCAGGAACGCAGCTTTATTTGAAAAGAATCGTTTGTATTTTGCCGGACAAATTTTTTCAAATGCCAGGGAAAACGCTATGATGAACAGTGTTCTTTCACTATGTTTGATTTTTTCGGCGATGGCATTTATTTTTGGAGGGACAATGCTTTCCCCGGAGATAAAGATTATGGAACAGTGGGGGCAAATATGGATGGGATTTTTGCAGATTTGCATTTGCATTATTTTTATGGTGATATATTTTTCGGTATTATCCATCAGGCAGCTTGTTGATTTTGAGCGGGAAAAACCGGGTATTCAAATATTTAGGTATTTGGGAAAAACAAATCAGCAGATTCAAGGTTTTATTTTCGTACAAATATGCATGAAATTCGCCCTGCCCATGGTTTTGTGCCTACTGCTTTTAATAATTGCGGTACCGCTTATAAATTATAAGTTAGATACTTTACTATATACGTCATTTTTGATTGTGAAAATAGGGATGGGATTCTTATTTTGTTTTATTACCTTATGTATAATCTATTTCTTTGTTATAATTCAGATGAGCAGAAAGAAGGTTTAGAATATGAATAGAGAAGAACTGCTGGCAAAAGTAGCACCATGTTCTTTGATGTGCCATACCTGTGGTGCATATAAGGATGGAGTGATTTATCATTCGGCAAATCAGTTATTAGAGTATCTGGATGGCGTTTGTGAATTTTGTGAAAGACATTCGCCAAATGAAGTTGGGCATTTTAAGATTTTTCAAGAGCAATTAAGTAAATATGGGAGAGGGCCTTGCTCCGGATGCCGTAACCGGGAACATCATACCTGTAGTATACAGGGATGCTTTATTCTGGAATGTACGAAGGAGCATGGTATTGATTATTGCGGTGAGTGTCCGGAGTTTCCCTGCCATAAAGTAAAAAGTCTTTTTGAAGACGAGGTATATTTACAATGGTTAAATGGCAGCCAGGAAATAAAAGGCCACGGCATAGAGGGATTTTGGCATAGGAATTGTGAAAAGCCGCATTATAAGGCATACAAAGAGAGGAATATATAGATGGATGATTTCATGAAAAAGGATATGGAAGAAGCACAGGAATCAATTGCAAAAATGATCGAACGCAGTGAAAAAGCACAGGAGAAGTTTGCGCAGGGAACTTCTCAATTTACCTTACAGAAGAATAGAATCAAAGCACTTCACATAGCTTCGGCATTGATAATAAGTGAATTGACAGGGGAGAATATGACAGATCATTTTAGCGAAGAGGATTTGGAAAGAGCGGCTGCGCCAATTGAATCTTTATTTAGCAAAAGTGAGAAGGCCCAGAAAAAATTAGCACAAGGTACCTGGCAGTATAAGATGCTGGATGATAACATCAAGGCATTGAAGATAGTTTCGCCATTGCTGACTAAGGCATTAAACAGGAAGAAAGAAGAAATAATATTAACAGCAGGCTACTGCGGTCTTGCCTGCAAAGCATGTTCTGTTTATATTGCAAGCAGCATGGGCGGAGAGACATTAAGGCTAAGAGCAGAAAAGGCCGGATTAACATCAGAAGAAATGTATTGTAAGGGATGCCGCTCGGACAAAACCAGTCCCTATTGTGCGGAATGCCAGATAAAAAAATGCATTAGAAAAAAGGAATTGGAATGGTGCAGTGAGTGTAAGGAATATCCTTGTAAGATGTTAATTGATTTCCAAAATTCCCTGCCTCATCGCGTAGAAATACTCGATTCGCTGGACTTTGCGAAAGAGCATTCTTTTGCGGAATGGGATCAAGCGATGCATAAGGATTTTTCTTGTGGACATTGCGGCACATATAATTCTGTTTATGCTAATGGCTGTACTGCCTGTGGAAATACAGCGGCAAATCCATTTGCCGAGAGACACTGGGATATCATAAAGGATAGTCCGGAGCGCAATTTGATCTGAACTATCCTTTATGAAGATTATAAATAAAGTTTCAGGTTTTTAACTAATAATTTAAAATCAATGGGTTTACCGATGTGCCCGTTCATACCATTTTTCAGGCAAAGTTCGATTTCTTCTTTTACAACATTTGCCGACATCGCAACAATTGGAACATCTTTATAGGGTTTACCGGAGTTTCTAATAGATATTGTAGCCTCATGCCCATCCATAACCGGCATAATCAAATCCATAAAAACCAAATCAAAGTGCTGCTTTTCCAGGAAATCTATGGCTTCCTTGCCATTCCCCGCAATGACGGGGTTAATTCCGAAAAGTTCCAGAATACTTGCAGCTATTTCCTGATTGATCTCGTTATCTTCAACCAGCAATACCCTGGCATCCGGATAAAAGGGCAGCTCTTCTTCGGCTTCATTATCTTTAAGCCGATCTGCTTTAATGGTCAATCCCTGTGCCGGAACTTCAAATGGGATAATAATTCTTGTTTGAGTTCCTTTTCCCAAAGCACTGGAAACATCAATTTGCCCATTCATAAGTTGAATGAGCTGACTGGTAATGGTCATTCCCAGGCCGGTGCCCATAAAGGCACTTTTTGATTTATGAAACTGTTCAAAAGGCTTATACAAATCATGAAGCTGTTCTTCGGACATTCCGGCTCCGGTATCGGAAATAAAAAATTCAATGGCAATTTTCTGGCTGCCCGGTTGTTTCTCAGCTAATTTGACAGCCAAAGAGATGCGGCCCTTTTCTGTAAATTTTGCGGAGTTATCCAGGATATTCTTCAAAATCTGCCAAACTCGGGTTTTGTCCCCTAAAATAAGTTGAGGTAAATTTTCATCAATATCTAAAACAAGTTCGATGGCTTTATTTTCAATTCTAGGTGCAATGACTGTCAGAGTGTCTTTCAAAACGGATTCTATTTCAAATTCCTCAATAAACAATTCTATTTTATTTGCTTCGATTTTTGAAAAATCCAAAACATCAATGATCAGATCCAAAAGTAATTTTGCAGAATTATTAATTTTGTTGAACATTTCATGAGCGTCTTTTTCAAAATTCTTCCTTAGGGCGATCTGTGAAAAGCCGATTATGGCATTCATGGGAGTACGAAGTTCATGACTCATATTAACAACAAACTGACTTTTCATTTCATTGGCTTTACGTTCCAGATCAGCAGCTTTCTCCAGCATTTGGGTCTTTAGCCGATCGGCGGTTATATCCTGAATAATTACCGCGTATGATGCCCGGTCATTAAATTTTACATTACTAACCATTACCTGACCTAAAATCTGGCTGCTGTTTTGAGACAGGAAATCCCATTCAAAAGGCTCTGTATAGTTTTTGACCTGCATTTTAAACTGCTCCGAGATATCAGTTATATTATACTCAAGAGCTTCGGCCCGTGATTTGAAAGCAAAGAGATTAACATAAGCATCATTTACATATAACAGGTTACCGCTTTCTGAATCGGCAACCATTACAGGCTGAATAACAGTATTGAGAAGGGCATACAAATCGGCCTGTGAGCGACGAATTTGCTTATCCTTTGCAAGCAGCTCTTCAGCCGAATGCAAACTTTTTTGCGCTTCCTGCAAGGAAGTATTCTTACGTCTGAGTACCAGTGCAAAAAAGCTGACCACCACTGCAATCAATAAAGAAAAGCCTAATAAACTCAAAAGTAATGTTACGGCAATGGGATTGCTTTCAAAAAGTGATAATTCTTTATTAACGGCGATATGCTCATCGGGGAGCTGATTAGCTTTTAATCCGCTTTTGGAGAGGGCTTTATAATCAAATTTCCAAATATTTAATTTATCCGTACTGTCATCAATTACCAGTTCATCAATAGTTTTGCCGGCTAAAACTTCAAGTGCAAGCTTTCCGGCCTCATGACCCTGATTATATCCATCGGTAACTCTGCCGCCAAGCATTACTTCGTAACCGATATAAGCTGCACTGAGGGAAAAAACAGGATTGCTTATGCCCCTGTCTAAAGTCTCGGACAGCTCTTGTTCCGAAAAGTACTTTCCGGTTCTGTCAATATAGAAGGTACTGCATAAAACAAGAGTATTTTTGCCAAGTGATGAAATTTCCTTCATAATATCAGTTAAGGAGTCATTTGAATTGTATATAAAATTAATTTTATCACTATATTTTTCAAGTTCTTTTTCTGTTCCCTGGCGGGCCATAATACCGGTAGCGGTATAATCGTTCAATATATAAATATTTTTTGTATCAGGAAATAGTTTCAGCATTTCATCAACGGTATCAGCCGCGGAAGTGATTTCACGCAATCCCCTGATATTATGGCTGTATCCAAAAATCATCTCCGGCTCAAAATTGTTCACACCACAGTATATAACGGGCGTATTATTAAACAGGATGCTATAATTATCCACAACAAATTCCAAAGCATTGTTATCTGAAGTGATAATAACGTCAGGGACCATATCAACAAATGTTGCATGTATGGATTTTGCCATCAGCTCATACTGCGCTTCGGTATTTGACAATCTCTTTAAATTCAGGGACATATTGTAATAAGTGATATTGTCGTTATCGCCCAGAGAATCCTTCACACCCTGAACCAGTGAGTTCTCCCAAAGCATTTCAGAGCTGTATGAGGAGATATGCAGTACAATTTTTTCATTAGAAGAGCTATTGGTAATACTGTTTTTGATATTTGAAATAGTTCCGTCAGCATACATTTTGGAAAATTCCGTTTCCAGTTGTTTTGCCAGATAAGGAAGACTTTTATTTACAAATGAAAATGTTTCAACCACTTGTACGATACCCGATTCTTTTATTCCCGCAGGCACAATTTTACTGTTAAGCTCCGTAACGGGCATGACCAGAACATCGGCCTCACCATCTAAAACAGCATTATATAAGGTGTTGTAATCATTGTAGGAAGTTTTATCGGCTCCCGCCGGAATATGATTTTCAACATGGGTGTTTTTGGTATGATAAACTACCCGTAAACCGTTAAGATCATCCCATGAATCGAAGGACATTTCCGAATCGGTTCTTGTGTAAGTAACCATATCAACATAAGATATGGGAACCTCCACCGGAACCAGATTGGTATAGATATCCTCAATTCCCAGGGCTTGAACAGCAAGCAGATCATTTTCTCCATTATCAACAGAGATGATTGCCGTTTTCATTCCCATCGATGAAACCACCACATCGTAGCCCAGGCGTTTAAGGGCGGCATATATAATTCTTTCAATGATAATGTTTTCATCATCCGAGACAGCTATTCGGATAACCTTCGGCTCATTTTCGGATGCATCAGCCGTAATACTAAAGATTGGGAAAATGATATTTAATATTATTAATAAACATAATACTGTTTTTTTCATAAGTCACCTCACTAGCACCATTGTATCAAATGACTGGTGAAATGGCTAGCTTAAGTATACATTTTTAGTTTATTCTTCGGTTCTGACCCGTCGGTATAATATAACACCAACTCCCAGCAGAAGGGCCAGGTTAGCAGCTACAACAGCCACTCCGGAGGGGCTCGGGTTTAAATCCGCAATAAAAAAGCTGATTTGTTGTCCATACATAAAACGGGACACCTTCTCAATAGACTCGTTAAAGGAGGCCAGCATGGGAACAAAGGAAAAAAACATTCCCAGGGGAACAGCCAGTGCATTGGCCGCCGAAGCATTCCGGGACTGTAATCCCAGACACATCCCGAAGGAGGCGGAGACCAGACCGCCCATGAGCAGAATACCCAAAAAGGAGAAACCATGTTCCATAATGGCGGAATCCATAAAAAGAAAAGAACAGCCAGTCAATAAGGTAAGAAAGATAATAAAGCAGCCCATGGCGATGAGATATTCCGGCATGGTCACATTGGACAGAATCAGGATACGCAGGGTGTTTTTTTCTTTTTCTTCGGAAATGATATTGGCGGCAGCAACCAAAGGTGCGAAGACACAGTGCATGGTAGCAAATAATGAGATAAAAAACATTGCACCGCCGGCTTCATCAGGCAGCGTATTGGTCATCACCAAAGCAACCACGGGAAAAACAAAAAATAGTACCAGTACTTGTAAATTTTTACAGGTATCCTTTACCTGTTTGCAAAATAATGCAGTTACATTCCTAAAATAAAATGATCTCATGCGCTTAACCCCCTTCCGGTTAATTTCATAAATACGGTTTCCAGGTTCGGTTCCGAAGAATGGATAGATTCCACTTCACCGGAAGCAAAGGCCCGGGCAATTTGTTCAGCATTATCAGGTTCATTTTTTACCTGAAGGACAGATCCGTCGCGGAAGTGAACAGTAATCTCATTATCTTGATTGTACTTACGGCAAAGTTCTGCGGGAACACCATATTCAACGATATTTCCGTCATTAAGAAGAGCAATGTGGTCACACATTTTGTACGCTTCTTCCATGTTATGAGTGGTTAGGAAAATAGTGATGCCTTGCTTTTTTAAGTCCAGTAACAAGTGATGGATCTTTCTTGTAGTGGCCGGATCCAGTCCGCTGGTGGGTTCATCCAGAAAAAGAATCTTGGGGGTATGGAGAATGGCTCTGGCCAGCATCAGACGCTGGGTCATTCCTTTGGATAATTTGCCGGCAATATCTTTCCCGCTGCCCAGTCCCACATACTCCAGCACGTCTTTTATAATATGTTTATCCACACCGTGAATACGGGCAAAAAGAAGCAGATTATCGTAGCAGGAAAGCCGGTCATAGATACCGCAGTTATCAAGCTGCATACCGATATAGTCATAAACCTCCCGGCCTAACATGCCGCATTCATTATTCATAATTTCGGCCCGTCCTTCAAATTTAAGCTGACCGGTAAGAATCTTGATCAGGGTGGTTTTCCCGGCTCCGGAAGGACCTAAAAGGCCAAAGATCTCCCCGCCGTTAACGGTCACCGAAACATTCTTTAAAACTTGTTTTTGGGCAAAGGATTTAGATACCTTTTCTATACAAATATTATTCATCTTTCATTTCCCCATTTCTTTCTTTAAATTCTTTTAAAATTTTTTCATATTTTTTACTTTCGTAAGAGGTTTTCAGTATCATTACCGAGATAGAAAGTACAAAAAATAATGCAAAGGTGATAAAAAAACTGATCCAGCCTTCAATACTATCCACTGGAAACGAGCCGAAAATAATAATTATAAATACCATATATATAGTGATACCGGCAAACATAAAGATGGAACGCCATAAATAAAGCATTTTCTTAAAAATCAAATCAGTTGTAAAAACGGTCACAAGTGCGGCAATTCCCAGAGCACTGATAAAAAACTGTGATAAAACAGCAGTTGAGATCCCCTGATTTCCCAGTTCAATCAATTTGGGTAATACGGAAAATTCCGTCAGAAATGAATCAATGGGATAAAAGCGGATTAATAATAAAGTAAAAAGTACCTGAACACCGAAGATAATAAAAATCTGTTGAATAAAGCTGAATAAATTAAAAGTCTTTTCCTGATTCATTTATTTACCCTCCAATTTCTTTTTTAATATTGGTGCATATTGTCTGGAGACGAATAATTTCTCATCATTATTCATGGTTACCAGTAGGCGGCCGTCAAGATCAGCTCTTATTGACTTAATATGATTAAAATTCAAAATAGCTGATTTGTTGACCCGCAAAAATCCAAACGG
This sequence comes from Lachnospiraceae bacterium, assembly GCA_031555615.1. GTDB lineage: Bacteria > Bacillota > Clostridia > Lachnospirales > Lachnospiraceae > UBA935. The sequence continues at coordinate 20,337 of JAVBUF010000073.1, read as the reverse complement.
CTCAAGCTTTTCTTCCATTTCATAAAGCCGGAATTCAGACTCATAAACCTCTCCTTTGGTATAAAAAAAGGTGTGTTTATCCACGGTGTCAAGATACAGAACCTTGGCTGCATCCAGAATATAGATTTGCCCGTCTCTGCTGCCCGTTAATTTGAAATCGATTACCCGTAACAGAGAAATTATTTTCTCAAGCTGCGAATTGATCTGCGGACAATTGATGATTACTTCGGTGTCCTGCAGGCTACTGTCTTCATTGATTTGGATTTTCAATATTTTTTGCCCCCTTATTTAATTTTGCCGGCTTACAGGTACATTATATAAAAGCAGAATCATGCTTTCAATAGCAGCAAACTAAGATGCGGAAAAGAGAAACTAAGTTGCGGTGAATGGAACGTAGTAATTAAATATAAATAAGGTATTATGAATTATGCTAAAATTGTCAGTTATGAACAAACCAATTAAAAAGGAATTGTTTATTTACTGTAGAAGTATATAATGGATTTTAGCATTTTAAAATGAGGAAGGCCTGTCATGAAAAAGATATCATCCATTATTTTTTTAGCAATTGTAGCCTGTATGGCTATTGCAACAATAAGTACCAAGGAGCTGTCCATGGGGATGGCAAGAACTGAAATTGAAAAGGAATCCACCGAAAAACTGGAGGCCATATCGGCTGAATATGCCGGCAAGATGAATTCTATTATGGTAAAATATCAAACGGTTATAGAGGGTATTACTAACTTTGTAACTTCCACTTATGATATATCAAAGTTAAATGATGCCGCCTACACAGCCGCCTACATCGACAGTATGGATGAATATCTGGCGGAAGCCATCAGCAGTGAGGAAAGGATGCAGGGGATTTATTTGTTTATGAATCCTGAAAAAATGGGTGAGGTACAGGCAGTCTGGTTTGAAGATACCGGAAGATTTGATATGGACTTGGCATATGAGTATCAGTGCTATCAAACAAAGGACAGTTCATGGGATTTTTATCATGATGCGGTGGAACTGGGAGAAGCGGAATGGACAGAGCCATACATCGAAGAGGCGACGGGAATGAGAGTTATCAGTTATGTTAAACCTATTTATGTTAATGGTACATTGCTGGGTGTTGCCGGTATGGATATGGATTTCAAAGATTTTGAAGATTTGGTGAATGATATCACTTTATATGAAACCGGACGAGCTTTTATGCTGGATGAGTATAACGGTTTTGTAATCGATAAAATTTTTTCTAATGAGGATTATATTATCGATGCCGGCTATCAGAATCTTCAGGAAGCACTTACAAAGAGTGAAGATGGAATTGTTGAAGAGAAAATAAATGGCAGTAACTATTATTTTGGTTTTGCCAAAATGAACAAGGATTTTACCCTGGTTACTATAGTCAGGGAAGACGAAGTAATGGCTGGTGTGGACCGGGTAAATAATATTGTGACGGTAATTGCTCTTGCGATAGGAATCATCGGAGTGATTATTTCCCAAATCATCGGCAAGAGTATTTCCAAGCCCATCGTTATGGTGGTGGAAGATATGCAGATGATGCAGGAAGGTAATTTTACCGGCAGCAAGTATCTTCCATATTTGAACAGGCGTAATGAAGTAGGGACGTTGTCCAAAGCCATGGAAGCTATTCAGGCATCAATGAAATCCATGATCGGTATTATTAACAAGGACAGTAAGGAGGTTGATGAGACCTCGGAAATGCTTTTTAACGTTACCAACGATCTGGTGGAACAGGTATCCAATATTTCCGCGGCATCACAGGAATTGGCCGCAAGTATGGAAGAAACAGCAGCAACAGCGGATACTTTAAGTACTTCGTCAGATATTATGGTTTCCTTTATAAAGAATATGGAAGAGAAAAATGCCGAAGGCGTAAAAGAATCTGCGGAAATTTCCAGAAGGGCTATCGGTGTTAAGAAGGAGGCTGAAGAGGCGGCTGCAGAAGCAGACAAGCTGGCGAAATCAACCGGTGAGAAAATGGAAACGGCTATTCAGGAATCCAAGCAGGTGGAAAGGATTCAGGAATTGACCAATGCGATATTGGCAATTGCTGATCAGACCAACCTTTTATCCTTGAATGCGACCATTGAAGCAGCCCGGGCCGGTGAGGCGGGAAGAGGTTTTGCTATCGTTGCCAGTGAAATCAGCAAATTAGCCGAAGATTCTCAGAAATCAGCGCAGGAAATTCAGGAAATCACCTCCGCGGTAACCCTTACGGTAGAAGAACTTGCCAAAACAGCAGAAGAGATGTTACAATTCATGCAGACGCATTTGAAGCAGACCTATGATAAATTGATTGCTACCAGTGATCAATATAATGATGATGCCACCTATTTTAATGAATTATTGAAAGAGTTTTCGGAAGGAGTAGATGGCATTTCCCAACAGGTTAATATTGTAGTTTCCATTTTTGATGATTTCAGGGAGGCTACCAGTGAGGGAGCCAAGGGGACCAGTGAAGTGGCCTCAAGTGCGGAAATAATATCAGGTAAGACATCCGCTGTGCGGGAAGGAGCTAAGGATATGGACGCCGTATCCAAACGGCTTGCGGAAACCATGGGCAGGTATGTTGTATAGGTAATTCTCAAATGACAGATATTATTCTGGAAACATTGCTGGATGCAATTAAAATATTGCCGTTTCTGTTTTTCACCTATCTTGTGATGGAGTATATCGAACACCGGGCCGGTGACAGGATGGAAGGAATGGTGCGCAGATCCGGAAAGTTTGGTCCGCTGGCAGGAAGTGTCCTGGGGGTTTTTCCCCAGTGCGGTTTTTCTGCGGCAGCTGCCAACCTTTATACCGGCCGGATTATTACAATGGGTACTTTAATAGCGATCTTTCTTTCCACCTCGGACGAAATGCTGCCTATTTTCATTTCCGAACAGGTGGATATTGCCGTTATTATCAAGATTCTGGGGTTAAAGGTTCTGATTGGTATCATCGCGGGTATGTTGGCAGATGCCTTTATTAAAAAGCAGAGCGGGAACAAAGAAGAGGCACTTCGAATTGAACACATCTGTGAACATGAGCACTGTAATTGCGGCAGCGGCGGTATTTTGAAGCCGGCAATCAGCCATACCTTAAAAATATTCAGCTTTATCATCATTATTTCATTTGTTTTAAACACGATTCTGTTCTTTGTAGGAGAGGAAGCGCTGGCCGGAGTGATTCAACACAAGCCGGTATTAGGCCCTGTTTTGGCGGGTCTGGTGGGACTGATCCCTAATTGTGCCGCTTCGGTGGTGATCACCCAGTTGTATTTAGAAGGTGTACTGGGACTGGGGGCCATGATGTCCGGGCTGCTGGCAGGAGCCGGTATCGGATTATTGGTATTGTTTAAAGTAAATGATAATTGGCGGGAAAATTGCAAGATCCTGGTGCTGTTATATGGTATCGGGGTAGTATCAGGAGTCGTAATAGAGTTAACCGGACTGGTGATATAGGCTATTTTTTGCGGAAAAGATAGTAGGTGAAGTCCAGACCATCCCAATGGTAGGGTTCCTGGGCGATCAATTCATATTTTTCCCAGATGACTTCGGGATAGCTGTCTCTGGCCAGAACATAATCAGTTTGACCATCGGCAATGTATTGCCGTTGAGCAACTTCTATATCTGAGATGTGCAGGGTCTGTGTCTGGAACCATCGACAGGTAGGAACGATGTCGGTAACGGTATACAGTCCGGCATCCAAACAGCCAATGTTGAGCAGGGTGGGATCAGGGGTTTCGGAAATGATTTCTTTAAAATGATAAAGGAAGTGGTCTTCCTTTTCCGTATTCATAAAATAGGTATTCATTGAGAATTTGTATACAAAAAGCAGGCTGACTCCGATGCTGATGACAGAAAGCAAGGGAAGAAAAAGTCTGTTTTTATTTTTACCAGCAAAAAACTTTTCACTCATGGAGCCTATTGCGGCAAAACCCAGAACCGAAAAAGTACACAGCGGCAAAGCATAGTAAGGAAGTTCCGAGCCGCCGATATAGATACCCAGAAACAGGAAGAAGCAAAGCAGCAGCAGATTTACTTTTTCAATCCATTTGTTTTTCAGAGAAAGAGTTATTTCCACTACACCTAAAATGGTAAAAGCAAAATATTGGAAGTTTTTGATGATCAGCCAATACAAAAGCTTGGCAAGGGTATAAACGCGTTCCATCAGGGAAGGGCCGGTTTCATTAAGATCACTGTATACGAAAACATTAATAAAAATATATCCCCAATACATGTCATATAAGGCACCGTTAACAGCAAAGTAAAGAATACAGGGAATAAAAGTAAGGAGCATGCCGCCCAGAAAGATCAAGCAGTTTTTGATCATCCCCAGCAGGTCTTTTCGCAGCAAAAAGGAAAAGGCCACCATCATCATCCAGGCAAAAAAGAAGCCAAGGCCGGTAAACTTGATCATGGCTACCATGCCGGCCAGAATTCCGCCTATAAAAACGGTAGAGGCGTTCATGGGTTTTGGATATTGCTGTTTAAAATACCGCAGGGAAAGATACAGGCCCCAGATATAAAACGGAAGGCAGATTTCCTCAGCACTGCCGCCCCAATAAAAACTGTAAGAGGAAAAGGTAACGGCTCCGAAAAAAGGCAGCAGGATACAAGCTGTTTTTTCTTTTACATAAAGCAGCAGTATTTTAAAAGCTCCATATAAAAAGAAGGTGCTCAGGAGGATTTCCAGAAGAAAGACGCCGATAAAGGTCGTATGTGAAACCAGATAGGCCAGTCCATACAAAAAATACAGGTAAAAGCCTTTTTGGTCAAAAACATCCCGGTAAGGAACTTTTCCGTTAAAAATAGCTTTACCCATGGAAAAATAGCTATTGGCATCATTCCAGTCATTATAAGGATAGAGAAAAGAAGAACGTGAACAGATCAGCAACAGTAAAAAGGAGATTACGGCACAGTAAAGTACAAAAGTATATTTGCAAATATTATTATTTTTTTGCATAAAATCCTCCCCTGGCTGAAATTTATACGGTATAGTATAACATAGGAAGAATCAATCCGCAATTAACCGGCTGGAAAAATTTTACATTAAATCTGCTTAAGAATCGCCTAAATCAGGGAATGCAACCGTAAGTTAACAAAGAAAAACACAAACGCAACATAAAATTGATAGTGGTTGCGCTGATAAAATGATAGATTGAGTTATCATCGCGATTGACTAAAAATAAAGGAGCCAGGGGAAATGAAAAAAAAGATAAAATTAATAGTACTGATGATCTTTATAGTATTGGTACTATTAGGAATTGCATTAATGGCCTATTTACCGGCCATGATTTTTGGTCCGGTAGTAGGACAGCATATTTATCGGGACGTGTATGAGCCTTCCGACTTCGGAGTGGAAGCGGATGAGCTTCAGCTTATCACAGATGATGGGTTACATATTGCCACATGGCTATGCCGGGCAAAAGAACCCAAAGCTACCATTATTATTTTGTCCGGGATTGAGAATCCGTCGGTTACAGCTTTTTTTGGCTATGCGAAATTCTTTCAAAAGCAGGGTTACAATTCCCTGTTAATCGAAATGCGTGCCCACAATGCCAGTGAGGGTGAAGGAGTTGCTTTTGGCACAAAGGAATGGCTGGATGTCAAGGCCGGGGTGGATTATCTCCAAACGGATGCGGAATGTAAAGAACTGCCGGTGGTCGTTATGGGGACTTCCATGGGTGGAGCCACAGCCATCATTGCGGCTGGTGAAATTCCGGAAATTGATGCGGTAATATCCATATCAGCGTATTCTTCGGGAGCCGATGTATTTGCAGATTCCATGACTGCCATGGGAATGCCAAGCTTTCTGGGTAGTATGGAGAAACCCTTTGTCAATCTATACTTAGGTATGCAATGCGGATTTGATAAAATTGGCTATACGCCCATCAGGGCAGTCGGTAAAATAGGCAATCGGCCGATTCTGTTGATGCACTCTACAGAAGACAGCCAAGTACCTTATGTAAGCTTTGAGCGGCTTACCGCCAGGGCAGAAGAGGCCGGTGTGGATATGACCACCTTTATCAGGGAAGGTGACGAACATTTTATTTGTTATGACCAATATTATGATGATCCGGCAGAAGATGTGGAGTTCAGTAATGCTTTAATTAACTTTTTAGAAGGAAAGGTGAGGAGATAGAGATGGGATTTTCAGAAAATTTACAGGAATTACGAAAAAGAAAAGATCTGACACAGGAGCAGTTGGCTGAAAAACTGGAGGTATCCAGACAGTCGGTTTCTAAATGGGAATCCGGAACAAGTTACCCGGAAATGGAAAAAATTCTGCAGATATGTGAGATGTTTCACTGCAATATCGGTGTTTTGCTGCAAGGGGATGTATGTAAGGAATATGTGGAGGATAAAGCCAATTATGATGCCCATAAAAACTGGTTCAGTAAGATGATTGCAGCTGGTTTGGCGGTTATGCTATTCTGCATAGCCATGGGGATGATGTCGGCAGTGTCGGATAAAGTAACAGAACTGATTATGTTTGGCGGCATCGTTGTGGGCGTAATGATCCTGATCGTGGCTGGTTTGCAGTCGGCCAGATTCACCAAAAAAAATCCGTTTATTGAAGATTTTTATACCGAAGAAGAAAAAGATCATTATGAGAAAAAATTTATTGTTTATTGCGCTGTTGGAATCGGAATGATTTTGTTGGGGGTACTTTGGGTGATCATGAGTGATGAAATCCTCCCGCAGGAGGGAATAGGGACAGATATGGGTGTTGTTATTTTTATGGTGATACTGAGTATAGCTGTGCCACTGCTGGTTTATGCAGGCATTCAAAAAGGAAAATATAACATTGATGAGTATAATCAGGAAAATAATCCGGATGAAGCGAAAAAGGAAAAAGACAGCCTGGTCGGAAAAATTTGTGCCTGTATTATGATTCTGGCAACGGCGATATTCCTGGGGATAGGATTTACTATCGGCCAGTGGCAGATGGCCGCCCCAATTTTTGCTATTGGTGGCTTGCTGTGTGGGGTGGCAGCGATTATTTTTTCAAAGGATAATAAATAATTGGAAATAAAAACTGCGGGCTGCGGATTATATTTTATCCGCCAACCCGCAGCTGCTTATGATTGATTATGCGGTACCTCCTCCATTATCTGTAAACTTTTTTCGATAAATTCCAGTACATCGGAATACTCTTTCAATTGTACTGCCAATTCCGCTTCATTTTCCCGCTGCTTCTTATAACAGATACGATGTTCCATACTTGCCCAGAAATCCATTGTCAGGGTTCGAAACTGTACCTCCACCGGATAGTAATCCATAGAATCCATGGTACACACCTGTACACCGATGACCATATGGTAACTGCGGTATCCGTTTTCTTTGGGATGATGGATATAGTCTTTTTCTTTGATAATAATCAAATCGGATTGTTTCTTGATCAGTTCCACCAATTTATAAACATCCTGTTCAAAATAGCAGACCGTGCGGACACCGGCGATATCCATGAGATATTCTTTGGCATTCAAAAAACTGTCTTCCTGCTCCAGCTTATTCAGTTTTCTCTCAATACTGCTCTTTTTCTTGGTACGATGCTGGATGTGGTGGATGGCATGGTCCGAAGTATTGCTGTATACACTGTGGTTCAGAATTTCCAATCGGGTCAAAACAATATTTTTGGCATCTTCATAAGGAATAATTAATTCATGATATTGTTCACTAGTCATTTTGTACTCTTACTCCTGCTGGTTTGTAGTATGTATTTTTTTGTGCAATATGTATGCATAAGCCTTATAAATTGATTCTATCTTTAAAATATGTACAACATATGAGTAAACTCTTATAAAATCCTTATGATATGGTAAAAAAAGTATAAAGCAGAGGCTAAAAAAAAGATATAAAAATTTTATAATTCCAAGATATTTGATGTAAATTTGGTGTATTTACAGGAGTACAATTATAGAAAGGAGAATTCCGGAATTGCTGATTTTAGACAAAGATCTATATTGTTTAGATGAGGTGAGAAGGATGAGAAGAAAACGATTAAAAAGAATTTTTGCAAGTGTCATGGCCGTGGTACTTGCAGTCAGTATTATGACATTTGGGAATAGTCCGGATGTATATGCTGCAGATGTAAAGGATATGACCGGCTGGATAAAAGTATATGCCAATAATATCCAAAATGATTACTTACAGGATCAACAAACCGGCAGTGGATCGGTGTCACAGGATATCGTTGGTGATGCAGATCATCCGTCGGTTTATATGTTGTTTACGCAAGAGGAAATTGCCATTAGGGTCCGGATCAGTAATGTTGATAAAACGAACCCTTATGAATTTAAAAATTTTGTATTTATTGGAATGGATGCCGATCTGAACGGAAGCATCGATTTCTTTCTGGGATTATATAATCCCACAGGGAACAATGGGCGGCTTGGAATATACAGTTCTGTTAGCGGATATACAAATATGAGCCCCAGCACTACGGGTATTTCGGGGAAAGCGCTGATGGGAATGAAACCGGTGGCCGGTGTGAATTATGATATATCTGAGGCAGACAGTAATTTTAACGGAAATAAGGATTATTTTATATCCTATAAATTCACGGTAGCAGATATTGCTCAGGCTTTAAGCGGCACTGCGTACAGCGGTTTTGACGCGTCAACACCGTTCCGCTTTATTTGTGGTACGGCAGCTCAGGATAATTCCTTTAACCAGGATATCAATGGCATGGACAAAGGCGGCTGGAGTGCAGGCAGTACGTGGGCTTCGCTGGATATTTTTTCAGATATTGTTTCGGCGGATGGTACTGCCCAGTCCCGGTATTGTATGGTTACTTTTGACAAAAATACCGGTGATAAAGAGGCCAATTACAGCGTGAAAGCAGTGGAAAAGGATGCCACTCTCGGCAGCCTGCCAGGTACCAATCCGACGAAACGGGGAATGTATTTTCAGGAGTGGAACACCAAGCCTGACGGTACAGGGGAGACAATTAATTCTAAGACGGTGATATCGGGTGATACGACGTTTTACGCCATTTGGGGTGATAAGGAAGTATATACTGTAACTTTTAATCCCAATACCGGTAACTTCTCCGGTTCCACAACACCCATAACGGTTCCCACTATTAATGGAATGGTTGGAGATAATATTCCCGCAGACCCTACCGGCAGTTCGCAATCACCTGTCTTTTTAGGGTGGAATACTTCAGCAGACGGAAAAGGTACTTATATAAATTCATTGACACCGGTTACCGGTAATATTACTGTTTATGCCCAGTGGACAAATAACACTAAAAATAACCTGGCGACTTTCTATGATAATATAGGGACAGATGGCGGCACTGTGGTTTTAAAGGTTTATGCTAATGGTAATAGCAAAAATTTTAATGGAACTCCCCCCACGATAACCAGGCCGGGCTATACCTTTGGCGGCTGGTTTTTGAATGATAAAACCTGTTCGGGAAGTGCCATTGACGGTGCCAAGATTTCTGAATCGGGAGATTATTATGCCAAATGGTCTCCGGCCACCTACACAGTAAACTTTGATGGCAATGGGGCCGGTGACACGGTAGAGAATGTATCAGGTCCCAAAAGCGTTACTGATGGAACCTTTGGAACCATGCCTGCAGAACCCACCCGGGAGGGGTACAAGTTTATTGAGTGGAATCGGCAGGTTGACGGGAAAGGTGAGGCTATGTATCCTTCCACCATCATTTCCGGTACAACTACCGTATATGCCATATGGGAAAAAGAAACTACTGTAACCTTTAAGGCCAATGGCGGAGCCGAGGCTGATCAGAAAGTAAATGCCACCAGCGGCAAACTGGACTATTTCCCTCAGCCTGTTTCACGGGATGGCAAGACCTTTTTGGGCTGGAGTGAGAGTAACGACAATGATCCAAACAAACTGATAGATTTAGCAGGCCAGAAATTCAGTACTGATAAAACACTTTATGCGGTATGGGGTTCTATTTACACTGTCAATTTTAATGGAAACAGCGGCGGTTGGGGAGGAACCACTACCGAGATAACGGGAGTTCCTACTGCTTATGGCAGTGTACTATATATTCCCACCGCACCAACAAGGAGCGGCTATGAATTTACCGGCTGGAAAGACAGCAGTGATGCCAGCGGAAATACTTTTACCATCAGCACGGAAGTGTCCGAAGAAATCACTGTTTATGCCCAGTGGAAGGCTGCAGGAGCTGCGCCCCAGGGTGTGACGGTAACCCACGCGGTGACCAATCTCACTTATTCGGGTGGGACAACGGCTACTACGGGTGTGGCGTACAGTGATACCTTGACACCTGCCACCGGCTATGACCGGCCGGCGACTATAACCATAACAGTGAATGGGAACACGCTGACTGCCGGTACGGATTACACATATAACAGCGGAAACGGAGCCATCAATATTCTTGGGAATAAGATAACCGGTAATATTGTGATTACAGCCGCTGCCCAGAAAAAGACTTTTACGGTAACGGATCAAGTGGATCACGGCAGCATTTCCGACAGCATTAAGACAGTACCTTATGAAACGGAGTATAATACAACGATTACAGCTGATGCCGGTTATAATCTGCCCGCTTCTGTTACTGTAAAAGTAGACGGAACCCCTCTGACAGAAGGCTATACTTATAACAGTACCACAGGTGCAGTGCATATTGACAGTGAGAAGGTTACCGGCAACATTACGATTATAGCAACAGGTGCCGCCCTGAAGACCTATACGGTAGATCATACTCTTACAAACATCAGCAAAGAGACCGGAGGAAATACAGCAACTCATGGTGTTGCATATAGCAGCACGTTAAAAGCGGATACAGGCTATGACCTGCCGGGTTCTATCACTGTCACAGTGGACGATGGTAATGGCAAGAGTGCGTTGACTGCCGGTACGGATTATACTTACAATAAGGGGACGGGTGCCGTTACGATAACCGCATCCAAGGTGACGGGTGATATAGAGATAACCGCTGCAGGGGTAATCAAAACCTTTACGGTAGTGAATGCCGTGGACAACAGCAGTATCCCTGATAGTGATCATGAGGCTACTTATGGAACCGACTATATTACGACGCTGACTGCAGATGCCGGTAATGCGCTGCCGGAAACTATTACGATAACAGTAGGCGGAACCCCTCTGACAGAAGGCTATACCTATGACAAAAATGACGGCGTAATAACCATTGCCGGTGCTAAGGTTACCGGAGACATTGAAATATTAGCCGGCGTCCTGACAACCTATGAAGTAATTGATACAGTGGAACATATTACCTTTACCGGAGGGGCAACGGCAGTGAAAGGTGTTGACTATGAAGCTGCTTTGACAGCAGCGACAGGATATAATCTGCCGGATTCCATTACCATCACAGTGGGTGAGGGTGACAGTATGATTACGCTGACTGACGGTGATGGCTATAGCTATAACAGCGAAAATGGGGAAATTACCATTTATGGGGAGAAGATTTCCGATAAAATTGAGATTATCGCCGCTGCCCGGATCAAAACCTATTCGGTAACAGATCAGGTGGATCATGGTACCTTTAACGGTGATACAGTTGACTATAATACCGATTATCGTACCACAATCGTAGCGGATACCGGTTATACATTGCCTTCTTCCGTTGGCATTACAGTAGATGGATTTACGCTGGCAGCAGGTGATTATACCTATAGCAGCACAACCGGAGAAATATTTATTGATAAATCTAAGGTTACCGGAGACATTGTTATTAGTGCGAATGACGCTGTTTTGATAACCCGCAGTGTCACTCATGATGTTACCAATATTGCCAGCTACACCGGAGGAACAACAGCATCCTACGGGACTGATTACGAAGATACTTTGACAGCAGCCGCAGGCTATGACTTGCCGGGCTCTATCACAATCACCGTAGGGGGGAATGGACTCAGCGATACGGATTATTCTTATGACAGTACCAGAGGAATTATTGTAATAAACGGTAATAAGATTATCGGGGATATTACGATTACAGCCGCAGGGACGCGAAAAACCTTTACGGTAACGGATCAGGTAGAAACCGGTACTTTTGCCGGCACTTCCGCAACCTATGGAACCGATTATAATACCACCATTGTACCCGCCGCCGGCCAGCGGCTTCCTAAAAATATTATCATTACTGTTGGGGGAATAATACTTACAAGCGGATTTACCTATAATCAGATAACCGGTGCGGTGCATATTAACGGTATTGAAGTAACCGGCCCGGTGGTGATTATCGCCGGAGCCGAGCCCCAACCCCAACCCCAGCATCAGCCGGCCCCGGTATATGCCGGTAATACCTATGAGCCGGAAACGGATACTCCCCAGCGGGGCAATTATCCCATTGCTTATAGTGGAACCAATTTCAGTTATTCCGGTGCAGGCAAGGTTCAATACGGGATGGATTATCAAACCACCATTGGTGTCGCAGGCGGCTATCAACTGCCCTCTTCCATTGTGGTAACGGCAGGGGGAATCCTCCTGAAACCGGGAGTGGATTACACTTATAACAGTAAAACTGGCGAGGTTTACATCAAGGGTGCAAAAGTTACCGGAACGATCGAAATAAAGGTGCTCCCGTTAGCCCTCGCAGATATCTCCAAAATGAATGTCAGAGTCAAGGATAAAGTACCCAAGACCGGGGATGAAAACCAGATGTCAGAAAGACTGCCAGGGGTACTTGCAGGCATTGGCAGCCTGGCTTTAACCGGTATGGCCATCACCATTTATTATGACAGAAGAAAGCGGAAACTGTAATGAAGAAAAGATTATTTCTCTGGGGCGGTATCTTTGTCCTGATGGCAGCAGTCTTTCTCAAGGCTTGCTCTCAGACCCCGGAAGATCATGCCCTGGCAGAGCAGCAAAAGGCGCTGCTATCCATTAAGAGAGAAGCCATTCAAAAGCAAAAGTTAGTGGTTTCCCCGGCGGCCGGAAAAGACCGAGAGGTGGAGATTTTACCGGAATACCAGGCTCTTTATGAGCAAAATCAGGATCTGGCCGGCTGGCTTAAAATTGAAGATACAGTCATAGACTATCCGGTTATGCAGACCCCGGAAAACGAGGATTATTATCTGATTTATGATTTTTATAAAAAAGAGAATAAAAACGGGAGCCTGATTTTGGATACGGATTCTCAGGCCGGTATCGGAACAAAGCAGCAGTCGTATAAAAACGGGTGTCCTCCTTCCACCAACCTGATTATTCATGGACATACTATGAAATCGGGAAAGATGTTTGGCAATCTGATGAAATATGCTGATGAAACCTATGGGAAAAAACATAGCCGTTTATTTTTCGACAGCCTTTATGAGAAGCGGGAATATGAATTGATTGCGGTATTTTATTCTCAGGTGTTTTATGCAGATGAGGATGTGTTCAAGTACTATAAATTCTTTCAGGCCGAAACAGAAGAAGAGTTTGCGGATTTCTACTCTAATATAAAGGAAATGTCGCTGTATGACACCGGAGTAACCGCGCAGTTCGGTGATGAATTTATAACGCTGTCCTGCTGTGACTATCAGGTAGAAGATGGGAGATTTGTAGTTATCGGAAAAAGAATTTAATAAAATCAATAAAAACCTATTCCTTCATTCGTATCTTAAGCAGACCACTGTAAATTACAAATGAGAGATACGAAGGAGGGAGTTATAAATATGAAGAAAATACTATTTATGACAGCAGCTTTAACATGGGCTTTGACAGGATGTGCTTCGGCAGGACAGGAGCCGGACATTACCGCAGCGGAAGAAATCAGGCAGGAGGGTCTATCGCCGGCGGATGACGGGTTACCTGAAGAAGGCAAAAATGAGAACACCAAAACTGAGAACGAAGGATTAGATTTGCCGGTACTGACAGAACCGCCAATGATGAAGGTACAATACCAGGGAGAGGAAATTACCTGCCGGTCAGGAGGTTATGAATGGACCAGCCCGGGGGAGGATGATGAAATGCTTACTCTGGCTGCCTGTGGAGCCCATCCCCTGGATATGAATTTTGAAAAGATTATTTATTTAGACAATACTGAGAGTAAAGCCGAAATAAAACTGACTTTTGAAGTACTGCCCCAGACGGTTACGGCCCGGTATTGGGATGGCCAGTACCGTCAGAAAGCCTGGGCCTACAGCGAAAAATATACCGACTGCCCGGTAACGGAAACAGAAGGAGGTTATCTGCTGACTGTTCCCGGCAATAAGATGATTGTTATGGAAATATATGCTGTATGGGAAAAAGAACAATATTCGGGAAATGCCGGTTATGGTTTGGCGGTAGGTCCGCGAGGCGTTACAATGTTTGTTAAGGCAGTAACCGATGAAAGTATTAAGGCGGTATTTGAAAACAGCACTGATCAGGAAGTGATATACGGAGAGGATTATTTCCTGGAAATGAAAAAGGATGGTACATGGCAGGAGCTGCCCTATGCAACAGGTGGCGCAAAGGGTTATCATGATTTGGCGTACATAGTCTTACCGGGCAAGACATCAGAATGTATGATAGATTATCAGTGGCTGTACGGAACGCTGGAAAAGGGAGAATACCGGCTTGTCAAAAATATTATCATGAGTACGGATGCACCGCCAGGGGAAACGGTAATTTTGCCGGAGGAAAAGGTTACTCTGACAGCGGAATTTACTGTTTAACTCTTGACAAAAGCGAAAAAATTCCCTAGAATCAATGTAATCATAAATATCAACCGGCGTGGAAGAGGGTTAGTACAGATTGCTCACGTCCCAGAGAGAGGATCATCTGCTGCAAGATTCTTACGAAGAGGATTTGGAACCTGCCTTGGAGCCTTGTATGAAAATACAACGTAGAACCGGCGTTAACGGTCAATTGAGGAGAAAAACCTCATCTGTGTGCAGATGGGGCGATTAATTAGGGTGGTACCGCCGAGATTTCGGTCCCTTACGGGGTGGAGTCAGGTGTACCGCCCTTTGTTGTCTGATAAAAAATGAAGAGGAGAAAGAAAATGGCTGACAAAAAATTAGTTGAAGCGATTACATCCATGAACGAAGACTTTGCCCAGTGGTATACCGATGTGGTAAAAAAGGCAGAATTGATTGATTATTCCAACGTAAAGGGTTGTATGGTAATCAAACCGGCAGGCTATGCAATCTGGGAGTTGATCCAGCGGCAGCTTGACGACATGTTCAAAGCAACAGGGGTGGAAAATGTATATATGCCCATGTTTATTCCCGAGAGTCTTTTGGAGAAAGAGAAGGATCATGTGGAAGGGTTTGCCCCGGAAGTAGCCTGGGTGACCCATGGGGGTCTCAATCCTTTACAGGAAAGAATGTGCGTCCGTCCTACTTCAGAAACCTTGTTCTGTGATTTTTATAAAGGGGATATCCATTCTTACCGCGATCTGCCCAGAGTGTATAATCAATGGTGCAGTGTTGTTCGTTGGGAAAAGGAAACCCGACCTTTCCTGCGTTCCCGGGAGTTTTTATGGCAGGAAGGTCATACCGCTCATGCCACGGCCGAACAGGCCCAGGAACGGACCGAGCAGATGTTGAATGTATATGCAGATTTCTGTGAGCAGGTACTGGCTATTCCGGTAGTAAAGGGACGTAAAACCGAAAAAGAAAAATTTGCCGGAGCCGAAGCTACTTATACTATAGAAGCATTGATGCATGACGGTAAGGCCTTGCAGTCAGGTACCAGCCATAACTTCGGCGATGGTTTTGCCAAAGCCTTTGATATTCAGTTTACCGATAAAGACAATACCTTAAAATATGTTCACCAGACCTCATGGGGAATGTCTACCAGAATCATTGGTGCCATCATTATGGTTCACGGTGATGATTCCGGTTTGGTTCTGCCTCCCAAGGTGGCACCAACACAGGTGATGATCATCCCCATTCAGCAGAAAAAAGAAGGGGTTCTGGAAAAAGCTTATGAGTTAAAGGCCAATTTAAGCAATTTCCGTGTCAAGGTAGATGATTCTGATAAGAGCCCAGGCTGGAAATTCTCCGAGCAGGAGATGCGGGGTATTCCCATCCGTGTAGAAATCGGTCCCAAGGATATAGAAGCCGGTAAATGTGTGATCTGCCGCAGGGATACCAGAGAGAAGATCGAAGTGAACTTGGAGGAATTAGAACAGAAGGTTGGGGAAGTATTGGAAGCTGTTCAAAAGGATATGTTAGCTTCAGCCGTTAAACATCTGGAAGAGCATACCTATGTGGCGGCCACCAAAGAGGAATTTATCAAAACTTTTAATGAAAAGACCGGATTTGTTAAAGCCATGTGGTGCGGAGAGAGAGAATGCGAGGAGGCTATCAAAGAAGATATGGCAGTTACCAGCCGCTGTATGCCTTTCCATCAGGAATGCCTTTCCGAAACCTGTATATACTGTGGAAAGCCTGCGGGGAAAATGGTTTACTGGGGCAGAGCATATTAGTAATAGAAGAAGGAGAATGATATATGCGGATATTCATGCCGGACAAAGTGAAAAATATCATAGAGACCATTCAGGCAGCAGGATATGAAGCATATGCGGTAGGGGGGTGTGTCCGGGATTCCATTCTGGAAAGAGAACCGGATGACTGGGATATCACCACTTCCGCCGATCCTCAGGAGGTAAAGAAACTGTTTCGCCGGACCATTGATACCGGTATCCAGCATGGTACAGTTACTATTATGATGGGGGATGATGGTTTTGAAGTTACCACATACCGGATTGACGGGGTCTATGAGGACAGTCGTCATCCTAAGGAAGTGATGTTTACGGCCAATCTGGTGGAGGATTTGAAACGCCGGGATTTTACTATTAATGCCATGGCCTATAATGATCAGGATGGGCTGGTGGATGTATTTGGGGGTCTGGAGGATATTAAAAAGGGTATCATCCGTTGTGTTGGAGTACCGGAAGAACGCTTCTCGGAAGATGCTTTGCGTTTGATGCGGGCTGTGCGATTTTCAGCCCAGCTGGGATATGCCATTGAAGAGAGAACCAGAGAGGCCATCTGCAGGCTGGCAGTGGATTTGCAAAATATCAGTGCTGAACGGATTCAGACTGAGCTGGTGAAGCTGGTGACCTCTCCTCACCCCGATTATTTGCAAACGGCTTATGAAACCGGCATTACCGCCCGGATTCTGCCGGAGTTTGATCTCTGTATGGAGACTGCCCAGAATAATCCCCATCACTGTTATTCGGTAGGAGAACATATTTTGAAATCCATGCAGCAGATAGAACCGGACAAGATTCTGCGTCTGGCAATGCTTTTTCACGATATTGCCAAGCCCCTCACCAAAACCGCGGATGAAGCGGGCATTGACCATTTTTACGGACATCCGGAGCAGGGGGAAGAATTAACCAGAAGGATTCTGAAACGCTTAAAGTTTGATAATGATACTCTTTTTAAGGTATCAAAACTGGTACGCTTCCACGATTATCGGATAGAACCGGAAGCCAGGCATGTCAGAAGGGCGATATACAAGGTTGGCGAAGAATTATTTCCCCTCTTGCTTAAAGTAAATGCAGCAGATATTGATGCCCAAAGTGCCTATCGGCGGGAAGAAAAGGAAGTGCGGCTGCAGAAGCTGAAAAAGGTTTATGACGAGATTATGCAAGCAGGAGATTGTGTTTCCCTAAGAGACCTGGCCATAACCGGAAAAGACCTGATTGCTGCCGGAATGTCTCCGGGAAAAGAAATGGGAGAAGTTTTGCAGAGACTGTTGGCGGATGTTATCGACCATCCGGAACACAATAAAAAAGAATATTTGTTACAAGTAATCTGGCCGAATGGCCATCGAATGCTGTAAAAAAGGAACTTTTTACAGTAATACTTTAAGACCTGCTCACATAAGATAGGATATGACTTTTATGTGGGAGGTATGATTGTGAATGACAGATCTGTCAGTTTGCTTGAAAACTATGATATAGAAGTGCTTCGTACCTGGAAAGGGCGAGGCGCTATTCTTTGTGAATCAAACAAAGGAGTTTTAATTTTTAAGGAATATATGGGTCCCCGTGAAAAAGTCCTTTTCCAAGATGCTTTGCTGACCAAGGTGGCAGAACAGGGTAATCTGCATGTTGAAAGTATTATCAAAAGCAAAGAGGGAGAACTTTTGGTTGCCGATCAGGATGGCGTTCATTATATATTGAAAACCTATTTTGAGGGCCGGGAATGCAATGTACGTGATATGGAAGAGTGCAAAATGGCAGTCCGGACACTGGCGTGTCTTCATAAAGCTTCCGATCTTACCGGAATGGAGATCATGACGGGTAAAACATCCTTTGATATTAAAAAGGAATATGAGAAGCATAATAAAGAGCTGAAGAAGGTTCGCAGGTATTTAAAGGAAAAAAGCCAGAAAACAGACTTTGAAATTTATCTGATGAAATCCTATGACTACTTCTTTAACCTGGCTTTGCAGGTAACCGAAGAACTTCATTATTATTCACAAGAGGAAAAACAGGAATCCGCAGGTATTGTCTGTCATGGTGATTATCAGTATCACAATATCCTGGTTTCGGATAACCGGTGGAGTCTGATCAACTTTGAGAAATGTATTATCGATAATCCGGTTCGTGACTTATATTTATTTATGCGTAAATTGCTGGAAAAAAGCAATTGGTCCCAGGCTGTGGGAGAGGATTTGCTTTCGGCATATCTGGAAGAACGGGAAATGAGCGGGGCAGATCATACTCAATTGTATTACCGGCTCTTTTATCCTGAAAAATTCTGGAAAATAGTCAACTTCTATTACAACTCCGGAAAGGCCTGGATTCCCGGAAAAAACCTGGAAAAATTAGAAAAATTAATCGGCCAGGAAAGGGATAAACAGCTGTTTTTAGAAAACTACCGCTCCAATTACAGACTATTCTAATTAGAAAACTTATGATATACTGATATACGCAGGAGAGGAAGTGTAATATGAGAAACAATCAGAAGTTAAAGCGTCTGTTCTGGATATTGTGTGCCGGAGTTTGTCTCACCGGCTGCAGCAGTACGGGGTTGGCCCATGAGGCAACCTTTGAGAGCGCTTTTGAAAATGAGGAACAGCCTAAACAATCTACCATTGGTACATATGATTCTGCCGATACGGCAGTTGTGAAAATGGTAAATGCAGAAGAACAAAAAATTGTTTTGGTTAACATAGAGTTAGGTAAAAGCTATACTTTGGATTATGACGGAGCGACGCTTGTCAGTGATAAATACAATAATGTGATGTCAATGCCTCAGATCCAGATGGGCGATATCGTTGATGTCTGTTTTATGAAAGAAAGCAAAAAACTGGCAAGTATTAAGCTATCCGACCAGGCCTTTGCCTATGAATCTATTTCCAAATACAGCATTGACAGTGGAAATGGAAGTGCTGTGATCGGAGATGGAAATTATCGCATAAAGAACAGTGCATTGATCGTTTCAGAGGGGAAATTAGTGGAAGCGGCAGATATTATCGCTAAGGATGTTGTGACCATTAAAGGGATCGGGCATAATATTCTTAGCATAATGGTGGAAAAAGGACATGGATATCTGCGGCTTAAGAACGATGCATATGTCATTGGCGGATGGATTGAAGTGGGTCAGACGGTTATTCAGGAGATTACGGATGATATGCTTTTAACGGTTCCGGAAGGCAGCTATGATGTACATATCACCTGCCGGGGGATTGATACTGTCAGACCGGTGACGATTGAAAGAAATAAAGAGGCAATTATTGATCTTGGTGATATTGAAATAGAAGAAGCGGAAATCGGAAAAGTATATTTTACGGTAACACCTTTATCAGCTGCGGTTTATGTGGATGGGGACAAGGTTGATATCGGCAAAGCGGTGGAGATGGATTATGGTTTGCATCAGATTATTTGTGAGGCATCCGGTTATGATACTATTACCCAGTATATTAAGGTAAGTCAGGAAATAGCCAGTGTAACCATTACCATGGACGAAGAAAGCAGCAAACCCGAAAGCAGCAAAACGGAAGGGGTATCGGAAAACAGCCTGACTACCGGCTCTTATAGAGTTTATATCGATTCTCCCAAGGGAGTGGAGGTTTATCAGGATGGCGTTTATATGGGCATCTCACCGGTGAATTTTGCCAAGGTATCAGGCAGCCACACGATTACGTTACGTAAAGAGGGTTATGTTACCAGAAGCTACACAGTTCAAATTGATAATGACAATAGTGATGTTACCTATTCCTTTACCGATCTTGACAAGATTGCTGATTCAGTAAGCGATAATAACACCAAAAGTACAACATCTGATGAAAAAGGCGTAAGTGACAACAGTTTGAGTGGAAATTCTTTAGAATAACGGTAAAATACGGATAAAAAGCCAAAATTTTCTTGACAAACCGTTTGAAAGAAGATATATATATTTATAGACGTTTTAAAAGAGAAACATCTAAAATAAACTCAGAT
>JAVBUF010000056.1:0-42574 GCA_031555615.1 Lachnospiraceae bacterium | reverse complement strand
GCCACTAAGTTAACAACAGCTCCGTTCATAGTAAACTACTTACTTCGCAAATGTTAACTCCGTTCGACTTGCATGTGTTAAGCACGCCGCCAGCGTTCATCCTGAGCCAGGATCAAACTCTCACTAAAAGTTTTTGATCTGGGTTAGAATTAGCTAGCTAATTTTAATCCGTTTTGTCCGTATCGCATTTTTTCACCCGGAAGAATCAAAGATTCTTCGAGTTCAAATCTACAATTTGAACTTTTTTACTGTTTTTGGTTCGTTTCTTTGTTCTGAATTATTCTTTTTAGAATTTTTCAGGGTTGCATTACTATTTATTTGTCAAGGTTCTTTGTTTGTCTTGTGAGACGCAACTCTGTTATAATATCACGGGCATCTTACGAAGTCAAGACATTTTTTAAAAATTTTTTTCAGTGCTTTTTCAACCCTTTTTGAGGAATGAAAAACCGCAGTTGCTATGCGGTGGACTTTTATTATAGCATTGTTAAATCTGAATTGTCAATCTTAATTTACTTGCTTTTGACATTTTATTTACATTGCTTTACAACAAATTTCCTGGCACTACCAAAGCCAAAATAATATAGAAGCATCGCCATTGCGATACTTCTATATTAGTGGGTAACCCACAACGGAGAAAGAGGGATTTGAACCCTCGCGCCGCGCAAACGACCTACACCCTTAGCAGGGGCGCCTCTTCAGCCTCTTGAGTATTTCTCCATAGTCTGAACTTCTTATCTGTAAGCATATTCATAAATTGCTTACCCTATTTAATTATATGCCACTTTGTGACGCAAGAGTAATTATACCTAAGGGAATATTGTTTGTCAATGGTTTTTTACTTGCTGTTCACCGGCCGGTAACCAGTAACGTTTTTTACCCTTGCATTCTCATACTTCCCCGTAAAGATAAACTTCATACAAATTTTTCTCATTCTCTCATAAATCATGTGCATTTGCAATGGCGGCTTCAATTCGTTTTTTTACTTCAGCCGCTATCTCTACTGTTTTCATATCCTTATATTCATCATAATATAGAGGCGGAAGATAAATCAGCTTGACTGTCACCGGTTTGATTGAGTTTTCATCAAAGGGTTTAAAAGAATCAATCAAGGCACATGGCACAATCGGACACTTTGCTTTGGTAGCACTTTTAAAACTGCCGCCTTTAAAATCCAAAAGTTCATTCCCTTTTTTACTCCGGGTTCCTTCCGGAAAAATAACAAAATTCTTCCCCTGCTTTACTTCCTCCGTCATTTGATTAATAATTCCCATTGATTGCCGCACATCTTCCCTGTCTATTACATAAGAACCAAGGGCCTGGCTTACCTGCTTTAAAAGTATAATATTACTGGCTTCCTTCTTGATCACAAAAGCAAAAGGGTTGGGACAGGATTCCAAAAATACTAATACGTCAAACAAGCCTTGATGATTGGGAAAAAATACAAACCCATTTTCCTTTGGTATATTCTCCATTCCATAGGATTTTATGGTAACCCGTCCGGCACGGTTAGCGGCTTTAGTCACCTTTTTTATATAAGCAAAAGCTTCCGCCTGTACCGTTTTCTTATTTTTGCCATACCGCCAGATTCTATATACATAATAGGGAGCTATAAAAAAAAGCCTTAATACCATCAATGCTATCCGCATATCATTCCTCACACTTCACATTTTCATATAAATCATTTCCCTGAGAATCCATCACCACAATTACGGGAAAGTCTTTTACTTCCAACTTTCTGATGGCTTCCGCCCCCAAATCTTCATAAGCAACCACTTCCGACTGCACAATCGCCTTGGATAGCAGCGCACCTGCTCCGCCGACAGCAGCAAAGTATACTGCTCCGTTTTTTATCATGGATTCTTTTACTTTTGGAGAACGTTTGCCTTTTCCGATTATTCCAATCTGTCCCAAGTCTAATAAGGCGGGGGTGTATTTATCCATCCGACTGGCTGTCGTTGGCCCGGCCGAACCGATGGGACGCCCCGGACGGGCTGGAGACGGTCCCATATAATAAAGAGTAATTCCTTCTATATCTACCGGTAATTCTTTCCCTTCCTGTAAAGCTTCATACATTCTTTTATGTGCTGCATCTCTGGCGGTATATATGGTTCCTGTAATGGATACATAATCGCCTGCTCTCAGCTCCCCGGCATCTTCTCTGCTAATCGGTGCCACTATTTGTTTTATCATATTAGCCACTCATTTATCCTGTATATTGTATGTGTAAAAAATACTAACACTATATATAATAATTCTATTACATTATATATAGAAGAAACGCGTTTTATATTTCTCGAATACTGTGTCTGTTTACATGGCAGCAAATGTTAACTGCTACCGGCAATCCGGCAATATGGGTAGGGAAGGTTTCAATATTAACCGCAAGTGCTGTAGTCGATCCGCCCAGTCCGCCCGGACCGATTCCCAAGCCATTAATCTTTCTCAATAATTCCTCTTCCATTTCTTTTATATGGGGAAGCTGTGAAGATTGATTAATGGGACGAGTCAGCGCTTTTTTGGCTAAATAAGCACATTTTTCAAAGGTACCGCCAATTCCTACTCCCACCACCATCGGCGGACAGGCATTGGGACCCGCTTCCTTTACCGCTGTCAAGACAGCATTTCCCACTCCCTCACTGCCGTCAGATGGTTTCAGCATAAAAATCCTGCTCATATTCTCGCTTCCGAATCCTTTGGGTGCTACCGTCATTTTTACTTTATCGCCGGAGACTATCATATAGTGAATCACCGCCGGCGTATTATCACCGGTATTCTTTCGCAATAGGGGGTCTCCCACTACTGACTTTCTTAAATACCCTTCTGCATAACCCTGCCTCACCCCTTCCTGGATGGCCTCTTCCAAAGAGCCTCCCTGAAACGATATATCCTGACCCACTTCCGCGAATACTACCGTCATACCGGTATCCTGGCAAATTGGTATCATATCTTCCCCGGCAATCCTCAGATTATCCTGTAGCTGCTCCAGTATCCGTTTTCCCACGGGTGATGTTTCCGCCGCTGTTGCTTTACACAATCCTTCTTCCATATCTGCCGTAAGAAAGTGATTGGCTTCCACACACATTTCTTTTATATTATGGGTGATTTCCGCAACCTGTATTATTCTCATTCATCCATTATCCTATAATTGTTTTTCTGATTTCTTTCAATTCTTCCTGCGTTGGTGTTCCCACCTTCCAGCTTACCATTTTTTCTCCGTTATCATAACGGGGAATCATGTGCAGATGAAAATGAAATACCGTCTGTCCGGCTGCATATCCATTATTCTGAACCAGGTTGAAACCATCACATTGTAATGCTTTTTTCATTTTTGCTGTCATTTTTCTGGCTAACTTAATGCTTTCTGCTGCCATATCCTCCGGAAGCTCCCACAAATCAGCATAATGCTCCTTTGGAAGGATCAATGCATGACCTTTACTGGCCGGACCTACATCCAAAATAACCCGAAATAAATCATCCTCATATAATGTCTCCGACGGAATTTCTCCGGCCGCAATCTTACAGAAAATACAATCTTCTTTTTTCATTTTCCATTCCTCTTTTCCAATATATAATGGTTACATACTCTTATCCCATAAATGTAAAAATTTGATCTAAAGTTCTTAAAATCTTAAAATCACCCTTCATCTTCATCTCCCCTGCCATGAACGCCCGCTGAAAAGTCATTCGGGATGAAATAATTTCATTTAGGGTCGTCCTGCTGATCTGCATTTCCACATCAGCACGATCCGCAATGCCATTAACACCTTTTTCACCATAATGACAATCTATATCTGTGCCATTGACTTCGATATATAATGCTTTTTTCCGATTATCTATAACCAGCTTATAGACTGCTTTAAATCCTGCCTTGGGTGCAAAACTATTCTTAAAATCAGCTATAAATTCTGAATTGTCATCCTGTTCACTACTTCCCATCATATCCCGGAACAGGCTGGTAAGTTCCTGAATATCTTCTTTTTGCCTTTGCACATAAACATCATCGGACGCATACTGGGAAAGCTGCTCTGATTCCTGCGGTGTTAAATCAATATTCTTAGTAAGGGAAACCATCTGTTTTACTGCTTGGTTGCTGGCCGGCAAGGTAGGCAGTTTCTGGTTAATGGTGCGGTACATATTTTCTGCCTTTTTCTCTATAATTGTGGTATAGTCCCCGCTGTTTTCCAGCAGGGTGGCATCGGTAATATATCCGCAGATACCACTGCAGGGCATCCCGCCCAAAATCTCCCATGCTGTGGCCAGGTTTAATTTCCCTTCCCGCTCTCCGTATGTAGTGGCCATTACAATGGGACACATGTAAATTTTGGCAATTTTATCTTTATCGCCATATAGCCAGCAGGCATCCAGAAACTGCTGCATAAATCCGCCGATTCCGTACCATTCTACAGTTGTCGCCAAAATAATGCCGTCTGCTGCTTTCAATGTCTGAGGTAATGTGGTAATGCTGTTTTTCAATTCATACAAATTAAACCGTTCCACCGTAACGTGGAGCTCTTCCAACACTGCCTGCATTTTATTAATCACGTATAAAGTGGGGTCATCCATAAAACCTCTTCCCCCATAATAGATGTTAATCTTCATATGTAATCCCTCTTTCCTGAATTTCAGATCAGTTCATGTTTTTTTTATTATATAACATAATTCCCACAAATGTACAGAACTGAAATGCAAAAGATGCTCAATATATTTATGCATAAAAATTCCCAACATAATTATTATAATAATACATGTTGGGAGGTCATGATAATATTCTTTTTAAAACGGGGGCTTAGCAATAATCTATATTAGTAAAATTATAGCAGTTTTTGCATGGATATTACTTCCTGTTACTCTTTAATTAATCGATAACACGGTACCGCTTTAAATTGTACCAGTCTGCCGGCACAACCACCTATATGGCACCCGGCGGTACAATAAGTTTCACCATTGCTTTGATGCCGGTAAGCCATAAAAGCAGTATACTTTGCCGCTATCTCCGGTGGCGGGTTCACAAATGAATTAAATGGAATATAAAGCTTTCTGCCACATGTATTACATACTAAAAGACTATGAAGAAAACCTTTCTCAGTTACCGTAGCATTCTGCATAAAAACTTTATTTGCCATTGATAATCGTTTTACCGCTTTTGATTTAAATAATCCCATATTTGGCACACCTTTCTCATGTTGCTTAATTAATATCCCCTCTGCTCCCAGTAATTTATTATTTTCCTTCCATAAAGAAGAATAAAGTTGAACATTGTACGGGAAATGGCTGTCCATATGGACTTATGGTATAATCAACCTTATACATAAACAGATGTACACCATTCATTTCTTCCAGCTTTTTAAGGGATATCCCTGTTTTTTTAGACAGCAGTCGAATAGGATCATTTATAATATCTATATTAGGATTTTGCAGTGTTGGCTTGATTTCTTTATATTCTTTTTCAGCCTTTGCTGAAAATAAACTAAATTGTTGTTCAAATGCTGCATCCTTTCGCAATTCAGCCTCGGCTTCCGCCTTAAGCGTACCAAACAGCCGCCAAGTTATTTCCATAGGTAAATTAAGAATTACATTGCCATTTAATGCACTAAAAATATACATTACAGGTCCTTGCGGTCCTTGCGGTTTTTCCTGCTTTTCTTTTATTATTTTGTTTTTTATAAAACCGAAAATACTCATACACCCTCCAGTTATTTTGCTCTTCAAGATAATTAATCTGCATTGGTTTCTATTTACTTAATTAAAACATATATATGAATCATTTTGTTGTGCCATCAGCACTTTATTCTGCACTTTTGTTTCTAAAATATCTCACTGTCAAAAAACTGTGCTGTCAGCACTACCATTTTCACAGCAAAAATGTTACAATTGGAAACACCAGAAACACCAATGGGCACTGGCCCTGACACGCACCTTTCGGAAATTCAGGAATAGGAAGCAACAGCCACAAACAATTCACCATGGACCGGAGGAAACAGTTCGATGAAGCAAACTACTAAAGCCGTTTTCAAAACAACCACCTTGCTGGACCGTTTGAAAAAAACACAAAATCTTGACTTTTTTTTGGAAAAATATCAAAATCATCTTCGTACCTTTGAACTAAGCGAGCACCTGAAAGGATTGCTTCAGGAAAAGGGGTTAAAGCAGACTGCTGTTATCCTCCGCTCCAATCTCTCCCGCGATTATGCCAACCAGTTATTTAACGGCCGCAAAAAAAATCCTTCCCGGGACAAGCTGATCATGCTTGCGCTTGGATTTATGCTTACCTGTGAAGAAACACAGGCACTTTTGCGTATTGTTGAGTTTTCTCCCCTTTACCCCAAGATCAAGCGGGATGCTGCGCTGATTTATTGTATCAACCATCAGTTTGATCCCATCGACACTAATTTGCTGCTGGATAAGCATGGCCTCAGAGTATTGGAGTAACTGCCATGGACGATTTTGATCAAATTGTTTCTGCCGCAGGAGGAGAGCACTTTCCGTCAGATTTTTTAACCGATTATGAGCTTTGCGAATGCTTTGCCACATCAAATAGCTGTGAAACCTTTCTGGTGGAAAAGAAACCGGATAATAAAAAATATGTAGCCAAATGTTATCGTAAGTCTGAATTTGGTCTAAATGAAAGTGAAATTCTCCAGTCTCTCCATTACAGCGGTTTGCCGGCCTTTACCGGACAATATGAAAATGACGAATATCTATGCGTTGTCCGTGATTATATCGAGGGCATTACGCTTGATTGTTATGTTGCCCAGAAGGATCTTAACACTGCGGAAGTTATCTCTATCGGGGTACAGCTTTGCGATATTTTAATCTATTTGCACCGTCAGAATCCCCCTGTTATCCATCGTGATATTAAACCCCAGAATATTATTATTGATAAAGACGGTAAAATCACATTGATCGATTTCGGCATTGCCCGAAAATATTATGAGGATTCCGATCACGATACCTTTATTGCCGCAACCTTCTGGTATGCTGCGCCGGAACAATACGGCTACGCCCAATCAGATATCCGCTCGGATATCTTTTCCTGCTGTTCGGTTTTACAATTTGCGGTAACCGGAGCCGAAGAATCTACTGCAGAAATATTTCCTACCAAGCTTGCCCAAATATTAAAAAAAGGGCGTTCTCTTGTTCCCAGAGCCAGATACCAAACTGCCGAGCAATTGAAAAAAGCGCTGTTGTCAGTTCAAAAAAAGCAGCATACGACGGAATTGTACCTTATCCTTTTATTTTCAATTACAGCTTTGTCATTTTTTTGCGGTATCCTGATCAGCCCCCTGCTGCTATCCAAAAAAGCAGGAGCAAACCAGCCGGATTCTGTTTCGGTTTCTCTTTCCTTGTCAAACAAACTAACCACCAATCAGCTCCCTGCTTCCACACCAGATACAAATGCCCAAGCTGTCTTGCCGGCTGACGAACAAAATTCCGCCCTGCCGTCAGCAGCAAAGCCGTTTTCAAATAAGGAGATTAGTGATTCGGTATCCTTTGCCGAACCGCTTATTGCCCTAGCGGTCAAAAAAAGCCTGGGTATACCGAAAGAAGACCCGGTTTTGACCGATGACTTGAAAAAAATTCGTAAGCTTTATATCTGGTATGCCGAAGCTGCCGCCGATCTTCAGGAATATTTTGATCTTAGTTCGTCCCATAACTATACTGAGCCGGGCTCTGTCATTTCCCTGGAGGACTTGACCATGATGCCCAATCTTACCCATATTTCCGTTTGCGGTCAGGAGGAACTTCGGGATATCTCTCCGCTGGCGAAACTGGAGAATATCGAAAGCCTTGAATTAATCAACAATCCCATCCGGGATTTATCACCCTTGGCCAATATGCAGTATTTATCCTATGTCTGTGTACTGGAAACACAGGTTGTGGATCTGTCTCCGCTGATCAGCTGCCCCGCTGTCGAATTCCTGCGCATTAGTGAAATACCCTGCCGGGATTTTTCTCCCCTTGCCCAAATGCCAAAGCTTACCAATCTGGAAGCCATCGGTCTTCCAATTGCTGATGTCCTGCCTTATTTTGCCGATCGGCGTCTATACAATCTCAGCGTCAGTGAAATTCCTGATAAGCAGCAGCTGACTGCGGTCAGAGCACTGCAATCGATCCAATTGTGCGATGATTCCATCATCGAGATTGAGACCTTGGCTGATATCCTGGAGGAAATAACCAGTCTTGAAAAGGTCATCCTGGACTGCCCGGATGTATATGACCTGACACCGCTGCTAAAGCTTGACCAGCTTCAGCAGCTGGAAGTCAGCCGCAAAATGCGGATAGCGGCTGAAGAATTGGAGGGCGAGGCACCTTTTGAAATTATATTCTCATGAATTATTTAAAAGATGCTCAAACACCTGTAAGTTTGAACATCTTTTTCAAAATACCTGTTTATTCTTCATCCTGCAAAGCATCATAACCTTCTTCGCCGGTTCTTACTTTGATTACATTTTCTATATCATAGATAAAAATTTTACCATCACCGATATTACCTGTATAAAGGGCTTTTTTAATGGTTTCTACAATCAATTCCAGCGGAACCTTGCAAATTACGATTTCTACTTTAATCTTTGGCAGAAGGGTGGTTTCGATGGGAGTACCCCTGTAAAACTCATTACTGCCTTTTTGCATACCACATCCAAGTACCTGTGTTACAGTCATTCCTGTAATACCGATTTGATCCAATGCATCCTTTAGTGCTTCAAATTTTCTTTGTTTGGTAACCACCACTACCTTTGTCATCTTGGCATCCGGCTGAGAAGTCCTGGAAACCGGTATGGCAATATCAACCGGAACTTCTTCGGTTTCTACATGATGTTTAAAGTCTGCTCCTGACGGCACTGTCATAAAGTCAGCATAACTGCTGATCAGTCCGTGTTCTTCGATATCCAATCCCACCATTTCTTCTGCCTTTGAAACACGCAGGCCAATTGTTTTATTAATAACAAAAAAAACAATTGTCATTGTCACAACAATCCAGGCAATTACGGCGGCAACTCCAAGCGTCTGCACACCCAGCATCCTGAATCCGCCGCCATAAAAAGCTCCTCCTTCTAAAGCAAACAAACCGGTTAAAATCGTTCCTGCTGCGCCGCAGGCTCCATGTACGGCAACTGCTCCGACAGGATCATCAATTTTCAGAACTTTTTCAACAAATTCGATGACAACTACCAAGACAAATGCGGCGATTAATCCGATAAAAAATGCTCCTACAGGTGATACCGCATCACAGCCTGCGGTAATCGCAACCAAACCTGCCAGTGAACCATTTAACGTCATGGATACATCAGGCTTTTTATAGCGGATCCATGTAATGATCATGGTTGCCACTGTTGCTGTTGCGGCGGCAATGTTTGTTGTAACAAAAATGCTTGCGGCGGCAATAATGGATTCATCTCCGGTCATGGAAACCGTCGAGCAGCCGTTAAATCCGAACCAGCAAAACCAAAGAATAAAGACGCCCAATGCTCCCAGTGTCAGACTATGTCCGGGAATTGCTTTTACTTTACCGCTTTTGGAATATTTTCCGATACGGGGACCTAACATCCTGGCACCGATCAATGCCGCTACGCCACCTACCATGTGTACTGCGGTAGAACCTGCAAAATCATGAAATCCCAACTGTGAAAGCCAGCCGCCACCCCAGATCCAGTGACCGGAAATGGGATATATTAATGCACTGATTACGATACTGTAAATACAATATGCACTGAATTTAGTTCTTTCTGCCATTGCTCCCGATACAATGGTTGCGGCTGTGGCGCAAAATACTGTCTGGAAAATAACAAATGCCGGAGAGGGGAAAGTGGAACTGTAATCACCCTGAATAAAAAAATCAAATCCCCCAAAAAATGCCCCGCTTCCGGCAAACATAATGCCAAAACCGATAAGCCAGAACACCAATGTTCCCAAGGCAAAATCCATCAGATTTTTCATAATAATATTGCCGGCATTCTTGGCCCTGGTAAATCCGGTTTCCACCATTGCGAAACCTGCCTGCATAAAAAATACCAATACTGCTCCGATCAAAACCCAAATTGTGTCAACTGCTGAATACATACTTTTTCTCCTCCTTAAATTTAATAAGGTGCGTGATATACTGTGGGCTTAACATACCACCGCATCATCACACACCTTTGTGCAGATATATAACATTATTTAACTAATCAACTCCTTTCCGGAATCTCCTGACAGAACAAGGATTTTCCTATAACTGCAAAAAAACGCTGTGGACTGAAGTCCACAGCGTCTTTGCTGTTCTTTATATAGCGTATGATAGCACGCGGTTTTTTGCATGTCAACTACTAATTTTTATTCTTCCTTACTGCTTAATAAAATCAAGGGCTCATTTTTTAGATTTTTAGAAATTCCTGCCAGGGAAATTCCTATGGTCAGCAGCAGTACACCGCTGGCTGCCAGCACCGTAACTGCCATACTTCCCCTGGAAGTATCAATGGTGATTTCCGTTTCCTTTGCATCAGCGTCCATTCCCAATGCTCCGTTGCTGTAGGTGGTATCATAACGCACCATGTTTTTCATTCCCTCGGCAACTTTCCCGGTGAGAAAATGTCCCGCTGTACTTCCCGCCACACTTCCCAATCCGGCAATGAATATAATTCCCATTAAAAGCGAAAGAACACATTGCATTTTGCCGGCTCCCAGGGAACGTTCCACGGCAGTTCGCTTCTTTTGTCTGGTTATAAACATATTACAGAAAAATATCAAAATCAGGATGGCTGTCATGACCCCGGCAATCAACAGGATGTATGCCATCTTTTTCATATTTTTCAATCCGTCTTCCAATTGGGAATATCCTTTGTCATAAAAATAAATTTCCAGACTATCAATCCCCAGTTTTTCCCAAGCCTCCAGATACCGGCCGATACTGCCGTTGGGTATCTGAAAAGAAGTGGTATAGCCTTTCATGGGGCCGTAATCGGCAATGTTTCTTTCATCACTGTTTTTAATGGATGCTGCGGCCACAATTACTTCATTGTCTTCCAAACGATATCCTCTGGCTTTGGACGCTCCGGGGGCAAGCTCATAGATTCCCTGAATCATGTAGTCGCTTTCTTCAAATACCGGATATGCTTCTCCAGCCGCATTCAGTAAACCGCTGGCCCATCCAAGACTTGCTGATTCCGCATAATTGGCATAACGCAGAGGCAGCCGGAGACTGTCTCCTACCGATAGCTGATTACGCCTGGCAAACCTTCTTGATATCAGACATACCTTATTTCCTTCACTGTAATCTTCTTCCGTAAACTCGCTGCCCTCTGCCACATAAGCATCCCCGGTATAAAAGGGCATCATCAAATGAATATTTTCCGTTGCTGTTACCGGAATGGTATGATAGGTCATTTCCCTTTCCCGGGCCAGTGCTTCCCACATTTTATAATCTTCCGTAGCGTGAAAGTCTTCTTGTATTTCCACAACCGGCTGCCCCGGAAGCTGATTGGGAAGCAAGGTTCCATCGGATGCGGCCTGTCTTGTACTGATTCCCTCCCCGGGAATATACTCATACCCATCTGTGCTTCCCATCTCCCATCCGTGGGGCGGACGCTCCCACAAATCCATCACATAGGTCTTATTTGCGTTCAGCTTTTCCGGCTGGGCATTATAATGATCGCAGTAATTAAAATATTGTGTATTTACAGGATAAGTACTGAATAATATTTCTTTTATTTTCATTTTTACGGGTCCTGCCGGTATACAGTCTTCTAACGGAGATGCTGTTACTATCATTACATGACCCCAACCTGCATTCTCATCAATAATTTTATACTCCGGCACATAAGCCGCATAAAAACAGCGCCGCTCGGGTCCGCTCAGATACCCTGCGCCTTCAAAGTCCAGCACCGAAGGAGATACCGGTTCCCCACATACTTTTTTGGTGCGATATACATAGTCGCCTCTTTCGGCATCCCACGTTTCATATTGGGCGGTTCGCTCCGGCTTCTGTTCTACCGTTCCGATAGTGGTAAAAATACTTTCGAAACGCTCCATATTGACAGCACAAAGATACCACAGATTGCCGCCAATGCAGACCATCATCGCAGAAAAAGCCAGCAAAAGAAAGAACAAAACTGTTTTTACCGGTGTCCGCCACAATTGACGAAGACTGTTTCTGATCATCATAATCGCCCGTCCTTCATTCTGTAGATTGTATCCGCCGCCTTCGCAACCTCTGGATTATGGGTAATTACGATTACTGTATAGCCTCTTTCATGAGCAGACATCTTCAGAAGATTGACGATATTTTGCTCATTTTCCGAATCCAGATTGCCTGTCGGCTCATCTGCCAAAAGTATTTTTCCGTCGGCCGCCAATGCTCTGGCTATGGCCACCCGCTGCTGTTCCCCGCCGCTCATCATCTGGGGGTATTGCCGGAATATTTTTTCCGGCAGCCCTACACGGCCAATCAGTTCTTTGGCTGCGGCTGCGGCTTCCTTTCTCCTGATGCCCTTAAGCTCCATGGGATACATCACATTTTCCAATGCCGTAAGCAATGGGAAGAGATTAAAAGACTGATACACAACAGAAGCGGCATTCCGGCGGTATTGGTCCCGATTCATGGCTTTCATATTAACACCTTCAATTAGAATACTGCCTTGGGTGGGCAGATCCAAACCTGCCATCAGCGAAAGAAGGGTACTTTTTCCGCTGCCCGACTCTCCGGTCACAGCATACATGGTTGCCGCCTCAAAACTGCAGGAAACATCCTTCACCGCCTCAATGGTCTGGTACTTTGTTCGGTAAGAATAGCTTACATGGTCTACTTTCAATATTTCCATTCCGTTTTCTCCTTTTCTGCCCCTAATCATTTTTGGTCAGAACTGCCATAACACTCAGCCGGTTCAGATATAATAGTGCTACTGCTGTTCCGGCCAGATAAAATAGCAGGAAGATTGCCGCTGATGCCCACAGTACTTCCGTCCTGACGGTGACGAAAAAAAGTGACAAAAGACTTCCCAGCATACAGCCGGTCAGTTCCACAGCCCCATGTTCCATAAACAAAACCATGAAGCAATGACCTTTTCCCATTCCCAAGGAACGCATAGTGGCATACTCTGCCCGCCGGTTCTGGATCAATAAATAAGCGGTAATATATCCGATAAAAGCAATAATAACAATAAAAAGGGGAAGCATTCCTCCCAGCAATGTCAGACTTTCTTCCAGACGCCGGGCGGCCTGAATAAAGGTTTCGTCCCTGACTGTAAGCGCGTTTCCGTCATATTTAAACTCTGCTGACGCAATTACCGGAAGCAGGCCAAGATCATGCATTTCCTTTTTAAAATCATTAAGCCTAAAAGGATCAATGAGCCAAAAGGAAGCTGAGTCCGCAGTAAAATCGATATCCGCCTGTCTGAAGCTCTCCCGCACTGTCTGAAGCGGCAAAAGAATCGAGGGCGGTGCCCCCTCCCCGATATATTCTGTCATATTCATACTGCCCACAATCCGGTAATCACCAATCGTCAGCGGTTCAATAAATATCTCATGATAATTTCCATAACGATAATAATAGATGGTCAAGGTTACGGTATCCCCTGTCTTAAGCCCATTCTTCTCCATAATACTGCGGTCCATGATACAATCCTTGCGATCCGATTGTAAAACCGCTAGTGTACTGCCCGCCGCCAGCCGGATTTCTTCCTCTTTCAGACCGGGCACCCCTTTGATATCATTGATTCCCGCCGCAAAGTAATTGAGTTTTCCCGCATAATCCTCCGGTGCAAATACGCCCAATCCCATTTTCAGCTGCACCGTAAAAACCGCATCCTTTATATATTCGGATGCTTCAATTCCTCTGATTATCTCCTCTTTAATCTTAAGTCCGGCATCCATCGTGCCGTCCAGATTACTGATACCGGCAGATACGGGAATGGCCGCCGGCAAATCTGCAAGCTGCTCTTTGGTACTGTCAATATTTCCGACATAAATATTTAAAAGGTACACCACCAGAATACAAATCAAAATATTTAAGAAACTTTTATATTTGTAACGTTTTATATTGGCCAATGCCGTTTTCAGGTAAAACATCTTTTTCACCTTCTCACTTCTCATATTTCAGTTCTGCAAAGCATTCATTGTCTTCGCGGGTTATTTCCAATAAAATTGTTTTGACCCATTTTCCCTTGTCATCCACTATATTGATTCTGATTGTTCCCGTCATCTGCGAAGGAAGTCCATAGACCCCTTCTTCCTCACTGATATGATAATATATCGTATTTCCTTCGGTACGGACGTAGTCATTTCCAATGGACATTCCCTGCTGCTGATAAAGATAATTTTCCGGAAGTTCTATTTGGAATATACAATAGTTGTTATCCAGAAACAATTTTTTCTTTCCCCGCTCCAGTTTTATCCACTGACTTCCTTCTTCTGTTGCCGCATATACAACTATACCGGTATCATTACCCTTTAGACTTGCTGTCATTATCACTACCGTTAATAAAAAACAGATTGTAAACGCGGCAGCCAACATTCCTTTCCTGATCCTATAATTATGACGATTTATTCTTTTACAATTTTGAATTATCCGCTGACCGGCTTCCTCATCCATGGCAATACGGTTTACAGCATCCTTTAACCGGCTATATTCTGTCTCAGACATTTTCCGCACCTCCCATACCTTCATTAAGCTTCTTACGTCCCCGTTCCAGCCTCTTCTTAACTGTGCTTTCGGTTATCTTCAGCATTCCGCTGATTTCTCTGATTTTATAACCTTCCACATAAAACAGCAGTAATACTTCCTTGTACTTCTCCGGGAGCTTCATCAGTTCCTCCATCAGCAGCATGTCTTCATTTTCAATATAATGGGAACGCAGCTCATCGATTTCTATATTGGGATGATATCGGTAAAAGCGCAGCTTATTTTTACAGATATTGATATTGATCCTGATTAGCCATGCTTTCAAATGTTCCTGATCCGCAAACTCTTTTGTAATTTCCATATATCTGATCATGGTATCCTGCACCGCATCCTCCGCATCATGTGAATTTTTCAGCATCACAACGGAAATTCTATATAGCATATTACCGAACTTATCAAATACATCTTCAATATCTGCTTTCATCTTATCTAATAACCTCCGTGCCGACTGCTACTTCATATATAACACACATAACTGTCAGGAAAGGTGACAATTATAACTAGTTATTTTATTTGCTTCATTTGCCAAGTTATTTGTATTATAACACTTTCAGCGGTAGCAAAAAGTTAATTTCCCCAGCCGGATTTCATCTCCCGGTTCGATTTGTACTGTCTCACTGGGCTGCAGGCGCAGTCCGTTTTTATACGTGCCGTTAGTGGAGTTTAAGTCGGTCATAAAAACAGCACTTTCCCGGCCGGTGAATTTTACATGCATCCGGCTGATGGATGCATCTGCTATACAAAAATCTGTACATCCCGCTATCTTTCCCACTGTGCAGGGCAACCGGCCCAAATCAATGTGGTATTTATTACCTTTATTCATGCCGTACAGTTTGTTTTCCCTTACTTCTTCGGAGGCATATAAAAAAACAGTATCCCCATATCGCTCAGGGGCTGGGGCCTCCTGAACATTAACCATCTTATATTCTTCTTCACCTTCCTTTTCCATTCTTGGAGCAGCGTCTGCCTGAGCCCGCCTTTCAGAACATATGCTGAACTTAAGAAGAAGGTAAACCATACCGGTAATCAGCAAAATCAATAAGAAGGTAAATAGTAAGACCCATGATACCAGGAGTTCCTGTGACGTTAACAGATAGCGGTTTTGGATATATAAAACGGCAACAGCTCCGGTCACCGATACCAATGCTGTTATGATAAATTTAATTTCCTGGCCTTTCTCTATCGGCGGCACATATACCAGCTCTTCTTCGCTTATAGCCGTCTGCTCTTCCACATGGTCATACTCTTCGTTTTCCCGGCTGTCAAAACCAGGCTTTGTTGCTTTTTGGCTGCCTGATCTCTGTTCGTCGGCAAAAGAGGCTCCCTCCAGATAATAATCTATTTCCTCCGCTGTAAACCGTCCCCTCTCCGCCAACTGACACAAACCATAAACCATATCCACCAGCTGTTCATCCTGGTGGTCTATTACACCTATCAGAAATTCCATAAAGACTTGAATACCGCTTTCCTGTTCATCCTTTTCGTAAGGATAATAAACAAAATAAGTTTCTTCTGTTTCCCAATTAACGAAAATATACTCCGGCATAAGCAGCAATCTGGTGTCTGTCAGTAAAAATGTCTGGATTTCCCTCAATACCCCTCTAAACCCTGTTAAAATGCGAATGGCCTGGTTTTTATTCAATTTCTTATATTCATATAACATTTTCAGAGATTGCAGGGAGTTTACTTCATAATACAAATAGGTCTCACCGTTTATAAACCTTGTGCTGCAGCTCAGCAAGCCCGGGATCTTGTTATCCGTAATCATTTTAAGCTGATACTTATCCCTTGTCTGCTCCTGGCGGCATTTTAAAATCAAATAATTATGATTCATATCTTTATAATACTTGCTTTCCAACAATTCTTATTCTATCCTCCTTGCTTCCCTGATTATGGTAATGGGGTCCGTCATCGCTGCCTGGGACTCTGTCTCCAATATTTTTTCCCGCCAAAAGGGAATCCTTACTTTTCCCCTTACCGTTATTACTACCTTTGCCCCCTCAACTGTGATTTGTTCTGTTTCCTTTTGAAAAGCCGGGTATTTTCCCCCTTCATATAGTTGGATGGTTCTTTGTTCTATGTAATGATATATTGCTTCTCTATTCCTCCCAGACAGACGTCCATATATCACCTCACCATATCCTTCTGACCAATGGGTAAAAACACTCCCTCGAAAACTCAACAAATAACAGTCTTGTGCCAGCAGACACTTACTATATAGAAAAAAAGCTGTAAAAATCAAGAAAATGTATAAAAACAGAACAATTGGAATGATGAAGGATGCTTCTACTGTAAGATATCCTTGGAGACAGTACCCTTTTCGCTTATTTTCCAATCAGTATTACCCCCCAGGCCGTCAGCAGAAAAGGCATAAATGGCAGTTTGGTCTGTTTGCTGCCTTTTCCAAAAACCAGAATCAGTAAGGAAATGACAGAGCAAAATATCAGTCCGATAAATACCATCGAAATACACTGTCTGACACCCAACAATACCCCCATCAGTAAGATTACTATTCCATCTCCGTAACCGACGGCCTGTTTCGTTATAAAAGCGATCAACAAAAAAACCACGCCGGGCAGGAGCTTCAGCCATACCATCTGCTGGATCAATGTTCCGTTTATCCATACCAGACCCGCTATTATCACTCCAAAAACCAGTAATATCGACAATGGAATCTGTTTCGTCCGAACATCATAAACAGTACAAAATATCAAAAAAAGTAATGCTGTCAGGTTCATGATCTGTATCATCTTCGTTCTCCTTTTATCCGCGCTTATCCACATTTGGAGCAGGCCTGCCGCTCCTTTGCAACAGCCTCTTCCAGTAATATTCTAAAGATCGTTCTTTTCAGGCCGGAGCAGACGGGGCTGCTGTGATAACGGCTGCCAAAATTTGTGATATAACAAATACTGCCGGCCTTGTCTCCGCATATTTCACATTCATAATAATTACCGCCCTCGGCATTCCGCAGGAGCAAAAGGTCTTCCCGATTTACGCTTCGCACCGATAAATCCAGATAAGTACAATCCCTTTCCCGATGATATACCGTTCCGGTTTCCGCAATGTATACAAACTGCCTGGCATCCCCTGTCCCCATATGTCTGCTTAAATCATAACCTACCCAGGCATGCCCATAATACTGATGGCTGAATTCCAGGTTTCCGAAGTCAAGCCAAAAAATAAAAGGTTTTATTTGATAGCTTTCCTCCAGAATGATCAGTTCTTCTTCCCGGTTTTCCCGATCCCCATACGCTTGCAGAACAATCCTGTTGCCTTCCTGGTGCAAGGCCGCCAAAATCTGTGTCTGTAAATGAATAATCTGAAATATATAAAGAACACTCATCATAAAAAAGAGAAATATGGGTACTATCAAACAGGCTTCTACGGTCATGCTGGCAGAGACCAGCAAAGATACCCTCCTTTTGAATCCATTTAAAAACTTTCGGAGAGAGAACGCTTTTATCCATCTTTTCTTTTGCTTATTCAGGCTGTTCCAAAACAAGGGCATCTTTGCTGGTCTCTCCTTTAATAATAACCGTATTTTCTGTTTATTTCATACGCAGCCCCCATCCGGTCGGCAACTGCTGCACGAATCCGGTAGCTTTCCACACACCAATCCATACAAAAATCCTGATTATATACTGTCTGCCGAATATCCATCTCCATAATGTCCATGACCCGGAAGTTGATGTTCTCCTCGTCCTCACAACTCAGCATCAGCCACAGGTATTGACTATAATTTAATCCTTCACCGGTATCATCGATCTCCTCCTTGGTCAGCGGTACCTGACCTCCCTGTAAAATAATGCCGGTATCATATATGCTGTCAATGAATGCCCATGCATAAAGAATAGAATAGGTTACCGGTTCCATAAATTCCGGCTTTAACTGTACCGCTTGAAGTGAACCGGCAATTTCTTCTGCCTCAACGTATTTGGCGTCATTGCTGAAATAAAGCCTTATATAATCGGAAAATCTCCACTTGAAAATTCTTCCCACTGCTGCCGTAAGATTTTTTTGATCGGAATCTTCTCCGAAAATCAAATATTCCAGCTGATATTCCAGCAATGCATTGGGCTTTTTTTGCTGGTAATATCCGCATTTCTCAAACAGGTAGGATTGAAACAGGAACCGGTCACTTTCATCCTCATTAAAAGTACTGCTGCCTTTGCCCGTTTTTCTGCGCCGATGGGATAAATAGCTGTCCACATTGATAATTACGCCGGTAGTTGCCTTTCCACCCACGAAACACAAACTTTCCAGTTGTTCTTCTGCTGTCCCATAGACATTTTCAGCTGGATTATCCAGGAGAATCTCTTCCCATTCTCCCTGCTGATTCAATACCAAAGGCAGTGCAATAGCCGAAATCCTGCTCATAACCTCGTTCCAGGATTCCATGCCATCACGGCTGTCCAGCTCTATGGCCGTATTAATAAAACCTTTCAGGCCGGTAAATTGATCTTTTTTATTGCTCTCCCGCATATACGCACAGGCCTGCCGCTGCATGATCATCCCATCATAATCGGATGCCAGGATATATTCGGGAATACTGACCTGTTCCAATTCCGGTTCGTTCCATGCTGTCATTTCTTTATTCTGAGTGTTTATATTTTTTTCCATATAGTCTTCTAAATGCTCCTCCATGTTTGCAATTCCACCATCGCCGGTTCCGTATGAAATATCTATAAACAGTAAATCGTACTGCTCCAGTAATTCCCGGTGGAATTCCCCTAACAGGGAATTTCCACCGATATCAGCGGCACATTCCAACCTCATTTTTCCCAAATTTTGTAATGCTCCGCCGATCAAGCCTAAAAAAACACTTAAAAACAATGTTAATGACAGGGAAAGAAATACTGTAAGATATCCTTTCATCAAGCCATAATGGCAGAGCTGTCCGCCGAAATCTTTTCAAATACCGCACTGACCAAATCCTGAATCTGTGATTTAAAGATAATTACCAAGCCGATCAAAACCACAATGATCAAAATAATTTCTACTGTTCCCATTCCTTTATTATTTAATTTTTTTATGTTCATTCTACTTTTCCTCCTGAAATTTATAGTTTTTAAAACATGGCATATGCCGGGATCATAATAATAATCATTACGATCAACAGCATGATCATCATGGGAAATAATAATTTTGTTCCCATTTCTTCGCCTGTTACCCTGGCGGCATTCTTCCGCTCCTCCAAAGCCAGATCGGCTTCTTCCCGCAGTATCTGCAGAAGATTCTTATTTCCTTTCTGCAGATGATTGGATAACAGGCCTGACAGTTTTCGGTACCGGTTTCCGCCCAGTCTTTTCCCAAAACGGTAATAAACCTCACTCTCTGAAACACCGTTTTCCAATTCCCGGCAGGAAATCATCATTTCCTCACATAATACATTGCTTTTCACATTGTTTTCCATTTCCATGTAATCCTGGACAATTTTTTTCCAGGCATTTTTGACCGTTATGCCCGCCCCCAGATAAAGTGCCAGTTTGCTTACCAGCTCCGGATAGGACCTATCCAACTGTCTGTCCCGCTTAACTACCCTTTTATGCAAATCCTTATCTTGTCCTGCATAGATGGCAAAAGCTGCAGCCAGAACCATGGCCCAGAGGCAGATACTATCTGTACTGCTCTTTTCCCGCCAGTGAACTGTCTTTCCCCGGATGGTTTGCGGTAATTGCAGTTTTTCTTCGTAAGCACTTTCTTCCTTGCTTTTTTCGATGGCCTGGGCCACCTCGTCATACCATTTTTGCTGAATGGATTTATTGGGGGGATATACCCGAAGTTCCATATCCTTCTGAAAACGAAGATCCTGATAAGTATCCTGATACCATAAGCACGCTGTGAGGATCACCTCTTCTCCTTCGGTTGGCAACTGTTGATTTTCGACTTCACCTCCCGGCTTTATTATTTTCGGATTCGTACTCTCCCAACTGATTCGAAAGGGATAATTTTCCAGCCGTGAAACCATGTTTAATTTTCCGGTGATCTGCTCTACTCCGGCATTTTGCTGTAATATCACCGAGGCCAGCTTGATAAACACTTCTTCTGCAAGGATTTCTGCTTCCTCTTCGGTTAAACTTCTGGGTTCGACCAATACCGAAATCTCTTCTATTACCTCTGTCTCTGCCTGCAGGTTCATGGCGAAGCTTCCGCCCTCCCACGAATTTTTAGTAATTACACCTCCCTTCGATATCCTGCTGGCTTGCTGCTGATATAGATATACACTTAGGGACAATAGATTGCCTATTAAAAAAATCAATAATACTATCCTGATTTTTTCGATATAAAAAGCTTGTACTTTTTTATCAATATCCCGTCCCGGATAAAGGGCCTGCATATCTTTTTTGGTATTTTCCCGGCCATATCCGGTGTTTCGTATCTTCCGAAACAGAAAAGCTCCGCTTTTATAAAAAAGCTTTCTTTGTTTTGTGGGCTCTCTTTTTGCCAAAAAAGCAATTGTCATCAGCAAAAAGAGACTGCATCCATATATAACCCCCATCTTAAACCTCCACAGCAAGCATTTTCACTGACAAAACATATGCTGACAAATAAAGAATCAAACACGTACTCATAATAGCAATACCTGAAAAATTGTGATAAAGTGCCTGGAAAAATCCCGGTGAGGTAATATCCAGATAAAATAAGATAAAAAAGGGAACCACATTCATGATCTTTTGTTCTGCTTTCCTGGCACTGAGAAAAACACTTATTTCTTTCTCCGTTTCTATTTTTTCTCCGATCATTATCGCTGTCCGCCCCATGATGTCGGCCATATTTCCGCCGCTTAGTTTGGCAACTCCGAAAACGCCGGCAAATTCTTCTATTTCCCTGATTCCGGTTTTTTTACCTGCCTCACGGATACGCTTCTCCAGGGGCACATTGTTTTCCATGCCAATCTTAATAAATGCCAGCAGTTTTTCCACCACACTTTCTTTCCCATAAAACCGGCTCATTTCTTCATAGGTTTCCAAAAAGGCGTTTTCTACCGAATATCCGGCCTT
This sequence comes from Lachnospiraceae bacterium, assembly GCA_031555615.1. Taxonomy (GTDB): domain Bacteria; phylum Bacillota; class Clostridia; order Lachnospirales; family Lachnospiraceae; genus UBA935. Next base: position 20,920 of record JAVBUF010000056.1, on the reverse strand, counting down.
GAGATTGCCGGATACCATTTCCATTACTTCCTTAAAATGCTGCCGTAATTCCTCCTGTTTTTTATGAATCAACTGCTGCCTGGCATATTTTTGATAGAAAAAAAACAGAAATATCAGCGGCAGTACCGCCCATAGCGAACGATAAAAAAAGTAAGAAAATAATAAAACTACTCCCATTCCCTTTAAAACCAAAAACAATTTTTCTTTTTGCGTAAGCTTATAAAAATAATTCATTTTTCAACTCTCCCTTCTTTTGCAGGCAGGCCTCCACTTTTCCTCCCCTCTCTTCACCGATTTCTTCCAATCGGTAAATCGGCTTCATTTCTATGTCCTCCCCTTTCATGCCGGTAATCTCGGCAATTTCTATTACCCTGCGGGAATTATCCCGTAATCTTCCCAACTGGATCACCAAATTTACACCCGCGGCAATTTGTTTCCGAATAGCTGCCAAGGGCAAAGATGACCCCATCAACACCATGGTTTCCAGCCTGCTGAGCATATCCCTGGCGCTGTTGGCATGGATGGTACTCATGGAACCGGAATGCCCGGTATTCATGGCCTGGAGTAAATCTATTGCTTCTCCGCCCCGGACCTCCCCCACAATGATCCGATTGGGACGCATTCTCAAAGACGTCTTGATCAAATCACGAATGGTGATTTCCTTGCACCCCTCCACATTAGCTGCTCTGGTCTCCAGTTTGACAATATTGGGAATGTTTCTGATCTGCAGCTCCGCACTGTCCTCAATGGTAATAATTCTTTCATGAGAGGGAATATAATTGGACAGGACATTCAAAAAAGTGGTTTTGCCCGAACCGGTTCCCCCGCTGACCATAATGCTGCAGCCTCGTTCCACCAGCCGCTTCAGCCAAAGAGCGGCTTCCGCGGTAATGGAGTCATAGCGGATCAGATCATCCATGGTGATGGGTTCCTCCGGAAAACGGCGAATGGTAACTATGGGCCCGTTCAAGGCCACGGGGCTGAGTACCACATTTACTCTGGCACCATTGTCCAGTCTGGCATCTACAATGGGTGATGCTTCGTTTACTGTCCGGTTGCAGTCGGCAACAATTTGCTGAATAACATGATTCAGCTTTTCCTTTGATTCAAAATGCAGTTCGTGGGGAAAAAGGCGGCCGCTTTTCTCGATATAGATATTATCTGTGCCATTGATCATAATTTCCGTTATGTCCGGCATATCCAGCAGTTCCTGCAAGATGTCCAGTTTACGAATGGTATGGAAGATTTCTTTTCTGAGCTTTTTGCGAAAAGCAAGATTGCAATAAATACTTTTACTGATACTGACAATTTCCTGATCAATGATTTCCTGGATCTCCTCGTCTGAGATATCCTGGGAGAAATCAATTTCAGCTAAAACTTTTCTTTTCACCGTTTCTTTTATTTCATTTTCCATATAAGTCCTCCAGCAGGTTTTCTTTGATATACACTGCCAGATCTCCATAAGTCAATTCACTGAACTTAATGGGAATATTTTTAAAAATCGGTAAACTGAGTTTCCGTGTCTTTATGGTTACATCCTGACAATTCATTGTACCCAAGGCTTTTTCATACTGCTCCATCTTGGCTATTGCCATGGTATCTCCCCGGGTAATGGTATAAATCCTGTCACATTCCTGCAAAATATCCATAAGACCGTTTACATAGTCATTTAAGTCCAGAAGGATGTATTCATAATCGCATTCCACCCGCATTTCTCTAAACAGGGCAGTCCATTGTCCCCCGGGAATGTTCATCAGATCAGGATACACCGCTGCCGGCGGAATAAAATCCATACCATTAACCTGTTCGGTAATGGTACTGAGTTTATAGACAAATTTCTCCCTGATACATTCAAAGAAATACATCAGATCTGTTATGTCCGATTTGAATTCCCGGTTAAACATCTGGGCAAAACCGGAATAACATTCATAATTTAAATAAAGAGTTTTGTGATTGCGGGCCAGCATCTGCCCAAGAGTTATGGTAAAAGTGGTTTGAAGACACCGTCTTATCGGTGTATAGATGCCTATGATCTTAACATTTTTCTGTGTGGTCCTGATTTTCCGTCCCGTTATCCCGGGCGCTCTCTCAGCATAGTAGATCAGCATTTCGTTAACGATACAATCAGCGGATTGATATTTATTAATATTATAAAAATGATTTTCTTCTGCTGCCACTCCGCTTTCATTCAGGATAAATACGTGAGGAATACCCAATTCCTTTATTTCCTCCCGGTAAGCCGATTCGGCAATCAGCAGACATTCTACTTCCTCCTTTTGTCCGAACAGCAGCAGACTATCCACCTGTGTGAACACATACACTTCAAAAGGAATGTCCTTTTTTACTTTCAGGACCTCCATCATGCGATATGCGTAATTTTCCTCCAAATCGCATACCACCAATATTCTTTTGTTCAAAACATGTTCCCCCTGCTTCTAAAAATAAATTTGTAAATAAAATGTTGAAAAATTAATCGATTCGATTTGAAATCCTTCAGAAAATAGAATTACTGAAAAAGAAGTTAACTTGTAAGATGGATTATAACTGCTTATGCTAAGCCTGTCCAGAGGCAATATTAAAATATTTCAATTTTGTGAAATACTTACAATAAATTGTAAAAATTGATTCCATAAAGCAGGATAAGCCCCGGAAATCCAAGTAATCCGGATGTCAAAACATTTATGACATTAATGCCGATTTCTGCTCCGATATTTTGATTTTGCATAAAAAGGTTGATAAAATAAATACCCACTGCCCCGGAAACACCTCGCAGGATAAAGTTGATAATCCATTCCATTTTTGTTTTAAATGCTCCCATCAGCAATACCAGCACACAAACAACAACAATTAAAAAAGCTCCTGTTGATGTATTCATTGTCTAACCTCCGTAAATTTTGTTTCTCTGAAATATATGCTTGGCAAATTTTAACTATTACAAGAATATTTTATCTTGTACCTGTCTATAATTACTATAAGAGGTAATAAATGGATAAAGAGAGGTGTATGCATACATGAAATTTTATTTTAGCCAAGCATCCCATGTCAATCAAACCATCAGCGATGAAGAGGTCAAACGCAGTGCCTTGTTATATGATCTGGAAAAAACAAAACAGGCTCTGGAAATTGCCTACATGGGATTTGACAATGTTACAGAGCCTGAGTTAATCGATTGCTATATTTATGAATTAAATTCTGTTTTAAAAAGATATAATTTTATTTTGGCACAATTGGGCAAACTGCAAACCCCTGCGGAGTCTGTCAGTATCTTAGACACTGAAACCCCGATTGCCGCTGTGATTGGTTAAATTCTCCAATAACTGTTTTTTATCATAGGTAAGTCCGGTGTATACTGTTTGAGTATTCGTCATAACCGGTGCGGAGGTGTCCTGCTTACTTAATTCCTGGTATGCACCATGAAGTCCTTTTATCACTTTTTCGGCATTAAGGATGGGCTCGACACTTCCCCTTACCTCTGCTCTGGCCAGGTCCCGGTTTACATACAGATACAATTGCAGAAACTGCATTGCCATTTCATATTCAAAATGGAGAGAGGCCATTAACTCATTCACACAGCCTCTTGTTCTGCGGATTGCCGCTCTGAACTCTGCACGGTTATCTTCTGCATGAGCACTTTTGGCTTCTCCCATATATATCACAGCCATTTCATATAAAATTACAATTAACTGGGTTTTATTTGCCTGCGAAATCTTTCGCGTATACTCTTGTTTTAATTCCTGTGTCATTCTGCTGTTCCTCCTTTTTTACTGTAACAATTGCAATACTTGAGAAGGTCTTTCATTTGCCTGTGCCAGCATGGCAGTGCTTGCCTGAGAGATTACCTGCAAGGTTGTATAGTTGGTCATTTCCTCTGCCATATCCACATCCATGATCCGGGAATATGCCGATGTCATGTTTTCACTGGTAACATCCAGATTATTAATGGTATGCTCCAAACGGTTCTGGTATGCACCCATATGGCTGCGGGTAGTGGAAATATAGTTAACTGCTTTGCCCATCTTGCTAAGGGCTTCCTTGGCTCCTTCTGCGGTGGAAACATCGATATTACTGATACCCATATTTTCCAAAGACAATTTATGGATGCGGATGTTCAGCTGCTGCCCTTCATTGGCACCGGTCTGCATATCCATTGAACCAAAGCCGGTGATATCAACTTTCAAATCATCATAAACATCGGTTTCTGACCTTAATTCCAGTTTCATCTCAAAACCTTTGGCTCCGGTAATGGTAATTACCTTCCCATCAGCCGCTGTAACCACTGCGTCGGCAGGAAATCCTTCACCGGGAGTAAATGCCACTGAATTCAGGTCAACATTTCCATTTTCATCATAGTCTATTGACAAAGTGTCAATGGTATAAACCCCTGTTTTTACATAATCACTATAGCTTGCTACTTTAGCATTCACATTATCGGTATAACCTCTTAAGTCAAAAGAACCGTCCAGAATCTTCTGCCCATTAAATTCGGTGGTATTGGCAATTCGGGTGATTTCCTCTTTCAGGGCTGCTACTTCTGCCTGGATCATTTTCCGGTCATCATCGGTAATGGTCTCCGTACTGGCTTTTACCGAAAGCTCATTGATTCTCTGTAAAATATCATGCACTTCACTGAGTGCGCCGTCTGCAATTTCAATAACCGAAATAGCATCACTGGCATTTTGTGTTGCCACTGAAAGACCTTCAAGCTGGGCATTCATTCTTCTGGCCATAGCCAAACCGGAAGGGTTATCCTTGGCATTTACCAGCTTCAACCCTGAGGATAGTCTCCCCAAAGAATCGGAAAGCTTGTTGTCATTTTTAAATAATGCGTTATTTGCCAGTATTGCTGCCGCGTTATAAGCGATTTTCATAATACTCATCCTTTCTGCTTTGATATTTTCTATACTAGTTTCTGAAAATATCCTATAAATGCCTTTGCTGCCATATAAAGTTCCCTGGTGGATACCTTTTCCGTCTCACTTCCGGAAACCGCAGCATCTTTATCTTCTCCGGAAAAACTCTGTAAATCTAATTTTTTGCTTTGAATAAAACTGATATTTCCGATCTCGGTATCTGTTCCGGCGATATAATTTCCCAGCATATCCGTCAGCACATCCCCTGAATCCTTCAGCCTTTCCAATCCATCCTTCTGGCTGCATACGACATAGCCGCTCAGGATACCATCGCTGATCTTAAATTCACAGGCAACCTTACCCATATCCTCTGTTGATATGGTGGCTGTTACTTTGCCGCCTTCAGATTCATTATGAACAAAACGCAGATTAATGGCTGTTAATTCTCCGTCGATCTGAACCGGAATCTCATATTGCTGGTCTTTGGCAAAAGAGGCCGTTAACGAAATCTGCCGGCACATTCTGCTGAGCTCTTTTACATCTACCGCTTTCACCTGCTCCTGATCAGCCGCGCTGCGGATGATATCTGTCATCGTTTGCTGTAATTGCTGATAGGCTTCTGCGGCACTTTCGGCATCGGTAAACTTATCATAAAGATTTTCTATGTCTTCATTGAGGACTTTTTCTTTATCGGTCTGCTTCGCCAAATCTCCCGCTTTTCGATACAGTATGCCAGGGTACTTCATCATATTGGATGCTGCCATCAGCTGATTCCAGGTAACCGGCTGGTTATGATCCAAAAGCATTCGGATTACCGAGTCTTCGGTATTCTTTAAGGACTGTACTTCTTTTACCTGTTCTTCGGCATAGGCTTTATCTGCTTCTTCTGACTCCAGTGATGCCATGATTTCCTTCAGGTCATCCTGCGAAGGTTTGGCACTGACCCCGCCGTAGTTATCATTAACCGTAACATCCATCCCCTGCTTTTTGCTGCTGCGGACAGCGGTCAGAAGATTTCCCATGGAAAATTCCATCTCTGCATTTACCATGGCCCCTATTACGGCACTGTCACTCTTTTCCACCTGCCTGATTAAACGGTAAACCCCTATATAAGCACTTCTTTCCTGTTGGGTAATGCCATCCTTTTGTTCCAGCTTATATAAAAACCGGCTATAATCCTCCATTGCTTCGGCAGTTGTTTCTTCTTTTCCGGAAAGATAGGTCTGCAGCTCTTCCAAACTCATGGTCAGGGGATTTACTTTTTCCCGGATCATTTCCAGAACCGTTCCCGGCTTCATCTTACTGATTACATCATTTAACAGACTATCTTTTTCTTTTACGGCTTCCATGTTTTCATCTGTCAGTTCCATGCTGTTGTAACCCAGGATCCGAACTGCCCGCCGGTTGCTTTCACTAGTCTCCAGGTTCCGGTCTTCCAGAATATCATCTACATTCCGGAAAGCCTTCCGAATGGAGTCGCCCATATCCCTTCGGGGGGCTGTCATAACAGCTTCATAGGTCTCCCCGGCTTTTTCATAGGCACTTTGAAGAAGAGTACCACTTTCATGGATGCCATTAAGTGTGGTTAAATCTTCTATATTGGCTATGGCCATTCTGCCAACGATTGCCGCCGGCATGGCTGAAACTTCATTTACCTTGGTTACGGTCTCCTGATAAAGGGAAAACCGCAGAGCTGCTTCTTCTTTATTCTGTGTGCCGGTTAACTGCATTTGAATGGCAATTTCTGCTTCCTTTAATTCATTTACCAATTGTTCCAACGGTATGGTATCGATGGAAATACCGCTTCGCAATAATTTCAAATTGGCTTCTACCGTCATTTTTAACCGGACTTCTTCCAATTGTCTTTTGGCTGTAACCGCTTCACCGGTAACATTTTCCTGTACCGGCTGATCTTTTTCCTGCCGCCTTGCCGCCACCAGATTTTTCATGGTCAGCATCTGTTTTTTGGAAAGGACAATATCAACTGCCTGGGGCTCAATTTCAGCTACTTTAGCAGTAAACTCCACTGCTTTTTCCAGATAGCTTTGTTTATCCTGGATATTGGCAGCCAGTGGATTCTTGCCATCGGCGATGGCCGCTGCGATTGATTTGGCAATCTCTTCCATGGTCTGGGGTAACTGTAAATCCCTTAACTGCTGCAGTGTCGTAAAGCTTTCGCTGGTAAGGGGGATGCCCTTTTCAATGAGCCATTTACTGTCTGCCAGGGTATCTTCATTTACTTCATAACCGGCCTCACTGATGACCTTTTCCATCTGATTTTCCAGTGTGTCCCAATTAAAATTATCGGCCTTTTTGGCGTAATAACCGCTGGTGTCCTGTGCATAATAACCCCGGCCCTGCTTCCCGGCATCGGATCCGCCGGAAAATTGCGCCAGATATATATTTTCAATGGTGGGGGGAAGTTTATTTTCCACCATAAATTTTGTCGCGCCTTCGGATAATTCGGTGATTTCCTGTGCCTTTTCCCAGGCCTTATTTGCTGCTTTGGCGTTTTCCCGATTGACCGGGATATCGTGAGCCGCAAACTGTTTGGCCAGCTCCTGGGCCAAAACTTTATTACCGGTAATCTCCTCAAGTGCCGCCGTATCCAGATCATCAGTATAACCGATAACTTCGCCGCCGCCCTGGACTATCGCTGCTTTTATATGATCGACAATGGTTACTACCGTCTCTACCTCTACATTCCCGGGATGCACGCCTTCTTCCTGAAGTTTGGCAAAATCTTCTCCGGACATAGTATTAGACATTATGGCCATATAGTTTCGGCGAGTAACAACATCTTGCTGCTCTGCCTCCTGACTAACATCTTCTGCGGTCCGTCCATGACCCCCATAAGCAGTGTTATCCATAACTGTGCCAGAAATGTCTAATGTAAATCCATTTCGTTCTCTTGTTCTCGGAGAATCGGAAATGCTGTATGCGGTTGTATCCTTGCCTATATTTTGAGAGTAAGTATGCACCTTTTGGGGTGTTTCCATGTCTACTTTCATATAAACTCCTATCATTGCCCGAAAATATAGTAAAGGGTGAATGCTTTTGTTTGCATTCACCCTTTATTTCGTCATAAATACTTCTTTCCTTAACCTTTACTGCTAAAAAACAAATATGGCGGCGCAGTAGGGAGGCAGATCAAAGGTAATATGATAATCCTTAAAATTACATTCTCCCGGCTCGGCAATCAATTCCTCCAGGATATTTGCTCCATTCCCGCCAAACCGGTTATCTTCACTGTTCAGCAACAGCCGGTATCTTCCTTTTTGGGGTACCCCTACCTGATATTGCTCCCAAGTCATAGGGGTCATATTCAATACAAAAAGAAGATTGTTTTTGCCATTTCTGGCTTTCCTGACAAAGCTATATGTACTGCGGTCCGCATCATCCGCATTCAGCCATTCAAAACCGGACCAGTCATTATCAATCTCATACATACTGGGGTATTTGCGGTAAATGGCCAGTAATTCTTTCACATATTCATGGAGGCCTTTATTCAAATCTTCCTCTAACAGATACCAGTCAAGCTCCCTCTCTTCGCTCCATTCGCGCTCCTGACCAAAGTCCTGCCCCATGAACAGCAGTTTTTTGCCGCTATGTCCGAACATATATGCATACCCCGTCCGGAGATTCGCATATTTATCGCTTTTACCTCCAGGCATCTTATGTACCATGGAACATTTCAAGTGTACCACCTCATCATGGGAAAGAGGTAAAATATAATTTTCACTGCTGTTATAGCTCATGGCAAACGTCATGGCATAATGGTTATTCCTGCGAAAGTAAGGATCCAGTTTCATATACTCACAAAAATCGTGCATCCATCCCATATTCCACTTAAAGCTGAAACCTAAACCGCCATCCTCTACCGCTCCGGTAACCATTGGCCAGGCTGTGGATTCCTCGGCGATGGTAACGAAGCCGGGATAGCTGCCTAATACTACCGAATTCAGGTGGCGGAAAAACTCGATTGCTTCCAGATTTTTATTTCCGCCATATTTATTGGCAACCCATTGTCCTTCTTTTTTGCCATAATCCAGATACAGCATCGAAGCAACCGCATCCACGCGGATTCCGTCAATATGAAACTCCCTGATCCAGAAAAGAACATTAGCGATCAGGAAATTCTTCACTTCGGTTTTTCCGTAATTAAATATTTTAGTTCCCCAATCAGGATGTTCTCCCAGTCTGGGGTCCGGATGCTCAAAGATACATTGCCCGTCAAAACATCCCAGGCCATGGGCATCGGTTGCAAAATGGGCCGGAACCCAATCCAGAATAACACCGATCTTATTGCGGTGCAGCTGATTGATCAAATACATAAAATCAGTAGGCTCACCATATCTTGCCGTGGGAGCATAATATCCGGTTACCTGATAGCCCCATGAGCCATCATAGGGATATTCGGAAATACCCATCAGCTCAATATGGGTATATTTCATTTCTTTCAGGTATTCGACAATTCTGTCGGCAAACTCCCGGTAACTATAAAAATCCTTTTCATCTCCGCCCCGGGGATGTCTCATCCAGGAACCGATATGGCATTCGTAAATAGCCATGGGTTCTTTTTCATGTTTCTTATTATCACGCTCTCTCATCCAGGCATTATCAGACCAGTTAAACTTTGATAAATCAGTAGTCTTTGATGCTGTTCCGGGACGCATTTCTGCATAATTGGCAAAAGGATCAGCCTTATAAAGCTTAGCTCCTTCCCGGGTAATAATCAGGAATTTGTATAACTCGTTAACTCCGACATCGGGTGTAAACAAAACATGGATTCCACCCGGGCCGATTTTTTCCATAGGATGGCTGGTTTCATCCCAATTGTTAAATGTACCGATTACATAAACTTCCTTGGCATTGGGGGCCCACACACCAAAATGCATGCCCTTCTTACCATTTTCTTCAGACGGATGTGCTCCCAGCTTTTTATATATATCATAGTGGGTTCCCTGTGCGAATAAATACTGATCTGCCTCAGAAATAAATATCTTTGACATATTTTCCTCCCAAGCTTTTTAATAGTGCATGAAGTCTCTTTCTCTTAAGATTATCATGTCCTCTTCATCATATCGCTTACCCACTAGAATGTCAAAGAAATGCTTCGGATTTTTTTTATCCGCATAGTAAATGGCTTCCTCTACCAATTCCTGGACCTCTGCAACCGTTACTTCATGATCGCTTGTCTGCATATCTGCTATTCTGGTATGTAATGCTAACACCCCGAAATCATCAATTGCATACTCCAACTCCTCGGCATACTTTTTGGCAAAGGCCACTAATGACTGATCATCCAATGCCTCCAGGTCAATGCGCAGGTTAAATGCCTTATCCAATTCCGCATTGGCTTCCACCAATTTGTTCATGGCCGGTTTAATATCCTCCAAAATAACAATATAACCGGTATTTTCCTGCTCCAGCACCTTCAACAGCTTCTTTACGGTTTCCGCCTTCAGCCGCGATGCCCTTTCAATGATAATTGCTCCGTTTTCCAGTTTGGAAAAAGTTAAAGCAACATCTTTTTTGTTAAGGGTATCTGCAGATATTTTGGCTACTTTTCCGGAGAAATTGCTGTCTGACTGCTGTACCTCCTTAATCAGGCCTTTGGCTACCTGAATAGCTCCCGTCCCCTCTTCACCGGTAATAATTACATTACCGGTATATGCTGCCATACTAATATTATCCAGTACTTCGATTAACTGACGTTTGGTTCTTTTATGATGTACAAAACGTCCGAAAACCTCCTTCTCACTGTCACTCAGCTCTCTATCGGCAGGACCTTGTGCCTCTGCTGCCACGGGAGCATCCTCTGCGGTGGCGGAAGATCTCTTTTCCACGGCTGTTTCTTTTATGGCAGAATCCTCATTCATTTCCTCTGCTTCTTCCACCGCCTCCCAGGACCCTGTTTCAAACATCGCTGTCTCGGCTTGTATCTCAGCTTGTGTCTCGTTTTCTATATCAGCTTGTGTTTCATCCTCTTCTTCCGGAACAACATCCTCTTTAGCTAATAGTCTCTGTACCTCTTCGTCTTCCGGCTCTGGGCTTGGTAAATCGGCTTCCGGCATCTTGTCCTTTTCGCTTAACTTACTTTCGTCCCCTATATCGGCAACCTTAATAATGCTTGGGCTGGTTCTTCGAGATTCTTCCTCCTTGATAACTGCCGCTACCATGGCCTTCTCCAGTTTTTCCAGCAATCCTGATTTGGTTGCTTCATCAAAGTCTGCAAACAGGGTATCGGTCTGTTTTCTAACCTTATTGCGCACTTCTTCCATGCGCTTTAGTTCGATTTCTTTCTTCTGCTTTTCCCATTCAACCAGAATATCTTCGATCCGGAGCTGACCGGTAATCTGTTTCTCTATTTTTTCTTCTTCCGGCATGACCAGACCGATCTGCCCATCATATTCCTGAGTAAGAATATCATCATAACCGGATGGTTTTATAAAAGTCTTAATAATTCCTGTATTACTAAAGGAGGGCTTATTACTTTCTGCCGCTTCCTGAACCACTTCCTGAACAGTTTCCCGGCTGGGATTCTGAACCGTTTCCTCCTGCACTCCCATATCAGCCGTATCGCCAAAATAAACTTCTGTTTCATTAACCCGTCGAATCTCGGCAGCATGATTTGGCTCCGGGAGTACCTGTGATTCCGGCTCCGGTACATCCAGCAGAATTTCCTTCATGCTTTCCGCCAGCTCCTGCTGCAGGTTAATAGTATTATACTGGCTTACATCCACCGGTTTAATACTGATATCCATTTCATCCGGTTCCGAAAATACTTCCTGCTCTCCCTCGGGATTATATTCTCTGGTATCAAAATCCTCTATCTGTCCTTCCCCAGCCTCTTCCTCCATAAGCATTTCTTCGGCTGTTTCACCATAATCCGCATAGCTTGTTTCGGAAGCTTCCTCACCATCTGCGGAATTGGCGAATTCTTCCTGGAAGTTGTCCATTTCACTATACCCAATATTTTGTTTTGCCTTATCCAGTTTTACCATCTGCTCTTCGGTCAGGGGCGCGTGAAGCTGCTTAAGCTCCAGGGCCTTGGTAACATATCTGCCTTCGCCAAACCAAACAAATATCTCATCACATTCTTCTACACATTTTGTGGACAAACCAACCCGATGATAAAGATAGGCCAGTTCATATGCCCACTTTTCCCGATAATCTCTTCTCTTCAGCTCTTCCAGAACGGCTATCCGCTCTTCCAGACTGACGTCCTGTGCCTCATAGATTTTATATTGTAAAATGTAGCGGCCATTATCCTTGGGCGCTACCTGAACAAACTCTTTGTAATACTCAATGGCCTGGACAAACTCACCCAGCTTCAGACACAGTTCACATAAAGAATATACAATAAGGCGTCCTCCCGGATGCCTCTCATATGCCAAAAGCAAAATTTCTTTGCTTTCTTCATAACGGCGGTTGATTTTATATACATCACTGACCGTACAAAGCATCATTACGCTTTTCACTCTGCGCCAGTCAATGGTATCGGCGATTGCCGCTGCCTCCGTATAATCTCCATCAGCAATTAATGTCTTAATTTCTTCTGCCCGTACTTTGTATTCAAACTTATCCAAGGTACTCACCTCTTATATTTTTTATCCATAGTTACCCTATTTTCATTTTTTAAGTTTACCATATGGACTCGCGATTGTCAAAATATTATGGCGGTTTTTATCAACATATGGCGATAAAATGTCAAATATATCCATATATGTTGTACCTGGTAAAAAATAGGAACCTTTATACAAAAATACGGAAACCTTTCGGTTTCCGTTATATCTGTGTCATTCCAAAGCTTGATTGTCGCCGCCGTTAAGGGCACCATCAAAAAGCTCCAATTTAGAATGCAGTATGATTTCAAGCCTGGCAATGGTATCTACCATTTTCTGAACCGAGCGATTGACCTGCAATAGCTGGTCCGGACTGACATCCTCCATCTTGATTACGGCTTGCAGTTTTTCTCCTTCGGCATTTAATATATGAGAAAGTGCGGTTTGCTCAAGGGCAATTGATTCAACAATATCTGTGATGGCCTGGCTTCTTTCGGTCTCACTGGCCTGAATGATCGGCATACTCATCTAAATTCCTCCTTCCTTGATCAGGATATATTGATTTGGTAATCTGTAGTTTATTATAAAGGACTTGCTCTAAATGCATTATATTGATTATCGTCGTGTTAATGGATTCATTTACTGCCAAAATTTCATCTGGATCATTTGAAATTTGTAAAATTTTCTGCAGCTTTTCACTTTCACTGCTTAAGATTTTTGAAAGGGAATTTTCCATACAGGCAATGGATTCCAGTATTTGATCACAGCTGGATTTAGTGGTCACACCTCTTCTGTTGCAACAAAAACACCCGCTGCAGCCGCAGCACCGGTTTCTGCAGTTCATACGTTCTCCTCTCCACACCCAATTTGAAGATAATCATCAAACAGTTCCAGCTTGGATTGGAGAATCAGCTCCAGTTTGGAGATGGAATTTACCATCTTTTCAACTGATTTATTTACATCCAGAAGCTGATCGGCTGTAACACCATCCATCGCCAGAAATGCCTGTATTTTTTCACCTTCTGCATTTAAAATATGCGACAAAGCCGTCTGTTCCAATGCCACCGATTCAACAATATCGGTAACCGCCTGACATAAGTCAGTATCACTTGCTGTTATAACCGGCATACTCATATTCTTTTCCCCCTTTTTTGAGTTACTTTATCTTATGACTGAAAATTGCTTTTAGTGACAAAATATTTCCCATTCTGTCAGGAACATTTATTTTTCTACAGACATATGCTATATAAATGAGGGTATCTAATCGAAAGGATTCAAATTTTATGAGAAAAAGCTGTAAAAACTGCCCGCCGCCCACCATTACTTCCGGCGTTGAGTACTGCACCGGATCACCGGTCATTACCGGAACCGGGGTCCCCAACTCCAAAGTAACCCTTCGGGTGGGCGGACAAAGTGTCACTGCACCGGTAGATGAAAACGGCAATTGGGAGATAAGTATCGGACCTCTTTTACCTGATGATTACTGCATGTTGGTGATATCCCGATGCCAGTATGATTTTACTGTAACAACTGTGCCTCTGATCATTTCTCCGGCTAACTTTGTATCGATAGACATGCCGCCCCTAGATCAAACACTGGCGGTAATCAGCGGCAGTGCCCTGCCGTCAGCCACAGTAGCGGTAGATATCAGCTACACCGGCGGACTTCAAAAGATACAGACAACTGCCAACGCTGCGGGGGAGTGGAGCAGCCCGCTGGCAACTGCCGTTATCGATGGGGAAGTTACCGTGACTGCTGTTGCATCACATCCACCCTGCCCGGCAGCAACGGAACAAATCAGCTTTACCCTTACACCGGCTGAGTTCTTTCTAACAGTAACCGATCTGGAAATGGGGGAAACATTTCGTACCGTTAATGCCACATTTACCAGCCTGGCCGATGCCCGACTGGCCGGTCCCGGTACAGTCTACTATGTTCTGCAAAAGCCGGGATTGCCTGCCCTGGATGCCGCGGCAGTTATTTCATACTCAGACGCAGCTTCTCTGGCTGATGGGATTGCCGCAAGGGGAAGCTTTCCACTGAACTTTGAAACAACCCTGCAGGAGGAACAAAGAACCCTGCCTGGGAGAGAAACTGCGACCCCATATCCTGATGAAACCGGCGTAGTGGACGGATACCGCTATGAATTGTATATGGCTGCCGTATTAAGCGGCCGTACCAGTCAGGTAACGGTTTCCCCCACAAATGCATTAGGAATGCCTTTTGATCACGGCAATGGTTCTTCTGTTCCCTTTGGTCTCAGAGAATTGACTGAACAGGAATTAGCAGCCTGGCCGGATCTGCTTCCCGGTCACCAGATCAACCGGGCCGGAGTAACCGAAACTGCCAGAATGCTGGATAATATCGAAGGCATGCTGGTGTTGTATGAACAAAGCGGCGGCTTATACGGATTAGCGGATACCTTGTCCGATTCCTATGTATTGATGAGTGACTTTAATCTTTCGGGTTATGCTGATGCCTATAACGGAACCGGATGGCGTCCTGTGGGAACGGGCAACGGTCATACCTTCAGCGGCAAACTGCATTCTGACCAGTCCAGGTATTTGATTACCGGACTTCCCATTTTTATCTCTTCCACCGATAACGGCAATGTACTTTATCACGGCTTATTCGGCTATGCTGCTGATGCCGGTATAAGCGGTTTTGATATATCGGGAGCTTCCATTCATATTGATACCATTACCCGTCACAGCTATGCCGGTGTTCTGGCCGGCCGTTTCACAGGCAGCCTGGCCGCAATGCAGATAAGCGATTCTACTATTACTGTCACCGGCGGCGCAGCCGCTGATTTATATACCGGCGGTGTAATCGGAATTGCCTATGGCAATCTGGATCTGGATGACCTTCATGCCGATAATATGACGATACTTGTGGAGAGCACCGGAGCCGGTATTGACAGTAATGTAAACACCAATACAGGCGGGCTGCTGGGCGGGGCTTACGCTCCGGATGCTCTTGATGGAATTACCATCAAAAACAGTACTGTCACCGGCAGTATCAGTGGTATTTCTTTTGTTGGCGGGCTTGTGGGAAATGTCAATGGCAGTGTAACGGAAGATGCTGCCAATGCAGTAATATCGGACTGCATTGTTCAGGCAGATATCAAAGGACTTCTTTATGCCGGCGGATTGGCCGGAAACATGAATACCGTAATTATTAAAAACTGTAATGTAACCGGCGGCTCCATCAGTGATATCAGTTCATCACCGATCTTGACCCGCCCCTTCGGCGGACTTCTGGGAGCCCTAAACAACGGCAGGGTATACAGCAGCTTTGCTTCGGTAGATGTCCTGATCCCATTGGGCAGCCGGGCAGGGGGACTGATCGGTGATCTGACCGTAGTCAATCCCGGATTTTCATGTGAAATAACAGATAGCGGTGCCAGCGGCAATGTAACGGCGATTTCTTACTCCGGCGGATTGATTGGCGGTTATTCAACCGGAACCGACACAGTCACCATCAAAAACTGCTATGCAACAGGCAATGTAACAGGCATTGACACAGATAATGCAACCTCAATCGGTGGTTTTATCGGTTCCGGCCAATTAGCGGATTATCTCAATTGCCATGCCAGCGGTGATGTTACCGGCCGTTCCAATGTCGGTGGATTTATTGGCGATTCCAATGATACGGCCCGGTTTATTGCCTGCTCCGCTTCGGGCAATATAATTGCCTTCGCATCTTCCAGCGGCGGCTTTGCCGGTCAGGTTACTCATGCCAGTCTTCAGTCCAGCTATTGTACCGGCGATGTCAGCAATAGCGCCAATAACGCCGGAGGATTTATCAGCAACTTTACTGCCGCATCCACTGCTGAGGATTGCTATGCCGTGGGAAATTGCACCGGAAAAGGCAACGTATCCGGATTTGTACAGACAATCACTCAGGGCAGCTCTGTCACCCGCTGTTATGCTGCAGGTACCGTTAATGCCACCGCGGCAGCAGGCGGCGTAGTGGCTGCCGGTGTATCCGGAATCAGTAATCCGGTCCATTCCTGTTTTGCCCTCAACCCTTTTATCGCTGCCGGCGGAACAAGTGTTATCGGCCGGGTGGCAGCCAGCTTCTTTGCCCTCACCCTGTCAAACAACAGTGCTCTTGATACTCTGACTCTCACCAGAGGCGGTATCCCCTTCACCCCAACTCCTGGAGCGGCACTGAAAGACGGCGCAACGGTTACCTTGGCGGGACTTCAACAGGCCATGACTGATGCCGGATGGCAGCCTTCGGTATGGGATTTTTCCACGATTGCAACACTTGGGCGGCCGGTTCTGATGGCTAACAGAGAACAAACCCAATCATAATTTTTCTTATTTATATACTAAAAGATTAGCAAGTTCCGCAAACTGGGCTAAGGTTAATGCTTCCCCCCTGATGGTCTCACTCAGGTTCATTCTTTTCAAAGCATCAGTCACCTGTTCTCTGATCAACTGTAAATTACCGGCATTAGCCAGCCCATTTGCCAGGGTTTTCCGTCTTTGGTTAAAGGATGCCCTGATAATGGCAAAAAGAAAGCTTTCATCGACGACTTCTACGGGCGGCACTTCATGCCTGGTCAGGCGGATAACCGCACTGCTTACATTGGGCCGGGGGATAAAGCAATTGGGCGGAACGACCGCAACAATTTCCGGCCTGGCATAATACTGCACAGCCAGTGATAAAGCACCGTAATCCTTCGTGCCGGGGCCTACCTGCATCCGGTCAGCTACCTCTTTCTGGACCATAATGGTTATGCTTTTCAGCGGAACCTTCTGCTCAAAAAGAGCCATAATTATAGGAGTGGTTATATAATAGGGGAGATTGGCCACTACCTTAACGGGTTTTCCGTTATTTTTCTCGGCCACGATCTGATTGATATCTACCTTTAAAATGTCATCATTAATAATGGTTACATTATCATACTCCGAAAGGGTATCCTTCAGAATCGGGATCAATGCCCGGTCGATCTCCACCGCTACTACCTGTCCGGCATGCTCGGCCAGATACTGGGTCATGGTGCCGATACCGGGGCCGATTTCCAGAACACAATCGGCTTCGGTAATCTCCGAAGCAGCAACGATTTTGTCCAGGACATGAAGATCGATGAGAAAATTTTGTCCGTATTTTTTCTGGATGGTAAAATTATATTTATGCAGTATTTCAATTGTATTGGAAGGAATGCCTAAGGTTGCCATAGATTCTCTCTTTCTTGTTTATATTTTATCTGGATAATCGGTTCCTGTTTCTTCCCGCATCTTTCGCAGATAAGGTTCGGGATTTTCTTTCATTTTCAGCATCGTATCAAAAGCATAAAGAATCATCTTATCCCCATTGAATTTCATATCCTCTTCCCCTTTATCCAGATGAGCTTTGAAATGATCGATCTGCCATACCAGAATATCAGCAATGGTACATCCTTCGATGGCCGCTTCGCATAAAAAATTGCGGGTATCATAGTAACAGGAAAATTCCTGCAGGATCTCCGGAGCGTCACACAGCCTGTCCCAGAAGTCTTTCAGGAACGCTTCATCCTCCCCGGCATATTGACAAAGATTACCGGCCCATTCGTAAAGTAATTGCAGTGCCTGCCGGATTGCTTCTTCCTGTGTCATAAGATTCATTTCCTTTCGTATAGCTATTATTTTTATTATTATATCCTAATTTTGTAAAAAAGAAAATGATACTACTTGACACACTATACTACGCATAGTATAGTATGATGTGTAAGGAGGTATGCTGCAAATATGGATATTCAACTAAAAAAAGGATTATTAGAATTTTGTGTACTTGCCGTTCTTCAGAAATCAGACTCATATGGCTATCAGATTGTAAAGGATATTTCCACTTGTATCGAAATCCCGGAATCCACCCTTTATCCTATTCTGAAACGATTGGAAGCTGCTTCTTATCTGGAAACATACTCAGTCGAGCATGACAGCCGTCTGCGAAAGTATTACCGGATTACAGCGGCCGGGCACGAGCATATGAAGGAATTCCTGGAGGACTGGAATCAGGTTATGCGAATTTATGAATTTATTAAGGGAGGCGAAGACAAATGAACAAAACAGATTTTTTAAATGCGTTAGACATCTGCCTGAAGCGGATGCAAAAAAAGGAAAGAGAAAAATTTATTACTTATTATGATGAAATGATCTCCGATTATATCGAGGCCGGTATGACTGAAGAGGCCGCCGTACAAAAGGTCGGCAATCCGGATGCCGTTGCGAAAGAAATTTTATCGGAAGCAGATACGGTGGTTTTACCCATACCCCATATCCAAAATAAAGTTGTCCTAATTATCTTGTTAATTCTGGGATTTCCGCTGTGGGGTATGCTGCTGCTCACCGCTTTACTTACCCTTTTCTGTGCTTATGTTGCACTATGGTGCATTCCCTTTGCAACGGGATTGGGTGCTGTTACCTTTTTCATGGCGTCCTTAGTCAGTATTATTGGTACCCCTATCATTATGACCGGCAGCCTTCCAGTGGGCATAACCCAGCTGGGTTTAGGGATTGCTTCTCTGGGGATATCCATTCTACTGACCTTTGCCACCATTCCTTTGGTTAAAAAATTTGCTTTTGAAACCAAAAGAATGACCCTATATTTTTACAATAAAATCAAAAGGAGCTTGAAACCATGAAGATTAAAAATTTTAAAAAGAAATGTTTAGCAGGCAGTCTGATACTGTTATTGGTGGGTTCTGTCATTGCCGGAACAGGCTTTGCCATGACCGGGTTTTCCCCAAGTTCCTTCGAAGAAGCAAACGGACATCGCTGGTACCAGACTATTTATGTGGATAATGGCGAATTGGCTTACGGTATTCAAATATCAGAGGATACCAATATCCTCAAAATTGGCGGAAATCCTTTCAATGCCGGTTTATATATAAATTATTGAATTCCATTCCGAAACCGGCTGCGTCAGGATATCAGCTTATACCAAATAGTTTTTTGGCATTATCAGCGGTAACAGCAATTACTTCTTCCTTATCTATTCCTTTTATGCAGGCAATTTCTTCCGCTATATATGGAATGTATAAGGAAGAATTTCTTTTTCCCCGATAAGGCATGGGAGCCAGATAGGGGCAATCGGTTTCCAGCAGGATTTTCTCCAAAGGAATATATTCCACTGCCTCTTTCAGTTTTTTAGCATTGGAGAAAGTAACCACACCACCGATGCCGATATGATAATCCATATTTAAAAATTCCCTTGCTGTTTCCTTCGAATAAGAATAGCAATGAATCACACCGCCCAAATCTCCCGCATGAAGCTGCTTCAGCATATCCGTAGTATCCTTAGCGGCATCCCGGGAGTGGATAATTACCGGAAGGGCAACTTCTCTTGCCATGGTAAGCTGTCTTTCAAACCATTGCTGCTGAAGCTCTCTTGCGGGTTCCGGCCAGTAATAATCCAAACCTATTTCACCCACAGCAACTATTTTTCCCTGATTTTTCACATGGTAAGACCGGCAGCTTTCTGTCAGCCAGCGGAAAGTATCTTCATTAAGTTCCTGTACACCGCCGGGATGTACCCCTAAAGCACCATAAATAAAAGCATACCTTTCCGTAAGTTCCAGTGTCTTTTGGGAAGTTTCTATCCCCGCACCGACATTGATAATATACTCTATTCCGTTTTCCTGCATGGAAGACAGCAGTGCTTCCCTGTCCTCATCAAAAGCTTCGTCATCATAGTGCGCATGGCTTTCAAATATCATAATTACACCTTTTTTTCTTTATTTTACTTATATTTCGTATTTTTTCAAAAAAACACTTGCAAAGCACAAATCATTATACTATAATAACATTTGCGTTGTAAACAAACTTCATAGCGTATGCGCCTCTAGCTCAGTTGGTAGAGCAGTAGACTCTTAATCTATTTGTCCAGGGTTCGAGTCCCTGGAGGCGCACTTGTAAGTACCATTTTTGAAGACGTAGGAGCTTTGGGGATGGTGCTTTTTTTGTCGTTAATGATTTATTGCAGATATGACAAAGGAAGACTCAATATCTCTTTCTGCGTTAATGTGATACTGCGGCATCACCAAAAAACAGACTGATAGGATTGCAGCCAAATCATAAAAGCCACTGTTTATCAGTCTGTTTTTTGTTAATGCTGATTGAATTCTCCTTTTAATTTACCTGTGTCACTGGTATCCCCAGCAGATTGCAGAAGGTAAAGAATCCATAATAAGCTTCTTCATCATTCAGCAATGATTCATAGTTGGTTCCGGCCGGAAGCGTAAAAGTATAAGTTGCATTTTTATATTCAAAGGTCACCTTAAGGGTCACGTCCGCTCTTTCGGCCAGCTTTTTGATAACATAGTCACTGATCCCATTCCATCTTCTGCTGTTATATTCTATCGTTGTTCCCGCGGCCGCATCTTTGATCTCACCGTACAGCCCCTTGATATATACCTGCGCAGCCGGAATAACCAATGTTTCCTTTACATCTCCGCAGGAGCACACATACTGCTCAATTCCGTCCTGCTCCAGGGTTGGGTCGGAGATGAAC
>JAVBUF010000080.1:0-28019 GCA_031555615.1 Lachnospiraceae bacterium | reverse complement strand
AGCGACATTGTCCCCTTTTTGAATATCCATACTTTTAACACTGAACAGGCGCTTGGCATCGCCTGTTTTTCCGTTACATTCCAAAATAACGTCAGATTTTGCCTTGGTTGCTTCCCGCACAAGAAGCCCCACTGTATTTTCACCCATACCTACCTTATTTGAGATTTCATATTGAAAACTTTTCATTGTTGAGATTCCTTTCCTGTTTACTGAATAGTGTAACAAAATATCCACAAAATATTCCTTTAAACAGGCTTGTTTTCAAAAAATAAAAGTGTGCGGGCACTGGGGTCAGGAACACCCGGTTGCTCGCACACCCTTTGGCTTACAGGCGCCGGCTGCACTTTTCTTCACAGTATTTACAGCGATAAACTTCCTTTTCTTCGTCCGCCAGAACAAAAACATGAGGCAGGCCCTGCTCAATGGAAGTGATGCAGCGGGGATTCTTGCATTTGATGATGTTCTTAATTTCTTTGGGCATAACCAGTGCCTTTTTATCAACGATTTTTTCATCCTTAATGACATTTACAGTGATATTATGGTCGATGAAAGCCAAAACATCAAGATTCAGTTCATTAATATCACATTCGACTTTAAGAATATCCTTTTTGCCAAGTTTGTTGCTGCGGGCATTTTTGATAATGGCCACTGTACAGTCCAGCTTGTCCAACTGTAAGCTGTGATAGAGAGAGAGGCTGGAACCGGCCTTAATATGATCCAATACGAAACCTTCTTTGATTCTTCCGACATTTAACATGATTTCCCTCCTTCTATTCCCAATAGTGTAAGTATCAGAGCCATTCGTACATATACGCCATACTGTACCTGTTTAAAATAAGCGGCCCGGGGGTCCGCATCCACATCTACAGAGATTTCATTGACTCTGGGAAGGGGGTGCAGTACCAGCATTTCCTTCTTGGCATGTTCCATTTTTTCTTTATCCAAAACATAAAAGTCTTTTAACCGGACATAATCTTCTTCATTGAAAAAACGTTCCTTTTGGACGCGGGTCATATAAAGGAAATCCAATTCAGGCATGACATCATCTAAACGGATAACTTCTTTGTAGGGCAGGTTTTTCTCCTTCAGTTCATCGGTGATGTAATCAGGTACCCGTAATTCTTCCGGAGAAATAAAGATAAAATTAATACCTTCGTAACGCACCAAAGCATGAATCAGAGAATGGACGGTACGGCCGAATTTTAAGTCTCCGCATAATCCAATGGTAAAATTGTTCAGACTGCCCTTTAAAGAGCGGATGGTCAGCAGATCTGTAAGAGTCTGGGTGGGGTGCTGATGTCCGCCGTCACCGGCATTAATAACCGGAATGGAGGAACGATCGGCAGCCACCATGGGTGCGCCCTCCTTGGGATGACGCATGGCACAGATATCGGCAAAGCAGGAAATCACCCGTATGGTATCGGATACACTTTCACCTTTGGAAGCGGAAGAGGAACCGGCATCGGCAAATCCCAGCACGCTGCCCCCCAAATTCAGCATCGCAGCTTCAAAGCTTAAGCGGGTCCGGGTACTGGGCTCATAAAAGCAGGAAGCCAGTTTCTTGCCGTCACAGGCATGGGCATACTTGTCCATGTTCTTTTCGATATCGCCTGCCAGATCAAACAAATTGTTCAGTTCTTCCACCGTAAAATCAAGTGGACTCATTAAATGTCTCATAGTCATACTCCCTTTCTTTTTTTTGCAAAATAAAATCGAAGATAAAAAATCTTCGATTCAATCAACGGTTAAATGAAAATAAGGAAGCCTCTCGGTCAAAACCGCATCTGCCGATAATCATAGTTACGGTTGTGAGGATAGGAGCGCTGTTTCTATGTCCGGTAATATATTGTGTTGCAGTCATGAGGATACCTCCTTAATTTGTTTTTCTCATAATAGCATATTCATCCGCCGGTTTCAATTAATTTTCAATGAATTTTTAGGAAAAACCTTTGCATTTAATTAACTGATTTAGTATACTCGTAATAGCGAATGAAATAAGGAGGAGGCAGTTATGGAATATATAGAAAGAAAAAGAATATTGTTTTTCGGATTACCCTGGACCTTTACCAAATATACGATTACAGACGATATATTAAATATTAGGAGCGGTCTTTTAAAAACCTATGAAAATGACTGCTATATGTATAAAGTACAGGATGTACAACTGGAAACTTCGCTTACGGAAAGAGTGTTCGGGCTTGGGACGGTGGTCTGCTTTACGGGCGATACCACTCACCCCCAGCTAAAACTGGTACATATCAAGAGAGCAAAGGAAATCAAGAACTATCTTTTGGAGGCTTCCGAAAAAGCCCGGATGAAACGCCGGACTTTGAACACCTTGAATATTGGTGCGGATGCGGAAGAACCTGATAACCTTTAAGCGAATGGCGGTATGATGTGCATACCGCCTTTTGTGCGGAAAAAATAGGAGTGAGAAGTGTTATGGAATTAGATATGACGAAGGGAAAACCTTCGGTGCTGATTACGAAATTTATGCTCCCGTTAATTATCGGGAATATTTTCCAGCAATTATACAATATGGTGGATACCATCATTGTTGGCCGGTATGTAGGGGTTGGGGCCCTGGCGGCGGTAGGGGCTACCGGAACCATTATGTTCCTGATATTGGGATTTATGATGGGACTGACCACCGGATTTACGGTTTTGACAGCCCAAAGATTCGGGGCCGGGGATATGGAAGGATTGAGAAAAAGTGTGGGCAGTGCGGCTATTCTTTCCATAATCGTAACAATTATTATGACAATTGCCAGTGTAGCCGGAATGGACTGGCTGCTGCATCGGATGAATACGCCGGATGATATTTATGATATGTCGAAGAACTATATTGTCATTATCTGTTTGGGCATGTGTTTCAGTATTCTTTATAATCTGTCTTCCAGTATCCTGCGGGCATTGGGAAACAGCAAGGTGCCGCTGTATTCGTTAGTAGCAGCGGCACTGTTAAATGTTTTTTTGGATTTATTTTTGATCATTGTTATTCCTTTGGGAGTGGCAGGGGCGGCTATTGCCACGGTGGTTTCCCAAGGTGTGGCGGGCATTATCTGCGTCCTATATATATTGAAAAAAGTGCCGATACTGGCACTGGAGAGAAGTCATTGGCAATTGGATCCGGGATGCGTAAGACACCAGTTGGGGATTGGTGTGCCTATGGCACTGCAATTTTCCATTACAGCCGTGGGGACGATTCTGGTTCAGGCAGCATTAAATCTTTTTGGCAGTACAGCCGTGGCGGCCTATACGGCAGCCTGCAAGGTTGAACAATTGGTAACCCAGCCTTTTGGTGCCATCGGTATGACAATGGCTACCTACAGTGCGCAGAACCGAGGCGTAAATGACATTATGCGGATTCGGAAGGGAACAAGAATTGCCAATGGGATGTCGGCTGCATATTCGGTAGTGGTTTATGGCATTCTAGTGCTTATATTCCCTTATATTATCCGATTGTTTGTAGGAAGCGCGGATTACCGAAGCGTGCTGGAGTATGCGGAGATTTATATCATCGCCAGTGGAGCCTGTTTTATACCTTTGGGAATGATCTTTATCTTTCGTAATGTTATGCAGGGCTGTGGACATTCTTTTTGGCCCACCATGGGCGGAGTTGTGGAATTGGTCTGCCGGACCGTGGCAGCATATGCTTCGGTGAAAACCATGAATTATGTGCTGGTTTGCGTTTCAAACGGCGGCACCTGGCTGGTTACCGGTATTTTTCTGGCGATTGCGTATCTATATACCTTTAAGAAACACTATCCGAGGAATCCCGGTTTAACAGCTTCTCAAACAAAAGACCGGCAAAAATCCAGTTTGGAACATAATCCAGGCGAATCACTTTTTTGATGTGCCATTTGGAACGGCCATAGTTCCAGGGACAGATATTTTTGTCCGACAGCAGCGAACCGGTGATAAATTCGCCCACCAAAATAAAGGCCGCATATAAGGTACCGCGAAATAACGGATGCCGGCCCTTGACCAGACGGCTGATAGGTTCCAGCAAAGCAGCACACCCATAGATGGGAAACATCCACAGGGAGGTCTGGCCCATTAATTTCATGTCTCTGCGGCGCAGAGAATTCAGGGCAGTAAAGGTGATTTCCAGGCACCAGCCGGTAATACCGCATTTAAGAAAGTTGAATAGTAGTTTTTTCATATCCATAGTATGTGCAGTAAAAAAAACAATATTCCCGCAGATGAAGGAAAGGATGAGGCCCATGACTTATAAGGAAGCTGAAGAATATCTTGAGAAAATACAGTGCTACGGCAGTGTACCGGGACTGGAATCAATCAGGGAACTTTGTGAAAGACTGGGAACCCCTCAGGCATCACTTAAGTTTGTACATATTGCCGGCACCAACGGAAAAGGCTCCGTACTGGCTTTTGTTTCCACCATATTGAAGACTGCAGGCTATCGGACCGGAAGGTATATATCACCGGTTATTTCGGAATATCGGGAACGTATTCAGGTAAATGGACATATAATATCTAAAGCCGATTTTTGCCTCTGCCTGGAACGTGTAAAAAAGGCTGCAGACAGCATGGCTGAAGCCGGGCTGCCTCATCCCACACCCTTTGAAATAGATACGGCTATGGCTTTTTGTTATTTTCAGGTTAAAAAATGTGATATCGTGGTATTGGAAACCGGAATGGGCGGCACCTTAGATGCCACCAATATCGTGGAAAATACCCTTGCAGCGGTAATCACTCCCATCAGCATGGATCATCCGGACTTTTTAGGAAAGACAATAACCCGGATTGCCGAAAATAAAGCCGGTATTATCAAAAGGGGGTGTACGGTGATCAGTGGCCCCCAAACCCAGGATGCTCAAAAGGTAATAGCCGAAAAAAGTCTTCAGACCAGCTGCCCGCTGGTATGGGCAGAACCGGAAAAAATCAGTAAGGTAAAGTATGGAATCGAAAAGCAGCGGTTTACTTATGGTGCTTATCAGGATATGGAGATTGGGCTGGCCGGAAAGCATCAGGTTGAGAACGCCGTGCTGGCATTGCAGGTAATAGATGTTCTGGCATTAAAGGGATACCCTGTAAGCGAAATGAAGCTGCGGCGGGGCTTTGCGGAGACGGTCTGGCAGGGAAGATTTCAGGTTTTGGCGAAGAAGCCGCTTTTCATTGCCGATGGTGCCCACAACGAGGGCGCGGCTGAAAAATTGGCGGAGTCCCTTAGATTTTATTTTACAAATAGGCGAATCATTTATATAATGGGAATATTGAGGGATAAGGATTATGATAAGATTATCCAATGTACTTATAAATATGCCCAGCAAATTATTACGGTTACCCCCCCGGTTCCCAGAGGAATGCCGGCTTATGAACTGGCCCGGGAAGTACAAAAATACCATCAAAGCGTAACCTGTGCCGACAGTCTGGAAGAAGCGGTGGAACTGGCGGAACTGCTGGCAGATAAAGATACGGTGATTGTCGCCTTCGGCTCCCTGTCTTATCTGGGTGCGCTGATAAAAATAGTCGAGATACATGGAGGGAAGCATGGTAGATCAGAAAAAAATAGAGGAAGCAGTAAAACTACTTTTAGAAGGGATCGGTGAGGATGTAAACCGGGAAGGCCTGGCGGAAACGCCTTCGCGAATTGCCAGAATGTATGAGGAAATTTTTGGCGGTATGGAAGAAGATCCGGCGGTGCATTTATCCAAGACCTTTACGGTCGGGAATAACGAAATGGTGGTAGAAAAGGATATTGTATTCTATTCTACCTGTGAACACCATATAATGCCTTTTTACGGTCGGGCCCATGTGGCATACATACCCGACGGCAAAGTGGTGGGACTGAGTAAATTAGCCAGAACGGTGGAAACCTTTGCCAGAAGATTACAAATACAGGAACAGATGACCGGCCAGATTGCCGATGCGATTATGGAATACCTAAATCCCCAGGGTGTAATGGTGATGGTGGAAGGGGAGCATTTGTGCATGACCATGCGGGGGATCAAAAAGCCCGGCAGCCAAACGCTGACCGTAGCTGCAAGGGGGGTCTTTCAGGAAAACGAAAGCTTGCAGAACACATTTTTTAATATGATTAACAGATAGTGTTAGGAGAGGGAATGGAAAAGGTTGATAAAATATTAAATCATGATTTATTTAATGTTTATTTAAAGGAAATTCAGCGTATTGAAGCAGGGAACAGAGAATTTTGCGGCCATGATCTGACACATTTTCTTGATGTGGCGCGAATTGCCATGATCCTTAATCTGGAAGAGGACCTGTCCATACCCAAGGACTTGATATATGCAGCCGGTTTGCTGCATGATATCGGCAGACATATGGAATATAAAGAGGGGATTCCCCATGAACAGGCCAGTGCGGTACTGGCACCCAGGATATTAAGAGATTGTGGATTTGAGGAGCCGCAGGTTCGTTTAATCGTCCAGGCCATTGCCGAGCACCGTTCAAAGCATATTGCCGGTGCTCCCACCTTAAGCGGGATTATTTACCGGGCGGATAAGCTCAGCCGTCCCTGTTATTCCTGTGAGGCAGAAGCCGGATGTGACTGGAGCAAAAATAAGAAAAACATTCATTTGCAGTATTAAGCTTGAGGAATAATGATGAAAATTGGAAAGCGTGAATTTCATACGGACAAGCACACTTATATCATGGGAATCCTGAATGTAACACCGGATTCTTTTTCTGATGGCGGGAAATTTATGAAATTGGACAAGGCCCTGTTTCGGGCTGAAAAAATGATTGCAGAAGGGGCCGACATTCTGGATATTGGCGGAGAATCCTCACGTCCCGGATATGAAGTAATTGATGTTAAAGAAGAAATACAAAGAGTAACAGATGTTATAAAAAACATTAAAGATAGATTTTCTGTCCCCATTTCATTAGATACCTGTAAAAGTCAGGTTGCCGCAGCGGGCATTGAGGCCGGTGCAGATATGATTAATGATATCTGGGGGCTGAAGTATGATAGTCATATGGCGGAGGTGATCAGCCAAAACAAAACTGCCTGCTGCCTGATGCATAATCGTCAAAATACAATTTATGACGATTTCATGAAAGAACTAAAGGAAGAATTACGAGAATCTCTGCAATTGGCAGAAGCGGCAGGGATTTCCGGGGATAAAATAATTTTGGATCCGGGAGTGGGATTTGGCAAGGAGTATTTGCAGAATATGGAAATTCTGGGAAGTCTGGAAACTCTGCAGGAATTGGGGTATCCTCTTCTGCTGGGAGCCAGCCGGAAATCGGTAATTGGCTTAACCTTAGATTTACCGGTGGAAGAACGGTTGGAAGGAACATTGGTAACAACTGTTATGGCAGTTATGAAAGGCTTTTCTTTTATCAGGGTACATGATATTAAAGAAAATGTCAGAGCGGTAAAAATGACAGAATCAATTATTAACGGAGGTATCCATGGTTAAACAGGCAGATGAAATCAGAATTGAAAATTTACAGGTTTACGCCCATCATGGGGTGTTTGCGGAGGAAAATGAAAAGGGACAGAATTTTTATATTAATGCAGTGCTTTACACAAATATCAGAAAAGCAGGATTAAATGATGATTTAACATTATCTACTCATTATGGAGAAGTAGCCCAATTTATCCATGATTATATGCAAAATAATACCTATAAGCTGATAGAAACAGTTGCAGAACGGCTGGCAGAGGCGGTGTTGCTGACGTTTCCGTTGATTCAAAGTATTGATTTGGAAATCCGTAAACCTGAAGCTCCAATCCCATTATCCTTTTCATCGGTATCGGTAAAGGTAAACAGAGGCTGGAAGCGTGCTTATGTGGCGGCAGGTTCCAACCTGGGAGAAAAGGAAGATTATATCAGGCAGGCAGCGGACCGGATAAGTGATCATATAAAAATAAGAAAAGTGCGGGTATCCGATTTCATCAAGACGGCACCTTATGGCGGCGTGGAGCAGCCGGACTTTATAAATGGTGCACTTTCTTTTGAAACGCTATTAACACCGGAGGAACTTCTGAAATTTTTACAGGAACTGGAACAGCTGGCGGAAAGAAAAAGAAAGGTTCGTTGGGGACCACGAACCTTGGATTTGGATATTCTGTTATATGAGGATGTGATTATGGATCAGGAAGAATTGATGATTCCTCACCCGGATATGCATAACAGAGATTTTGTGCTGCAGCCGTTGGCTCAGCTATCCCCATATCTGCAGCATCCGCTGCTTGGTAAAACGATAGAACAACTATTGACAGAAGTAAAAGCGCGATATGTTATTCCCGATTAAGGGGAATAAAACGTTTCTCGAATTTGTCACTGCCGCATACGTGCCGTTCTTCATCTCCTTCATAGATGATATAATCCCCTTCTTTGATGAAAACCAGACCACGGCGGTTGGAGATAAAGGGACATTCGATTGCACCGTTGGGGCGGTTGATTTTTACGAGTCCGTCAGTAACAATCCAGCCGTTGGTGACGATTTTGGATAAGGATTGAAAGCCGTCTTCCATACCTTGATCGGGCTCGTATTTTTGGGCACTTACTTCCAGAGTTGCGCGCAAATATTTTTTCATAATAGTCTCCTTTCAGGATTATCTGTTCCTACTTATATTATAAGACACTGTGAACATTTTTGCAAATTATACTGAATATTTTTCAGTTTTTTAACAGTTAATTTATATTAACGTTATTGACAAAAGAGCTGGAAGACTCTATTATATATCTATAAGAAAACTACATATACAGATATACGAGGGAGTAATTCCGCATCCCCAAGATGCGCGATATGCCAACAGCAAGTCAGTTTTACCGGCTGGTTTATCTATAAAGAATGAGACTCATATACAGAGGTAACACTATCTGTATGTGGGTTTTTTTGTTTCATAGAAAGAACCTGCAAAGTGTTGTTTCCATGAAACAAAAAACATAGGAGGAAAAAGAATGAAAGAATATCTGAGCAGTAAAGAGGATGTATTGAATCAGATGAAAGCTACAACAGAAGGATTGACATCGGTTCAGACCCGGGAGCGTGCGGCTAAATACGGAAAGAATAAATTAATTGAAGGTAAAAAAATTTCCCTGCTGCAGCGGTTTTTATCTCAGTTAGCTGATCCCATGATCATTATTTTGATCGTGGCGGCAGTGATTTCCGGGATCACTGCGGTATACGCCGGCGAATCCATGGCGGATGTGATCATTATCATGATTGTGGTCGTTATCAATGCTGTTTTAGGCGTAGTACAGGAAAGTAAAGCCGAAAAGGCCATTGCGGCCCTGCAGGAAATTGCATCGGCTACTTCCAAGGTACTTCGTGACGGTCACCAGATTACGGTAAAGAGTGAAGATCTGGTACCAGGTGATATCGTGATTTTGGAAGCAGGAGATGCGGTACCTGCCGACGCCAGAGTGATCGAGTGCGCCAGCATGAAGGTGGAAGAGGCTGCCCTTACGGGAGAATCTTTGCCGGTAACCAAGACAGAACAGGCGCTGCCTGGCGGTGAGGGCGGAAATGTTCCCCTGGGTGACCGGAAAAACATGGTATACATGGGAAGTACGGTAGTATACGGACGCGGTAAGGCAGTGATCTGTAATATTGGCATGGATACGGAGATGGGAAAAATTGCCGATGCCCTGTCAAAAGCAGAAGAAAATAAGACACCTTTACAGATAAAATTAAATCAATTAAGTAAGATTTTAAGTATTCTGGTAATTGGCATCTGCCTGGTTATTTTCGGTATTGACTTGTTCAGAGCTTATCCGGATATAAGCGGGGCAACGATGTTAGATACCTTTATGATTGCGGTAAGCCTGGCGGTTGCCGCGATTCCCGAGGGTTTGGCGGCGGTGGTAACCATCGTACTGTCCATGGGTGTTACCAAGATGTCCAAAAAAAATGCGGTTATCCGTAAATTAACAGCGGTAGAGACCTTGGGATGTGCCCAGATCATTTGTTCGGATAAAACCGGAACCCTGACCCAAAATAAAATGACCATAATGGAGCATTACGGCGAAGATGAGGGGCTGCTGGCCAGAGCAATGGCACTGTGCAGCGATGCGTTTCTGGAAGAGGGAAAAAGCGGTATCAGGGAAGCAGTGGGAGAGCCCACCGAATGTGCATTGGTGAATTATGCATATAAATTAGGTATGGATAAGAGTATTCTGGAAAAAGATTATCCCCGGATCGGCGAAGCACCCTTTGATTCCATGCGTAAAATGATGAGTACGGTACATGGCGTGCCGGCAGAAGCAGGAGTATATGTACAATATACCAAAGGTGCTCCCGATGAAATATTAAAGCGGTGTACAAAAGTATTGAAAGACGGGAAAGAAATTGCTCTCAGTGAAGAACTGCGGCATGAGATCCTGACGGCCAATAAAGCAATGGCCGATAAAGCTTTACGGGTTTTGGCGGCGGCTATGCGCAGATGGGAAGAAAAACCCGCGGATTATGCCGATACAGTGTTGGAAAAGGAACTCATCTTCATAGGTCTCACCGGTATGATCGATCCGGTCAGACCGGAAGTGAAACCGGCCATTGATCATTGCCGGGAAGCGGGAATCCGTCCCATTATGATTACCGGCGATCATAAGGATACGGCGGCAGCGATTGCCATGCAGCTGGGAATTATTGAGCGGCCCGAACAGGCTATTACCGGTTCGCTTCTGGATGGTATGAGTGACGAAGAACTGAATAAGAAAATAGAAACCTACAGTGTTTATGCAAGAGTACAACCGGAACATAAGGTGCGGATCGTCAATGCCTGGCAGGCAAAAGGCAAAATTACGGCCATGACCGGTGACGGTGTCAACGATGCACCATCCATTAAAAATGCCGATATCGGTATCGGGATGGGTATCACCGGTACCGATGTGACCAAAAATGTGGCCGATATGGTTTTGGCTGATGATAATTTTGCGACTATCGTGACGGCGGTAGGCGAGGGACGGCGTATTTATGACAATATCCGCAAGGCCATTCAGTTTTTACTGGCATCGAATCTTTCCGAGGTGGTGGCCATATTTTTTGCGACTTTGATGGGTTTTGTTATTCTGAAGCCGGTTCATTTACTGTGGATTAACCTGATTACCGATTGTTTCCCGGCTTTAGCCCTGGGAATGGAAGAGGGCGAGGAAGACATTATGAGGCGCCCCCCCAGAGATGCCAAGGATGGTATTTTTGCCGGCGGAGTAGGATTTAATGTAGTGTTCCAGGGAATTATGGTGGCAATAATTACTTTGGCAGCATATTTTATCGGTCATTTTCTGGAAAGCGGAAAATGGGAAATGGTAACCAGCAGTGATGGGATGACAATGGCATTTCTGGCTTTGTCTATGGCAGAGATATTCCACTCCTTTAATATGCGGTCTCTTCATGGGTCGATTTTTAAGATGAACCGGAGAAATAAGTATTTGTGGGGAGCAATGGTTCTTTCCCTGATTTGCACAACGAGTGTTATTTATATTCCTTTTCTGGCGGCTGCTTTTGGTTTTGCCTATATTTCCCTGCTGGAATACGGTGTTTCGTTATTACTTGCAATTTCTGTAATTCCGATTGTGGAAGTCGCCAAATGGATACAAAGAAAAGGTAAAAAATAAAGATAACGGAAATTTTATATTTTTTTAACAGAGGCATCGGTTGAAACCGGTGCCTCGTTATAGTATGATAGACATAACAAAAGAGAAGGAGGTAAAAATTATAGAACGAAGAAAGGAAGGAGAATTTTTTGAGATTAGGTGAACTTTTAAGAGAGAAGGTACATGAGTCGGTAGTGGCGGTTCTTCCCATTACCATTATTGTACTGTTGCTGAGCATGAGTATTGCACCGCTTACGCCGGCAACGATGATTTTATTTTTGTTTGGTGCGGCAATGCTGATTCTGGGTATGGGGTTCTTTACGCTGGGAGCGGACATGGCGATGATTCCCATGGGTGAAGGTATCGGTGCACAGATGAGTAAGGTTAAAAAAATTATCATTCCGCTGGCGATTTGCTTTGTACTGGGATTTGTGATTACCATTGCAGAGCCGGATTTGCAGGTTCTGGCGGAGCAGGTACCATCCATCGATAATATGATATTGATTCTGACAGTTGCGGCAGGCGTAGGATTTTTTCTGGTGATTGCCGAACTTCGTATGTTATTAAGGATTCCGTTATCCTATACGTTGGTTTTCTTTTACTCCATCATTTTTATTCTATCCTATTTTGCACCCAATGGGTTTGTTGCGGTTTCCTTTGATTCGGGAGGGGTAACTACCGGTCCCATTACAGTTCCCTTTATTCTGGCTCTCGGTATTGGTATGGCAGCAGTGCGAAGTGATAAAAATTCACGAAATGACAGTTTCGGTCTGATTGCATTGTGCAGTATCGGACCTATTTTGGCGGTATTGTTATTGGGTATTGTATATAAGCCGCAAGAGGCCGGTTATACTCCCATATCGCTGTCAGAATTATCAACTACAAAAGCAGTGGCGGAAGAGTTTATTGAAGCAATTCCTATATATATGAAGGAAGTAGCACTTGCCCTGGTGCCCATTGCAATATTATTTTTTATTTTTCAACTGATATCCAAAAGATTTCATCACAGACAGCTAATCAGGATTATTTCCGGATTTATCTATACATATATTGGTCTGGTTTTGTTTTTGACCGGTGTTAACGTAGGATTTATGCCGGCCGGACAGTACATCGGCTCACAAATTGCCGGAAGCGGCAATAAGTGGTGGCTGCTGCCCATCGGTATGGTAATTGGTTATTTCATTGTCAGGGCAGAACCGGCAGTTCAGGTTCTCACCAAACAGGTGGAGGAGATTACCGATGGTTCCATATCCCAGAAGGCCATCGGACATAGTTTATCCATCGGTATTGCGGTCTCAGTGGGATTGGCAATGCTCAGGATTCTCACCGGCTTGAATATTATGTGGTTTCTGATTCCGGGGTATACGGTTTCCCTGATTATGACCTTCTTTGTCCCCCAGATTTTTACAGGTATTGCGTTTGACTCCGGCGGTGTGGCAAGCGGTCCCATGACGGCCACCTTTTTGCTGCCTTTAGCGATGGGGGCATGTCAGGCTGTAGGCGGTAATATCATGACCGATGCATTCGGCATTGTGGCAATGGTGGCAATGACACCGTTGTTTACCATTCAAATGCTGGGTCTCACCACTAAGATCAGAAATCTGATTGAAAGCCGGCAGACCAGAGTACAGGGCGAAGAAGCATTGCAGCTTGCCGAAGCTCACAGGAAGCAGGTAGAGGATAATATCGTATATTTTGATTAAGGATTAATATGGAAGGAAACAGCATGGCAGAAAAAAAAGACGGCGTTAAGCTGGTAATTGCATTTGTCGAGCGCGGACAGGGAACAGCCGTTGCCCGATTATTTGCGAAATACAGTGTTTTCTGTAATTTTCAATGTGTGGGCCAGGGAACGGCATCTTCCGAGTTGTTGGATGTGTTGGGCTTTGGTACTTCGGAACGAGATGTGTTGATCAGCCTGGGCTGCGATACCAATGTGAACCACCTGATGTATGAATTACAGGAAAATCTATATGAAGAATTAGATGCCAAGGGCATTGTGTTTGATATGCCTCTGACCGGCCTCACCAATTTGGTGGCGGCGACCCTGTTTGAACAGAAGCAGGAGCAGGCGGAGGACGGAAATGGAGGAAGTATGATGCAGAGCGGAAATGACAGCCTGATTTTGGTTGTAGTAAATCAGGGACACACAGATGACGTAATGGATACGGCAAGAAGTGCCGGTGCCAGAGGAGGAACGGTTATTCGTTCCCGCTGGGCAGGCGGCGAGGATGTTACCCAGTTTTACGGGATTACCCTCCAGAAGGAAAAAGAAATTATCTTTATTGTCACTGCCAAGGAAAACCGCAATGCCATTATGGAAATCATCAATAAAAAGCATGGACTCAATACGGAAGCGGCGGCGGTGGCCTGTTCTTTGGGGATTGAGAGTATTGCCAAGCTTTGACTAAAGTGGGACGCTTCGCGGGAGGCTGTGAGGCACCCGAGGGCTGTAGAACGGGGCGGCGGTCTGGTTCGCTTCGGACTTTCTGACTTATTACAACGAAATACGCGTTCCAGAGAACTGCAACGAGCCTTAATACAATCCGAATCTCGCCCAGTGGGGCTCCATTCGGATAAAGTCTCGTTTCCGTTGTCACTTCATGTATTTCTTTTGCGATAAGTCAGAAAGTCCGGACGGGAGGCAGAGTGCCGCCCCTTTTTCGTGGTTGTGGAGGGTGCGTCCAAGGTTTTGAAGCGAAGCTGGGTTTTGGCTAAAGGAATCTTGTCACACATACTGTTGGTATAAAGACTTTTGTGTAAGCAAGAATACTTAGATATGAAGTTTTAAAAAGTTTTTTTGATGGGGAAAATGAGCGATAGCGATAGTGAGAACGTAGAACTCTGCCGGGGGCCCCTCTCGGTTACATAAGAAATGCCTGAAGTGACAACGGAGATGAGACTTTATCCGAAAGGAGCCCCACTGGGCGAGTTTCGGATTGTCTTAAGGCTCATCGCAGTTCCCTGGAACGCGCATTTCGTTGTAACCGAGAGGGGCCCCCGGCAGATCCACAGCCTCCCCGTTCGCCATCAATCAGCCCGAATCTCCCGGTGGAGGAGGAATAGCGCAGCCACACTGGGAAGGATCATCAGGGCGTTGATGAGGTCGGTGCATTCCCAGACAACGTTCAGGGGGATGACGGCGCCGATGTAGATCATCACGATGTAGCCGACCTTGTATAAAGGGATGCCCTTGGGACCGGCCAGGTATTCCATGGCCCGCTCCCCCATATAGGACCATCCGATGAGGGTGGTGATGGCAAAAGCAATCAGGCAGCAGGATAAAAAGATATTACCGAAAAATGGTAAATATGTAAAAGCGGCATCAGTAAGCCCGGCTTCATTCACCCCCAGAATAGAGGCCGGGTTTTTAATCATATTGGAAACAATCACCAGTCCGGAGAGAAGACACATCACTACCGTATCCCAGAAAACAGCGGTCATGGAAACATAAGCCTGTTTCATGGGAGAGGGGGTGTCAGTAGCGGCAGCGGCAATGGCTGCGGTTCCGATACCGGCTTCATTGGTGAAGAGCCCTCTGGCGATTCCGTAGCGGGCAGTAAGCATTAGAGAAGAACCCACGGCACCGCCCATAGCAGCCCGGGGAAGCAGGGCATGTTTTAAAATGAGGAGGACAGCAGCCAGCAGGGTATCGCGGTTGATCCAAAGGAGAACCAGACAGCTCAGGGTATATAAGATGCCCAATAGCGGAACCAGTTTCACACAAAAACTGCCGATGGATTTCACACCGCCGATAATTACCAGGCCGGCTACGATGGCAGCGGCAAAACCCACAATATGAGGGGAGATGCCGAAGCTCATAGTGGTGGTCTGTGTGATGGAATTGGATTGGGTGGTACAGCCTACCCCAAAAGCGGTGAGAAGGGTAAGAAATGCATATACTTTCCCCATATGTTTATTATGTAAACCATTTTCCCATACATACATGGGACCGCCCTTGTATGTGCCATCGGTACTTCGGGATCGATAACGAACGCTTAAGAAGCATTCGCTATAAGCGGTGGCCATACCCAGGATACCGGTCAGCCAGCACCAGAATACCGCCCCGGGGCCGCCCAGAGCAACCGCAGTTGATACCCCGATAATATTACCGGTTCCTAAAGTGGCGGCTAAGGTTGTGGCCAGTGTGGCAAAGACGGATAGATTTTGCCGGTCCGCATTCTTCTCGGGTATGACGGACATTTTAATTGCTTTGATAAGATTCTTTTGCGGAAATTTCAGATGTATGGTAAAAAACAGGTGGGTTCCCATCAGTAACAGGAGAAAGGGACCGCCCCACAGAAACCCATTGGTTTTTTCGATAAGATATATAAAATGAGACATACAGGACCTGTTCAAAAGATTTTCTATAGTATATAAAAGTTGCTTGCAGATTATGTGTCCTTTTGCTATGATATAAATATTATTTTTAAAATAATACAATACATCTAGGAGGAGATTATGAAAAAGAAAGTACTGAGTGTGGTATTGTGTGGAATTCTGGCTATGACTATTCTGGCAGGATGCAGCAGTACCGAAAAGACAAATGTAACGGACAAAGAAGTGACCGAAGCAGGCACCGAGGCGGTCAGCGGTGAGGGATTATTCCCAGCTATTGCCAAAGAAGATTTAAAGGTAGGGGTTATCCATATTACCGATCCCGCTGA
Source organism: Lachnospiraceae bacterium (assembly GCA_031555615.1). Lineage (GTDB taxonomy): Bacteria > Bacillota > Clostridia > Lachnospirales > Lachnospiraceae > UBA935. The sequence continues at coordinate 11,821 of JAVBUF010000080.1, read as the reverse complement.
AGGATCAGGATATACCTATACTCATGATCAGGGAATCGTAGCTATGCAGAAAGCCCTGGGACTGAACGACAATCAGATTATCAGAAAAAATAATACCAATGATTCCGATCCCACCGCAATTGAGTCAGCGATGCTGGAATGTATCGAAGAAGGCTGCCAGATTATCTTTGCAACCAGTTATGGATATATGGATACTTGTGAGAAGGTGGCCGCTGAATACCCTGAGGTAATTATTTCTCATGGTTCGGGATATAAGTCAAACGGTACTAATTTTAACAATTATTTCGGTAGAATTTATCAGGCCAGATATTTATCCGGTATGGCCGCAGGTGCTAAGACCGAAAGCAATAAAATCGGCTATGTATCCGCATTCGGTAAGACACTTTCCGAAACCGGCGGCGGTATTGATGCTTTTGCAATGGGTGTTTACGCAGTAAACCCTGATGCTGAAGTATTTGTAAAGGTCACCAACAGCTGGTATGATCCGGAAGGTGAAAAGCAGGCGGCGCAGGCCCTCATCGCTGATGGCTGTGATGTTATCGCTCAGCACTGTGATACTCCTAATCCCCAGCTGGCAGCCGAAGAAGCCGGTGTATATGGTGTGGGATATAACTCCGATATGTCCAAGGATGCTCCTGATGCCGTATTGTGCTCAGTAACCTGGAACTGGGGTGCATACTATACCTGGGCAGTAGAACAGGCAGTAAACGGTACCTGGACCGGCGAGAATTATTATGGCGGTATGAAGGAAGATATGGTTGCCTTATCCGCTTTGAATGATTTGAATGATGCCGATATCAAAGCTCAGATTGAAGAAGTTCAGAAGACCATGGTTGATGGCAGCTTCAATGTATTTGACGGGGTGATTGAAACCAATGACGGTAATACCGTAGGTACGGAAGGCGGCACTTTGGATGATGCAACTATTCAGGGTGGAATCGACTGGTACTTTAAAAATGTAACAGAAAAATAAAATGCTATAATGGGTAACTTAATAACAGGAGATCAGATGGTATACTTGTGATCTCCTGTTATTTGGTATTGCAGGGAAGGAGTGCTTGATTTGGACCAAAAAGAGAAGCCGTATGCAATCGAATGCCGGGGAATACGCAAAACCTTTGGTGAGGTAGTGGCCAACAATAATATTGATTTGAATGTAAAATACGGGGAAATACTGGCATTGCTGGGTGAAAACGGCTCAGGTAAAACGACCTTGATGAATATGCTTTCCGGCATTTACCGTCCTGACAAAGGACAGATATTTATTGATGGCAGTGAGGTAATCATCAAAGATCCGTTGGATGCTGCCAAACTGGGAATAGGGATGATTCACCAGCATTTTAAATTGGTAGATGTTTTTTCGGCAAAAGAAAATATTGTGCTTGGAGTCAAGGAAAAGAGAATCGCTCCCAGAGCATTGACGGAAAAAATCAATACCATCAGCAGCCAGTTTGGACTGAATACCGATCCCGATAAAAAAATATATCATATGTCTGTTAGTGAGAAACAGACGGTAGAAATTATGAAGGTGCTGTATCGGGGAGCAGATATTTTGATTTTAGACGAACCTACGGCAGTACTCACGCCGCAGGAAATTGAAAAACTGTTTGCTATCTTACGCAAGATGAAGGAACAGGGAAACGCCATTATCATTATTACGCACAAACTTAACGAGGTAATGGCCATCAGCGATCGGGTTACTATTTTACGGAAAGGCGAGAGCATTGATACTGTAAATACAGACGGGACCAATGAAAAAGAACTTACTGAGCTGATGGTTGGCAGACCGGTGGATTTGAAGATCAACCGGCCGGTTACACAGAACCATGAAGTACTGTTGGAAGTAAATCATCTGAGTGTGGACCGGTTGGACGGAACCCAGGCTCTTAAGGATATCAGTTTTCAAATTGAGACCGGTAAGATATTGGGAGTTGCCGGGGTAGCCGGAAGCGGTCAAAAGGAACTGTGTGAGACGATTGCCGGACTTATGGAAGTAAAAGAAGGCGCGATCCTGCACCGGCGTAAGAATATTACCGGCATGACTCCTGTTGAGATTATAGAAAGAGGGATCAGCATGAGTTTTGTTCCCGAGGACCGATTGGGAATGGGATTGATCGGTGATATGGGGATGACCGACAATATGCTGCTGAAAAGATATCATCTGGGCAAGGGAGTGTTCGTGGACCGCCCGCCCGCCAGAAAATTGGCTGAAAAGATGAAGGAAGATTTGGAAATCGTTACTTCCGATATTGAAGCACCGGTACGGCTCATGTCCGGAGGTAATGTGCAGAAGGTTTTGTTGGGAAGAGAGATTGAAGCGCAGCCTAATCTGCTGATTACGGCTTATCCGGTCAGAGGACTGGATATCAATTCTTCATATATCATATATGATATGTTAAATGAGCAAAAAAAGAAAAAGGTTGCGGTTCTTTTTATTGGAGAAGACTTGGACGTGCTGTTGGAACTGGCTGATCAGATTATGGTTATGTGCAATGGTGAGATAACCGGGATTGTGGATGCCAAAACAACCACCAAGGAAGAAATCGGGCTGCTGATGGCAGGAAAAAAGAAAGATGTGCAGGAAAAGGAGGAGGACAGTCATGAAGCATAGACAGCAGGTAAAAGAACCTCTGGTACGGATGATGAAAAGGGCTGAAATGTCCTCCAAAGAGCAGTTGAAATTGCATCTTGCCGCTTTTTTGCTGGCTCTTGTTGCCGGTGGAATATTCATATTGGTGGTGGGACATAATCCCTTTTTGGTATATGGTACGATTATCAGTGGTGCGGTGAGAAGTAAGATGGCCATTCAGGCCACAGTAAAAATTATCATTCCGTTATTGATGGCTTCTTTAGGGGTAACCTTGGCCTTTAAAATGCAGTTTTGGAATATCGGGGCAGAGGGGCAGATTATAATGGGTGCTATTTTTGCGTCTTATTTTGCTTTATTTCATGCCAACTGGCCCGGTCCGATATTGATGGTGGTAATGATATTGGCAGGCATAATGGGAGGTGGATTATGGGGATTGATACCGGCCTATTTTAAAGCCAGGTACAATACTAACGAAACCTTATTTACCTTGATGCTTAATTATGTGGCATTACATTTGATCAGCTTTCTGCGGGATGGTCCCTGGCGGGATCCGGCCAATCCCGGATTTGCCAAGATTGCCGCATTTGAGAAAAGTGCTCACCTGCCCAAATTATTCGGTGTCCATATGGGATGGATTTTTGCTCTGGTGGTATTGGTATTTGTGGCCGTTTATATCAAATATTCCAAACAGGGATACGAACTGCAGGTGGTGGGAAAGAGCCATGGAACGGCCCGTTATGCCGGCATGAATGTCCGTAAGATTATCTTGCGAACCATGTTTTTGAGCGGTGCGGTATGTGGTATAGCCGGTATGGCACAAGCCACCGGTTCGGATTTGACGCTGGCTGCCGGGGTGGCCGGGGGTGTAGGATTTACCGCCATTATCGTAGCCTGGCTGGGAAATCTGAATCCGGTGAATATATTGATTATATCGGTGTTGTTCGGGGTATTGGAAAAGGGCAGCAGTGTTATCCAGTCAGCTTATGGAATATCCACGGACTGTGCGGATGTGCTGCAAGGGATTATTTTATTCTTTATTTTAGGATGTGAATTTTTCGGCCGGTTTCAATTGGTATTCCGGAAAAAAATAATGGAGGTGCAGACTGATGGAAATGTTAATTAAATTTTTAGTGGCAGCAGTTTTGGCAGGAACGCCTTTGTTGTTCGGTACATTAGGGGAAATTATGAATGAAAGGGTTGGGCATCTCAATTTGGGTGTGGAGGGCATGATGGCCATGGGAGCCTGTGCCGGTTTTATGGCCGGTTTCTACACCGACAGCTTCGGACTGGCCCTGATAGCAGCCTTTGCAGCAGGAGCCATAGGGGCATTGATTTATGGAGTGCTGACCATAACGCTGATGGCCAATCAGAATGTAACCGGTTTGACCTTGACCATTTTTGGGACAGGGATCGCCAATTTCGTGGGTTACTTTTTTCTGGGAAAAGCAGATGAGGGAACCATGAAGCTTCCGGCTAATATTACGGCCCAGATGCGCAGTATTCATATTCCCGGCCTCAGCGATATCCCTTACGTGGGGGAATTGCTGTTTTCCTACAATCCCTTTGTATATATCGGAATCATTGTGGCGATTATACTGGCAATTTATTACTATCGTACCCAGACCGGATTAAATGTGAGATCCATCGGTGAAAATCCGGCCGCAGCAGATGCCGCCGGAATAGAAGTAGTCAAATGGAAATATATCAATGTGGTGATCGGGGGCGGTATCTGTGGTATCGGGGGTGCCTATACCATTATGATTACCAACGGTGGGGTCTGGATCAGCAACTGTGTCGGCGGCCTGGGATGGATTGCCGTGGCCCTGGTTATCTTCGCCTCATGGAAGCCCGCCAATGCTATTGTCGGTTCCATTGTATTTGGTGCCCTGCGGATCTTAAAGTATTATATCAACAAGGAGATGGTACCCATCCCCAATGCTTTTTATGATATGCTGCCCTTTTTGATCACGGCGTTGGTGTTGATCGCAACATCCGTCAAAAAATCGAAAGAAGGAATGCAGCCGGCTGCCTGCGGCACCAATTATTTCCGCGAAGAACGTTAATTTTTTAAAACTGTATTTTATAAAAATGTTATAGTATTATTATCCAGACTTTTGATGCGTGCGAGGGATTCCGTGTGAATCCCTTTTTCGTCCAGAATTTTCCGGCCATTCTGAAAGGATTTTTCGATTACGATACCAATGCCGACAAGGGTGGCGGAGGCTTTGGCGACCATTTCCGCAAGACCCAAAGAGGCTTGTCCATTTGCTAAAAAATCGTCAATGATGAGGACCTTATCATCAGCATTTAGAAATTTCTTGGAGATATAGAACTCACTTTCTTCGCCTTTGGTAAAAGACATGATTCGTGCAGTATATAAGCTGTCATCCATGGTAAAGGATTTCTTTTTACGGGCGAAGACTACGTCAACGCCCAAAGCCAGTCCGGTCATTACAGCCGGAGCGATGCCGGAGGATTCGACGGTTAATATTTTGGTTATTGATTCACCCTGAAAACGCCGGGCAAATTCGTCCCCCATTTCTTTCATAAGAGGAGGAGAAATCTGATGATTAAGAAAGGCATCTACTTTTAGTATGCCGCCATCTAAAGCAATTCCGTGGGTCAAGATCATTTCTTTCAATTTTTCCATATGGTTTATACCATGCCTTTCCGATACCTGTAAATTTCAGTTAAGCAAGCTTAACTTATTAAGCTTGCTTACTTCTTGTGCAGGACAATATTTGCAATTTTAGCATTATTGGGTTTAAATGTCAATTTGTCGGATTCTGCATTTCCATCTGCTGCCGTATATCCTGATAAAGATTCTTGGTGGTTTCTGCATTTTTGGTGTTTAGCACAACCATTCCTTCGGTTGTCTGCAGCACAACATAGCTTTTGCATTTCATATAGGAGTACAGGGTATAATTACCAAAGCTGCTGTTTTTAAAATTTCCCAATTCCAGCTTAAAGCTTCCCAAACCATTATTGCGCTGCCCCAGATTCAGGTTTTCAACATATTCTACAGATTCAATGTTGTTATAATCGATAGTCATTCCTTTCCAATAGGTGGCGGTTATATGCAGCGCGTCTTTTTGTGTTTGAACGGTTACGCTCCCGGTGGAAAGAAAGATACCGACTGCAGCCAGGATGACAATGGTAAATATCCAGGCACCTTTTTCCACCCGTTTGGCTCTTTTTTGGTCTTCTTCGGTTTCCTGGATATCAGGGGGGTTTTTCACTTTACAGATGGTGTTGCTTAACCCCACGGTCACGATTGTTATGATAAAAATGCCGATTCCGCAAATCCAGAACAGCCCGGAGGAGTAGTCTTTTTTTGAAAACATTGGCAGCATCAGTAATAACAGCAATGTAATGACACCCATCCCGCCGCCGGTTACCCGGCACAGTTTCTTTTCATCATATTGTGCTTTTTCCTTCCGGCTGGCGGTATTGTACCCGGCAATGAGGAAACTTCCCCGCCCCGAAAGCAGGATAATGGAGATCCCTCCGGTGATGATGATCATTATGACAAATATCAAAAACATAAGCATGCCTCCTTGTCTGCTAATTAGTCTGGATTACTCCGTCACTTTGATTTTCAAATTTTATTTCATATAAATGCCATCCAGTTTCATTTCCGGTGTAAAGGTCAGCCGGTAAGATATGGTGCAGTTATCATATAATGCCACTACATCCGCGATAGTCCATATTTTTCCCGGAGAAATGACTTCAAAATAATAGCTGCTGGTTATTTTTTGATAGTTCCCCCATGGCGGGTTCAATAATTTTTTCAGTTCCCGAAGGGCATCTGCCGTTATCCCGCCGGACAGGTCAGCAGTAGAATAGTCATTCAAAAGTTCTTCCAGACGATCTGCACCCACAAGTATGACAATCTCTTCGACCTTTTGGTCCACAGCGTCTTCCTGAAACAGTCCGGAACTGCCAAATTCTTCTATCTTAGGTTCATTGAACTGATCCACAGAAATCTTTATTGCAACAGCCGCTAACAGGAATACGGCAATGATGATAATAAACGCTATTCGCCTTTTTCTGGTGTTTTGCAGTTCTTTCGGGGGCATATTTTCATTAAATTCTTTGGCGATCTCCCGGGGAGTTCCCATTCTGGTTTCAATATCTGCCCAGCTTTCCCCATTTTGCAATGCGACTTCTATGTCAGACTGGATATCCTTGCAAATTTCTTTCTTTTTTCTTCTGCTGCAGTGCAGATTCTTTGCCACGGTTTTTAAAAAACTATTCTGCTCCATGCTTCTCCTCCTTTAACATTCCGGTAACTGTCCTTGTAAAAATATCCCACAATAGGATCTGCTGTTCCAGCTCCTTTTGTCCCTCACCGGTAATACTGTAGTACTTTCTGGCCGTTTCCTTTTCTTTGGGAGCCGTCCACTTACTTTTTACAAGATTTTCTTCCTCAAGGCGGTAAAGAATCGGATACAGGGTTCCTTCCTTCAGGGAAAACAATTCTCCACCCTGCTCCCGGAGTTCCAGGATAATCTGATAGCCATACTTTTCATCCCGTTCCAGTAATTTGAGGACCAGCATTTCCAAAACACCTTTTTTCAGTTGTTTTTCATAATTTGAAAGCATCACAGCCTCCCTTTTTCATACTTAGTATAACTAAGTACATATTATTACAAATAAGTTAAAAAGTCAATTATAAGAATATCCTTATAATTTTGTTAATTCATGGTAAAGTTCAGTTAATTGTGATACGGGGGTGCTGAGCAATGCATTGTCAGAGATAAAAATTAACTTTTATTTCACACAAAGTATATTGATATTTTCACAAATGAGAGTATACTGTTTATGAATATAAATACAAGAAATATTGTGGATAGCGGAGATAAATAAAGATGCAGATAATTATTGTAGGCTGTGGTAATGTTGGGATGAACCTTACTGAGCAATTAAGCAGAGAAGGTCATGATTTGACGGTAATTGATTCCGAAATAGATGCGGTACAGAGTGCCGTTAATAGTTTTGATGTTAAGGGAATTGTTGGTAATGGTGCCAGTTATTCCATTCAGATGGATGCAGGGGTGGATACGGCCAATCTGCTGATTGCCGTTACTGAATCGGATGAATTAAACTTATTATGTTGTCTGTTTGCCAAAAGGACAGGTAATTGTCATACGATAGCCAGAGTAAGAAATCCTATTTACAATAAGGAAGTAGGTTTTATTAAAGAAGAATTGGGAATATCGATGATCATAAATCCCGAATGTGCAGCTGCCGGAGAGATGGCACGACTTTTGAAATTCCCTTCGGCATTGGAAATTAATACCTTTGCCAAAGGCAGGGTGGAACTGGTAAAATGTAGAGTAGAAGAAGATTCTGTTTTATGTGATCTGTCTTTGAAGGAGGTTTCCGAGCGTCTCCGCTGTAATGTCCTGATCAGTGTGGTGGAGCGGGAAGATGAGGTGTTCATTCCTTCCGGTAATTTTGTTTTACAGGCAAGAGATGAAATCTCAGTTATGGGCTCCAACAAAAATATGATTGCTTTTTTTAAGAAAATGGGATTGCCCACAACCAGAGCTAAAAGTGCAATGCTGGTAGGTGGTGGCGAAATCGCTTTTTATCTGACCCAGGAATTGTTGAGTATGGGTACTGATGTAAAGATCGTGGAACGGGATAAAAGACGATGCCTGGAGTTGAGTGAGTTCTTTCCTCAGGCAATGATTATCCACGGTGATGGTACCGATAGAAGTCTGCTGCTGGAAGAAGGGCTGGAAAATATTGATTCTTTTGTGGCCTTGACAAACATGGATGAAGAAAATATTATGATGAGTTTGTTTGCCAAAAATGCATCCCGTGCCAAACTGATCACCAGAGTACATCGCATTGCCTTTGATGAAATTATAGAAGGGTTGAATATTGGCAGTGTAGTTTACCCGAAACATATTACAGCAGAACATATTATCCGTTATGTGCGAGCCATGCACAATTCCCTGGACAGTGATATAGAAACCCTGTATCGCCTGAATGATGATAAGGCAGAAGCACTGGAGTTTTATATTAAGGGTGATTGCCCTATTGTGGGAACAGCACTGAAGGATTTGGATTTGAAACCGAATGTGTTGATAGGCATTATTGCTCATAAGGGAAACGCACTGATTCCCCGGGGTGAGGATATGATTCATGTAGGTGATACGGTGGTTGTGATTACTACTATTTCCGGATTGAATGATATTACTGATATTATAATGTAACGGGAGCAAGATTTGACATGAATTATTCCATTATTAGATATATTTTATGCAGGGTTCTTGAGTTTACAGGTATTTTTATGATATTGCCCTGTCTGGTAGCGATTATTTATCAAGAGAAAAGTGGTTTTGCTTTTTTAGCAGTGATACTGGGAGCATTGTTGCTGGGCGGAATCGGAAAACAAATCAAGCCCAAAAGTAAAGTGTTTTATGCCAGGGAGGGTTTCGTGACAGTTTCCCTGAGCTGGGTTTTATTGAGTGTGGTTGGCGCATTGCCTTTTTTTATCAGCGGGGAAATACCGTCCTTTGTTGATGCTTTGTATGAAACGGTTTCCGGCATAACAACTACCGGAAACAGCATTCTGACAGATGTGGAGGTCCTGTCCAGAAGTATGCAATTCTGGCGGCTGTTTACGCACTGGATTGGCGGTATGGGGGTTTTGGTGCTGATATTGGCGGTACTGCCGCTTTCCGGCAGCTATAATATGCATCTCATGCGGGCAGAAAGTCCGGGGCCGTCGGTAGGAAAGCTGGTACCCAGGGTAAAGAATACCGCTATGATTTTATATGGTATTTATGTTGGATTTACGGTAATCCAGGTAGTCGCTTTGATGATTGCCGGTTTACCCTTTTATGATGCCCTGCTGATGAGTTTTTCAACTATGGGCACGGGTGGGTTTGGTATTACTAATGTCAGTGCGGCGGGGTATTCAGTGCCGGTTCAGACCGTTCTGATGATTTTTATGTTAATTTGCGGTGTGAATTTTAATGTTTATTACCTGTTTTTGATAAAGAAACCGAAGGATGCCCTGTTAAACGGAGAGATGCGGTGTTATCTTACGATCATATTAGTAGGAGCGCTTCTGGTTTGTATCGATATCCGGGGGATGTTCGGAAGTTTGTGGGAAACCTTCAGGCATGCTCTTTTTCAGGTGGTATCCATCACCACCACCACAGGACTGACAACGGTAGATTTTGCAAAATGGCCGGTATTTTCCCAAACGATTTTATTTCTGCTGATGATCTGCGGAGCCTGTGCCGGCAGCACCAGCGGCGGATTTAAAGTTTCCCGGATGATTATTCTTTTTCGTACGGTCAAAAATGAATTGTCTCATGTAGTACATCCCAAAAGCGTCAGAAAGGTACAATATGGCGGGCACAATCTGGATGGCGAGGTGACCAAGTCGGTACAGGTATATCTGGCAATTTATGTAATTGCCTTCTTAACATCTTTAGTTCTGGTGTCGGTGGATGAATTTAGTTTTTCCACCAATATGTCAGCGGTTGCCGCCTGTCTGAACAATGTAGGGCCGGGATTTGAGGCAATCGGGCCGGTTGGTAATTATGCAATGTTTTCACCTTTTGTAAAGATTGTCCTGATGTTTGATATGTTAATAGGAAGATTAGAGTTAATTCCTCTTTTAATTTTACTTACTCCCAAAACGTGGAAAAAATAGGAGGGTAACGATTGTTATTTAAAAGGCTCAGAAAGTGCATACCGGCGTATATGCTTCTGTTGGCAATTATTTTAAACATAGCAGCGTGGAGCAGTGCTTCTTTTTGCGATTTTTATGTAACCCATTTTTTCCCAGTGATAGTAGCGACCTATGGTCGTTTTTCAGGATATTTTTCTTTTTCACTGGGGGAATGGATGCTGTTGGCAGCATTTGTACTGATTATAGTAATATTTGGCGGTGGATTAGTGTGTTTGGCTGGCCGCCGCTTTTTTGGCTGGTATCGATGGTACATGAAGATATGTGCTTGGGTTGGGGCAATCGTCTGTCTGGTGATGACATTAAACTGTTTGATTTTGTATCATTGTTCTCCGCTTACAGAACAGTATGTTATAGGAAAAGGTGAAATGGGACAATATGATGTAGAGGAACTGACCCTTTTGCGGGATTATGTGGTGGTAGAAGCCAACCTGTTGGCGGAGCAGGTTTCCCGGGATGAAAATGGTGAGGCAGTCTATTATGGTGACATGATTTCTCAGGCGCAGACAGAAATGGGCAGATTAGGTGAGAAATATTCACGGCTTTCGGGATATTATCCCCGTCCCAAGCCGTTTTTTAACTCCAATTTCTTCAGCCAGCAGTATATAATGGGATATTATTTTCCGTTTTCCATGGAGGCCAATTATAATACTACTATGTATATTGTTAATACACCGGTAACTTTATGTCATGAATTATCTCATTTAAAAGGTTTTATATATGAAGATGAAGCTAATTTTATCGCTTATCTGGCCTGTGTAAATTCAGAAGATCCTTTGTTCCGGTATAGTGCCTATTTAAGTGTAATCGGTTATCTGGACCGGGATTTTTATAGTGCTATCGGAAAGGATGCGGCTGTTTATATGTCCCATCCTGCGGTCAGTGAGCAGGTGATGAGGGATGATGTGTTTTTGACACCGGATGCCTGGGAGCAGGTGGAAGAAACAGCAATATTGGATACCCAACTGGTAAAAGAGGTATCCAATGAAATTATGGAAACAAATTTGACCTTAAATGGTGTTGCAGACGGTACAGCCAGTTACGGAAGAGTGGTGGAATTATTGCTGCAGTATTATGAAGGAGAGCTGTATGGGGAATATTATTGATTATGTAATAGAATATGGCGATTATACTTTTACGGAAAAGGGAATTACCGAGGTGGACAGTCTGGTTCTATGCCAAATGTGTTATTTTAAGCTGGATGGTTTTGTGCCTGGGCCGGAGAAAAACAGTGCTTCTGTTACTTTAAGAAGTATTGTTGAAAAAGCGGAAATCGATAAGCTGCTGGCAGACGATTGGTACAGGGAAAACAATCTTTTGCTTTTGGAAGCGATAAAAGGCAAGGTACGTTTTGAAAATTTGCTTTTGAATGATTATGTCAATATCCTGAATCCTGAAAATGAAACCCAGTTTGCAGCGGTTTCATATATTTTAGATGATAAAAGTGTGTATATTGCCTATCGGGGAACGGATGAGACCATCATCGGCTGGAAAGAAGACTTTAATATGGCCTT
>JAVBUF010000090.1:0-21895 GCA_031555615.1 Lachnospiraceae bacterium | reverse complement strand
TATCCCCGGAGTATATGATGACAAAGACTATGGTCGTTTCATCATTGAGAAATCCGGGCTGTTCGATGTGGACGAGTTGCTGCTACCATTCATTGATTATGAAGGCTTTGCACATAGTAAACGGGAAGCCACACTGTTAAGCGGCGGGTATGTATCCGGCGGCTTTGTTGGCGTAAGTCAGGATATCGGAACCCTAATGGACTATGCCGGAGAATACAGCGATCCGCTGGAGATAATAGAGGAGGAACAAATTACATTCCGTCTGTTCTCACCTCTATGGGCACAGCTATTTGAGGAGGGACAGGAGAAGGAAGTTGAAATTTATGGTGAAGAATTGGCAGAAACCGCGCAGGACATCCAGGAAATGATTGATAGGCAGGTTCAGGCATCAGAGATACCAAGGGGACTTATGACATATTTTCATAAAAGCCGGGAAATCAGTGCTAAGGTTCTTTCTGCATTTCCGGCGGTAGAAATTCACGAAGGTATTTTATATGGGGTTCTGGAATGTCAATTAAAAAGTCCTTTGAGTGAAGAGGAGCTGCAAATATTAAAAGATGATTGGCTGGGGCAGATGAGTGATGGCTGGGGAGAAGGATTTGAACAGCAGGAAATCAGAACGCAAGAGGGGAGCCTATTTGTACATTTCTGGGGAGCGGAAAACGATTTTTCTATCTGGACAGAATCAGAGTTAAAGGGGGTGAATGAAACGCAAATACAAAATAGTATGAGTCAGTCTATGTAAACTAATTTGGGAAAAGGAGAGTAAATGAAAAAGAAACAGAAAAAATCATCAAAATTACTTTGGATTGTGGCAGCCATTACAGCATTTGTTGTAGTGGTTTTTTTATTGGCTCAGAGTCTGACCCAGGCAAAGGAAGCCAATCAATTAATGTTCGACACGATGGCATCTGATACTCAAAAGGACGATCAGAATAAGGAAGAACTGCTGCAGGAGCTTTCGCAGGTAGGTGAATATCTGGATCAGATGGAAGAGACAGTAGTCGCCAATCAAAAGTCGTTAAGTGCCATCACCATCGGTTACAACGATAATTTTTTGAATCAGTGTGAAACATTGGAGCAAAAGATAAATTACATTCAGGATAATCTGAAAAAATTCCTGATTACTTATGGAAATGATGATGAAGAGATCAGGAATCTGTTGGAAAACATCGGCTTGGATTTAGAGGCCGCCAGAAAAGGACTGGAGGAATCTCATGGAGAAACCCGCCGTATCCTTTCAGAAATGGAAGAATCTCAGAATGGCAGACAGGAAGAGCTAAAGAAATTATTTTCGGTTATAAAGGAAGACATTGCCGGTGTAAAGGAAAAACTGGAGCAGACCCATAAAAATATTTTAAAGGCGCTGGCAGATATGGAGGCAGAAAGGGAAACAGCCCAAGAGGAAGAAATACTGTTCCTGGATCAGATGCTGCAAGAGCTTACTGAGTTGATTACAGAAGATACAGAACAACTGATGCAAAAAGTGGAGGCGGAAAGCAATGATATCCAGATTTTATTTGAGGATAAGGTCCAGTATCTTTCCGGGCGGATGGATGAATTGCATATTCAGATCAATACCGCAAAGCAAGAATTAAATTTACTGCTATCAGAAATGGAAGACAATGATGAACTTAGGCAGGAAGAAATCCGGGAATCTTTTATCAATTTACAGGAAACCCTTTTAAACATTCAAACATACCATATGGAAAGTCATGAAGAGGTAAAAAATTTATTTCAGGAAGTAAAGGAATTATCAAAGGAAAATCATTCGGAGCTGGTTAACGTACTTGGCCAGATGGAGGCAGAAATGGCAGAAAGCAGCCAGACCAGCCTGACCCGGATGATGGAGTCCATGAACCAATTAAACCAGACCTACCTGGAATCCTTTGATTCCTTACAAAATGAGATATCGAATAACTTTCAAAAAACGGAGGAAAATCATACCGGTTTGGTAAAGGTCCTTGGAGATATGGGGACCCAGATAGAGGAAACCAGTCAGAATAATCTGACCCAGTTGATCTCCACCACCGACCAGTTAAATCAGACTTATCTGAATTCCACCGATTCCCTGAAGAATGAGGTAACCAATAACTTTCGGAACATGGATACCAGCATCAACGAACAGATAACCACTCTGGAATCCAATCTGACCAATCATTATGAGAGCCTGACCACCATTGTAAATACCGGTGATAACGGTCTGAAAAGTTACCTGGAAAATGTCTTCGGAAGTGTGAATCAGAAATTAGAATCGGTTTTTACATCAGTGAGTAGCGGCAAGCGGTTACTGGCATCCGCGCTGCTCACCAAAGGCGTAAGCTGTAAGGAGGATGCCACTTTTCGGGAAATCTATCAGGCCATATTAAAAGTACCCCAGCAGCTGGTAATCGGTGTGGAGCAGATACCGGGAACCATCTCCTATGATTATCACTATCATGTGAATAGAAGCGGCGGAAATCCCCATACTGAACAGTCAGGGCAAAGCGGAGGTTGTTACACGATTCCGGTTTACCATGTACATACCGGAAAAAGTACCGCTTCCGGCGGATGTTATACGGTACCTGTTTATCACAGCCATAGTGGGAGCTGCTACTCCGAGGGAAATCATACGGATGACTGTCCCAGACATACGGAGCGACACTCCTATGATTGCGGTACAGTCCACGATTATGATGGGGATGGCCACGGGTGCGACGGATTTATCGCCTATGACTGCGGCGGCCACCGCTATCTGTCCTGTAATCTGGGGAGCGGAATTATCGGGTATTCCCTGGGCTGTGGAAAAAACACCAGTTCCATTGATGCTTACCGAACCGGTTGTGGGTTTTCTGATGGCCAAATTACCGGTGCTCACATTGTGTACACCGGCGGCCAGCTACAGGCGGCACCCATGAATCGGAGCATGATTGCTGAGGTTTCTGATGAAAATGCATTGATTGAAGCCCCAAGTGAAAATGTAATGATTGAAGTGCTAAATGATATTCCAGTGGTTGAATCTCCAGATGATCATCCGGTGACTGAAGATCCGAATGAGAATGGAATCATTCAGGTGCCGCCGGAATCAGTCAGCGGAAATATGCTAATTTCGGTAGTGAAAGAAGAGAGGTTCGGCCAGACTGGGGAAGGGAATAGTGAAATAGAAAACAGGGAGGAAGACGATGTTAAATAGAAATCTGATTGAAAGGTTAAAAACGAAATACCCTAAGGATACGGCAATAGAGCTGGAGCATATGGAGGGGGAAGACCAGATGCTGTCTGGATTAAAGGGAAAGGTACTGGCAGTAGATGACATCGGGCAGATCCATGTGGAATGGGAAAACGGAAGCACACTGGCGCTGGATGTTGAGGCAGACCGGTTTCACACCATAGAAACAATTGCGGAGGAACAGTCAATTGAAATGAGTGGTTCTGAAGAGGAGAGCCAGGCTATGGGGATGAGTATGCAATGAGCAGTAAAGCTAATGAAGGGAGGGAATGGATGGATTGAATAGTATGATTAGCTGGATTGGTGGGAAAAAGGCTCTTCGAAATATGATCTACCCGCGCATGCCGGCCTTTGAACGGTACATTGAAGTCTTCGGCGGTGCCGGTTGGGTGTTGTTTGGCAGACAGCCGGCCGGGGAAATGGAAATCTATAATGATTTGAACACCAACCTGGTAAACCTGTTCCGATGTGTCAGGCTCCGACCCATGGAACTTTTGGAAGAATTGGGATTTTTTCCTTTAAATGCCAGAGTAGAGTTTTTTGATCTGGTTAAATTTTTAAAGAAAGAAGAATTTGCCTATCCTTATCTGGAGGAACAACTGGCAGTGGTAGAACGGTATTTTGCCGGAGAGGATGCGGAGATATTAAAAGCCATTCTAATGGCAGAAGGTGAAATGGATGATGTGAAAAGAGCAGCCGCTTTTTTTAAAGTCATCCGGTATAGTTATGGAAGCAGCTGTACCTCTTATAATTGTCAGCCCTGTGATATTCGTAAATCCTTTTATACCATTTGGGAAGCCAATCGAAGGCTTAAGGATACCGTAATAGAAAACAAAGATTTTGAGGCACTCATCCGCAGTTATGACCGGACGTTTGCCTTTTTTTATTGCGATCCACCCTATTATGAAGCAGAAAGCTGCTATGAAAAGGTATTTACAAAAGAAGATCATGAAAGGCTCCGGGATGTATTATCCGGTATCCAGGGAAAATTTATTGTTTCTTATAATGACTGCCAGTATATCCGGGAGCTTTACAAGGATTACCAGATTGTCGCTGTTAGCAGGCTTAATAATCTGGCTCAATGGCATGCGAAAGGAAGCCAGTACCCGGAAGTGCTGATCGCCAACTTTGATATGGAAGAACAAGTAAAAAAACTTCCGGTACAGATACAGCTAAATGATGTTTATGGAGAACTGTGGCTGCCTGAGGGACAAGGCAGGGAAAGAGAGGTGGTGGAATGCTTCAATTAGTGGAACTGGCATTAAAGGTACAGTCAGCAGGAATGGTGGAAATTCCCCAGGAGGTGTTACAGCAGATGAATATCCAGGTAAGGGACACCATCCGGCTGATTTATCTGGCAGAGGGTGAAGACAATCTTGTAAATGCTTCTAAGGAGTTTTTACTTTTTGGTGATCAACAGGATGTGGCAGGACAGCTTCAGCAAAATGAAGCCTTGACAGTTTCAGAAGAATTACTTCGGGATGCAGGAATTCCGGTTGATGCTGATCTGGAAGTGGTCTGCGGCAAAGGCAGGATTATTATTTTCCCAGCAGATGCAGTAGAAACTGAGGAAGTTATCCCGGAAGAGTTACTGACTCTTTTTGAAGAGCTTGGTATTTCAAAGGAAAAGATACGTGTTGTTTTGCATACGGAGGAGGCGGGTGAAGATGAAGAAACCAATCTACAAACTGATCGATGAAAGCGGCCGGGTACTGATCCCCAGAGAGTTAAGAAAGAAAGCGGACATGGAACCCGGAGATATCGTAAAGCTGTCCGTCAGCGGCGGCAGGCTAAGTGTAGTCAAGGTAGATATCGTGGAAGTGGGAAGCCAGGACCCTGTCATGGTAGAGTCCTATGTAAATGCGGCTGTTAAGACCATGGGTAAGGAAAAACAGGTAACGCTGGCAAGAAAGATCCTGCAGATGGCAGAGCAGGAAGGAGGAAAAGAGTGTTAGATGGGAAATACAAAGCATTCGAAATCCAGGGTGAACTGATAAATGCGGAAGTGGTGGAGGGAACCCTTCCAGCTATCGGTGAATTTATCCAAAACTGCAAAGAGGGAAGTATCATTACTATACATACCCTGGACGGCGAACCGTTTCTGATCGGACTGTCCAGGGCATTTTTATACTGTGAGGATAATGAGTTTCTGGATTCCCGGTTAATTCCATATCTGCGAGGGGAACATTTGGAGTCGGCCTATGAAGAAAATATACTTTCGGAATAACGTACTGATTTACTTCGGAAATCCGGTGGGGTATCGTGCAGAAGACAAGATTATTATTGATACCATGTTTGATCGGGAGGACCTTAAGATTTATCTGCTGGAAAAAGAAGGACTGGAGGTGGTGGTGAAGGAAGGGGTCTATGACCGGCTATCGAATCAAACACCAGAGATGATGGCAGGAGATACAGCCGTAGAAGGTGGTGGGGAAGAATGCTCCATGCATTTGGAACTGCGGATTTATCAGATAAAACCGGACCGGCCGGTGCTGGTGCGGTTTATAAGCCTTGAGGAACGGGAGCGGAGAGGGTTCGGGAAGCCGGAAAGATGGGAATATGATCAAATCTATGAAGGGGAAGTGCCAAGCCTTGATCTGGAAAAAATATGGGATGAATTCAGCCGGAAAGAGTTAGCAGGACACTCCCTTTCTATTTCCGATGTGGTGGAACTTGCCGATGATGGGGAAAGCCGCTTCTTTTATATTGACCGTACCTGTTTTAAAGAAATTGATTTTTAAAGTTGATGAGTGAGCCAGTGAATGGCGGAAAGGAAAAAAGATGGCAAGAAGTAAAGTGGGAGAGGCAACAAAAGAAAATAAAGTGATGGAAGAAGGTACACCGTCAGCAAAGCCGTTGGAGTTTGATGTAAAAATCTATTCCATCAAGCCAGAGGAGTCCATCAAAGCAAACGCATCGGTAAATATCAATAATGCATTTGCGGTCAGAGGGGTGAAGGTAATAGAAGGGAGCAATGGCTTGTTTGTATCCATGCCCAGCTACAAATCAGGAAATGAATATAAGGATATCTGTTTCCCGATTACGTCAGAATGCCGGAAACAGCTTCAGGATGCGGTGCTGGGAGCCTATGAACAGGCCGTTACCCAGAGCCAGAACAGTGTACAGAAGCACCATGAACTGCAACAGCAGGCGCCGGAAGGACAGCTGGTTGAAATGGTTGGAATGTAAAAAAATGAAAATGGAGGATGATGATAAAATGGGACAATTTATAAGTAAAGTAAAGGGAAAAGCAGCCGGAATTGCAGGTAGAATTGGTATGATACTGAGAGACAAAAAAGGTGAGAACTATGTGGACACCGCTGTCAAGATTTTGATTGCCGTAGTGCTGGGAGCATTGCTTCTGGCCGGTTTATATGCCCTGTTCGGTGATGTAGTAATGCCCACCTTGAAAAATCGTATTCAGGATATGTTCAACTATGCCGGATAAGCTGCTTTCCATGTCACTGGCGGAAGCGATGGAAACCGTAAGGATCATCATTTTATGTTCTCTGCTGTTGGCGGCTTCGGCGATAGATATCAGGACTAGAACCATACCAGATATGATCGGTCTGCTTATTGCAGCCATCAGTCTGATTCCGCCGGAGCCGGTACGGATGGCAGGGGTACTGGCAGCACTGCCGCTGCTGATTGCCGGCCTATCTGTGGGCGGCATTGGAGGTGGGGATATCAAGCTCACCGGAGCCTGCGGGATGGTGCTGGGATTGGAGCGAACCTTTATGGGACTGCTGGCAGGACTGATATTAATGCTGGCTTTTCATGGAATGAAGATGATTTTGAAAAGTAGCCGTAAAAATGGGAAGGAGCAGGCATACCCGCTTGTTCCTTTTTTGACGGCAGGAATGCTGTTGTATATTGTGTGATGCAGTTGGAGTGATTCTACTATTGTGATTTTAATCAGGAAGGAAAGGTAAGAGTATGAAGAAAAAGTTATTGATTATTAGTGTTATGGCAGTTATCGGGGGAGCAGTGATGGCATTTTTGAAAAGAAGAAAATATGTGAAAGCGGATCGGGGATAGGAGGAAAATCATTTGAAAATCTTTAAGAACAGAACGGTATTAGGAATCTTTTGCATTGTCATCTCCCTGCTGCTCTGCTTTGCAGTGACACCCCTCTTCAATGCCGGGTTAGCAAAGAAGACCACCATTGTACGGTTTGTAAAAAGCGTAAAGGCAGGAGAAGAAATCAAAAGGAACATGGTAGCAGAAATTGAGGTGGGGAATTACAACCTGCCGGAAGAAATCTACCGGAGCATTGCCGAAGTGGAAGGAAAGTATCTGACCAAGGATGTATCTGCCGGAGATTATATTTTACGGGATAAGATTTCCGAGGAGCCGGCCGCAGAAAATAAATATCTCTACAGCCTGAATGGAGAAAAGCAGGCCATGTCCATCACCATCAGTACCTTTGCGGAAGGATTGTCCGGGAAACTGAAATCCGGGGATATCGTATCGGTCATCGCACCGGATTATCTTGGCAGCGGGGAAACTATCATTCCGGCAGAATTAAAGTATGTAGAGGTCATTGCGGTTACTGCCAAGTCAGGAAATGATGCCAATACCGAAGAACAATCAGAGGAAGAAAAGGAACTGCCTTCTACAGTGACCCTGCTGGTGCGGCCGGAGCAAAGCAGGCTGTTGGCCAGATTGGAAGCGGAAGGTGAGATGCATTTAAGCCTTGTTTTCCGGGGAACGGCTGAAAAAACAGCGGAATTTATCAAAGCCCAGGAGGAAGTATTGGATTCCTTAGTAGAATCAGAGGACGATGATTCCAATGAAACCACTGCAAAACCGATTACTGAGGAAAAGAGTGTTTCGGAGCGATTATCAGATGGGGAGGAATGACAGCTTGAATTTCAAAAAAGATTCCATATTCCAAAGAAGATATGAAGAGGAAGAGCAGGAGCAGATGTCTGTAGAGGAAGGCGGTGTACTGGCTGTATGGGGAAGCCCTTCCTCCGGCAAGACCACGGTAGCTGTTAAACTGGCAGATTACCTGACGAGAAAGAAGAAAAATGTGTTGTTAATCCTTACCGATATGACCGCCCCGCCCGTTCCCTGTATTACTTCCCCCTCCGATCTGGAGGGGGAGCGGTCTCTGGGCAGTATTCTGGCCGCCACTCATGTATCGGAGAACCTGATCAAGAAGAACTGTATGTTCCATAAAAAGAACCGTTATCTGACAATGGTGGGGATGCTAAAGGGAGAAAATGTTTTTTCCTATCCCCCATATGACCAGACCCAAGCTAAGGAACTGATTGAACAGGCAAGGGAGATTGCCTCCTATGTGATTATTGACTGTACCAGCACCATTGCTTCTGATATTTTGTCAGCCGTAGCACTGTTAGAGGCAGATACCGTCCTGCGGCTGGTGAACTGTGATTTAAAATCCATAAGCTATCTGTCTTCCCAGCTTCCGCTGCTGAAGGATCAAAAATGGGATACGGAAAAACAGTTAAAGGTAGCTTCCAATGTGAAACAGCAGGAGGCCAGCAGCCATATCGAACAGGTATTGGGAACTGTGGCATTTCAGATTCCTCATAGTACGGAAGTGGAAACCCAGTACCTGGCCGGAGAGCTGTTTGGCGAATTGTGCTTAAAAGAAAGCAGGGGATTTCGTAAGGAAATAGAAAAGATCAGCAAGGAGGTATTCGGTTTATGACAGGAAACAATCAGAGCCTGTTCTTTTCGGCGGAGGAAAAGGGCAGGGAGTTTACAGATGTGCTGAAGGAAGTACAGGAATATATCTCCAGCAAATATTCCACCCTGATGATTGAAGAAGGGGATGAAGAGTTAAAGGAACAGGTAAAAAGATATATCGGGAAGTATATCCTGGACTACCGTATCAGCGTAAAAGGAAAGACTCAGAGCCAGCTGATCGATGACCTGTATACCGAAATGGCAGAGTTTTCTTTCCTTACCAAATACATTTTTGGTTCCGGGATTGAGGAAATTGACATCAATTCCTGGCGGGATATTGAGGTACAGTACAGTGACGGAAGATGCGAGAAGCTGGCGGAACAGTTTGAATCCCCGGAGCATGCCATTAACGTCATCCGTAGGATGCTCCATGTGTCCGGGATGGTATTGGACAACGCATCCCCAGCGGTGCTGGGACATTTAAGCAAAAACATCCGTATTGCAGTATTGAAAACACCGTTGGTAGATGAGGACGTAGGAATCGCTGCCTCGATTCGTATCGTAAATCCCCAAAGCCTTAGAAAAGAAGATTTTGTGGAAGGAGGAACAGCCACCGGGGAAATGCTGGATTTTCTGGCCGAATGTCTCCGCTATGGAATCAGCATCTGTGTAGCCGGAGCCACCAGTTCGGGCAAGACTACCCTGGCCGGATGGCTGTTGACCACCATTCCGGATAATAAAAGGATATTTACCATTGAAAACGGCAGCCGGGAGCTTGCGCTGGTGCGAGAAAAAAGCGGTAAGGTTGTAAACAGCGTGATCCATACCCTGACAAGGGCAAGTGAAAATGAAAAACAGAATATCGATCAGGATATGCTGCTGGATATGGCACTCCGGTTCAATCCGGAAATCATCTGTGTGGGGGAGATGAGAAGCAGCGAGGCTTATACCGCCCAGGAATCAGCCAGAACTGGGCATACAGTTCTGACCACCATCCACAGTAACAGCTGTGAATCCACTTATAGCCGGATGCGGACCCTTTGCAAACGAAAGTACGATATGGATGATGAGGTGCTGATGGATCTGGTAACGGAAGCCTTCCCCATCGTAGTATTTACCAAGCAGCTGGAGAATAAGAAAAGGCGGCTGATGGAAATCATGGAGTGTGAAATTCTGCCAGATGGCAGCCGGAAATACAACTCTCTGTTCCGGTATGAGATTACGGAAAACCGGATGGAGGGAGAAGAATTTATAATAAACGGAACCCATAAGAAGATATGTCCGATATCTGATAGCTTGAAGAAGCGGTTCCTGGAAAACGGAATGCCGGGAGAGGTACTGGAATCCATTACGAAAGGGGGAAAAGGAGTGTGCTAAGTATTCAGGTGGTAGCCTGTATTGGAATTATTGCGGGCTTATTTATATTGCTCAAGGTGAATCTGATGGATTTTACCGGGAATATCTTTCAGAAGCTGACAGGTGGGACGAAGGGTATACGGGAAGAAATTCTGGAGGAAACGAAGCAGAAGAAAAAATCAATTCTTAGAAAGGAATTGGAAGAGGTACAGGCAGTGCTGTCGGTCACCAACAGAGAAGCACAATTTCCGGTAATCTGTACCCTATCCTTGTTATTTTTTGCGGCAGGAGCAGCGGGAGCGATTATGCTTGGGAACATATTTTTGATCCCAGTGGCGGCAGTGGGCTGTATGTTCCTGCCGTTTTGGTATGTGAAGCTGACTGCAAACCATTATAAAAAGGATATCGCAGCGGAATTGGAAACAGCTTTATCCATTATTACCACGGCATATTTACGGAACGAAGATATACTGACGGCTGTAGAAGAGAATCTGGAATACCTGAACCACCCGGTAAAGGGGGTCTTCCAGAGTTTTGCCAACAGAATCCGGTTCATCAATCCTGATTTGGAAAGTGCGCTGGAGGAGCTGAAAGGGAAAATACCCAATGAAGTCTTTGAGGAATGGGTGGATGGATTAAAGGGGTGCTTATATGATCGGTCTTTAAAGACAACCCTGACACCCATCGTAGCCAAGCTGTCGGATATGCGGATCGTAAATGCAGAACTGGAGTATCTGGTCTTTGAACCGAGAAAGGAATTTCTCACCATGGTGGTGCTGGTGGTGGGTAATATTCCATTGCTTTATTTTATGAACCAGTCATGGTATGACACGCTGATGCATACTGTGGTGGGGAAAATCATGCTCAGTATAACCGGGGCGATTATCTTTCTATCGGCGGCGCTTGTGATCAAGCTGACGAAGCCGATTGAGTATCGTACTTAATAAATGCAATCAATATATAAGATATCTACAATTTTATGAAGATAAAATTGTAGATGGGGTAATAACATGGTAAAATAAGATGAAGTAAAGCTGAAAAGGAGTAATGTGATGGATATTTGGATGATGCCTGCTAAAAGTAAATAAATTTTAGGAGGATGATTAAAATGACAAATGTATTATATATAGGCGGTTCCCCTTGCAGTGGGAAAAGCACAGTAACAGAAATGATTTCAAAGAAGTATGGATTTTACTACTTTAAGGTTGATGATTTTTTAGATGAATATATGATGAAAGGGAAAGTCCGAAGTAAACCGATTTGTTCCAAGCTGCATGATATGACACCAGAACAAATATGGATGAGAAGCCCGGAAGAACAATGTGTGGAGGAAATACAGATTTACCGGGAAATATTTGAATTCATATTAGCAGACTTAAGTAAGATCAACAGTGAAGGTACTATTATTACGGAGGGAGCAGCATTATTGCCGGAATTAATGGATCAGATTACTGTAGATAAAAAACAATATATCAGTATTACACCCACTGCCGATTTTCAGGTTTCTCACTATAAGGAAAGACCTTGGGTTCCCCATATTTTGGAAGGATGTCAGGACAAGGAAAAGGCTTTCGAGAACTGGATGAACAGAGATATATTATTTGCCAGAGAAGTAGAAAAGCAGTGCCGAAAAACAGGCTATGGTTCTTTGGTTAATGATGGTACAAGACAACCGGTGGAAATTTTTGATTTAGTATGTGATAACTTTAAGCTGACTTAGTGCAGGAAAAAGAGAGCGTATTCAGGAGGTAAGGTATGGGATTTTGGTGGTTTATGTTTTTTATGGATTTACTTATTCCTCTAACAATGATTGGATTTGGAAGATACTTTATAAATCATGCACCCGGAAATATTAATATGGTTTTCGGATATCGAACCGGAATGTCAATGAAGAATAAGGCCACTTGGGAGTTTGCCCATCATTACTTCGGCAGAATCTGGTTCTGGTGTGGTGTTATAATCGCTGGAATTTCCGTCATTATAATGCTTTTTCTGATTGGAAAGGGTAAGGAGATGATCGGAAATGCGGGTCTTATTCTTTGTTATGTTCAGGTGGCCTGTCTGATTGGTACGATCATACCTACAGAACGTGCATTAAGAAAGAAATTTGATAAGGAAGGACAAATAAGATTTTAATGATTGGGTGCAGTTGTTATTAGGTAAAACTCATAACAATAGAAATCTATGAATTGAATTTCCATATTTGAAAAGACAAAAAGAATCTAAAATGCTATCATATCCATATGGAGGTGATGGCATTTGTACTTTGAATATGGAGAAACTGAAACAAACTACCTAAAGTCAAAAGATAAAAAGCTTGGAGAAGCAATCGAACAGATAGGGCATATCAATCGAGCAGTTGATGATGATTTGCTGTCATCCGTGGTTCACCATATTATCGGGCAACAGATTTCAACGATTGCCCAGGCAACAATCTGGAATCGATTAACAGAGAAACTCGGCAAGATAGATGTGAATACGATAAGTTCACTCAGCAGAGAAGAACTGCAATCTGTCGGAATGACATTTAAAAAAGCAGATTATATTCTTGATTTTGTTCAGAAAGTTAAAAATGGTTCATTTGATATTGTATGTTTGGAACATATGTCAGATGAGGATGTGATAAAGGAACTATCGTCTTTGAAGGGGATCGGTGTGTGGACAGCGGAGATGATTATGATCTTCTGTATGCAAAGGCCTGATATTGTAAGTTTCGGTGATCTGGCAATTCTGCGTGGAATGAGGATGCTCTATCGTCACAGAAAGATGGATAAAGTTAAGTTTGAGAAATACCAAAAGCGTTATTCGCCTTATGGAACTGTAGCCAGTCTGTATTTATGGGCAATAGCGGGAGGTGCGATTATGGGAATAACAGATCCGGCATCGAAGAAGGTGAAGAAATGACAGAACAGGAAATGTGGCAGATTGTGAAAGAAAATAATGCGAGTTATGATGGAGTTTTTTTCTATGCAGTAAAGACTACCGGAATCTATTGCCGTCCATCTTGTAAATCAAAGCTTCCAAACAGAAACAATATATGTTTTTTTGAAAACTCGGCAGATGCAAAGTCGGCAGGATTTCGCACTTGTAAGCGATGCCGGAGCGATTTGATTGACTATCAGCCAATGAAAGAAATTGCATTAGAGGTGAAAAAGAAAATTGAAGAAGCGTATAGGGTTCAATGTAATCTTTCTGAAAAATTAAATGAAGTAGGAATGTCAGATCGTAGACTTACAGATGTTTTCAAAGAAGAATACGGAATGACACCTAAAGCATATGCTGATTCGTTAAGGCTTAACGCGGCAAAACAGTTATTGCTTCACAGTAATGAAAGAATTATTGATGTTGCCTATTCTGTTGGATTCAGCAGTTTATCTGCATTTCATAATTTTTTCAAAAAAACATTAGGAGTAACGCCATCAGCATATAGAAAAAGCGAAGGAAAATGTGAATGAAAGGATTTGCAGTTTATCCGTTCCCATTTGGTCTGTTACAAATAGGGTACGAAAATGATAAGATAATTTTTTTGAAAACAGTGGAAGAAAATTTTAAGCGAGGTACAAAAACAGAATTAACAGATCAGGTTTTTAATCAGACAATGGAATATTTAAGTGGAAAGCGAAAGACCTTTGATTTTTCATTTGAATTGCACGGAACTGAATTTCAAAAAAAGGTCTGGCATGAACTTTGCAATATTCCATATGGTGAAACACGTACCTATAAGGAGATTGCCATCGCCATAGGAAATCCTAAAGCAAGCAGGGCAGTTGGAATGGCGAACAATAAAAACCCAGTAACGATAGTAGTACCTTGTCACAGAGTGATTGGAGCGCATGGTAAACTGGTTGGATATGCAGGCGGATTGAATATGAAAAAAGCGTTGCTGTTTTTAGAGAAGCAGAATACTGTATAAAGTAAAAGGAAGGCATATCATGAGCAAAGTAGTTGTTTTATTTGAAGTAAAACCAACAAAAGCAGGAATGCAAAGATATCTTGACCTTGCATCTATGTTGAAGCCTATGCTCGTCGGGTTTGAAGGGTTCATCCGTGCAGAAAGATTCACCAGTTTGAATGAGGAAGGCAAGCTGTTATCTATGAATGTATGGGAAAATGAGGTGGCTGTAGAACGATGGAGAAATGTAATGGAACACAGAATGAGCCAGCAGGAAGGCCGGGAAAAGCTGTTTGAAAGTTATAAAATTACTGTGTGTTCCATTTTACGTGAGTATTCGGACGGAGACCGGGAACAGGCACCTCTGGATTCAAATGAATACTTTAATTAAGGGAAAATGAATTTATGAAAGATATCAATAAGCGTTGGAGTTCAAATTGTGAAAGTAACAACATAATTAATGACAGGTAAATCCTGTTGCAATATCGTATCTACAGTCTAAACAGTAAATGTAAAAGTTTGCTGTTTTTATTATGCAAAAAACATAAGGAGGGCATATGAATTTCATAATGATTGCGTTTTGTATCTTGTTTTCTTTTGGTCTGTTCATGCTGCTTGCAGGGATTCTTCATTTACCGACACTGAAGACTACGAAAGCCATGATCAATACTGGAAAACAGGAGAAAAAACTGGAAACTACGATCAATGCTATTGGCCTGGATGGAGCGGTGAAGATAGCAAGACTGGTCAAAATGAACGATTATAAAAGAAGCAGGATGAGCCATGTTTTAAAAGCCTCCGGTATCGGAAAGACACCGGAGGTATATGTGGCATATGCCTATGTAAAAGCCGGATGTATCTTTTTACTGATCATTCCGGCACTATATGTGTTTCCGCTGGCGGCCATCGTCCTGATACTGTTAGGTATCATGGTCTATTTTCAGGAAATCCGGCGAGCAGAT
The DNA here is from genome assembly GCA_031555615.1 of Lachnospiraceae bacterium. GTDB lineage: Bacteria > Bacillota > Clostridia > Lachnospirales > Lachnospiraceae > UBA935. The sequence goes on along the minus strand of JAVBUF010000090.1, from coordinate 6,819 downwards.
GAGACGCTGCGGGAAAAGCGGGAGCAGATAGAAGGAGAGCTGTACCGCTTTGTTTCTACCATCACTCAGGAACTGAAGAACAGCAGAGATGTGCTGAGTATGCTGGAGCATTATAAGGATAATGCCGGAGAGGCATTTCGGAAAGAATTGGATATTGTGTGTGCGGATATGCGCTCCAGCAGCTTTGAAGCAGCCCTGACCCGGTTTGAGGCAAGGCTCAATTCTCCACAATTATCAGATATCGTAAGAGGTCTGATCGGAGTGATGCGGGGTGATGATGGCTCTGTTTATTTTCAGATGCTGACTCATGACTTTAAGCAGGCAGAGCTGCAAAGGCTTAAGGCCAAGGCCGCTAAGATACCGCCTAAAATCCGAGTGTTCTCGTTCCTTATGCTGATTTGTTTCCTGATGACCTATTTTGCCATCATTGGATTTGAAATCATTAAATCCATGGGCACCTTGTTTTAGGAGGTGCTTATGAAAAAGATATGGAAGGATAGGAGTGGAGAAGGCTATATTGATGTGGCGGTTATGGTATTGTGCGTGATGATCGTAATCGCTTTGGGTGTCAGGATATTTCCCATTTTTATCACCAAGATCCAGATGGACAACTTTGCCGATGAGCTGGTGAGGGAAGCAGAAATTTGTGGCAGGGTTGGTTCGGAAACGGCCAGCAGGCAAATGACACTGGAAGAAAGAACCGGAATCCACCCAAGTGTATCATGGTCCAGGACCGGAAATATCCAGTTGAATGAAGAGGTGACCGTTACCGTAACCTTGCAAAAAGACATAGGATTATTTGGCGGCTTTGGTTCTTTTCCGGTGACAATAAGGGCCAGGGCATCCGGTAAAAGTGAGGTGTACTTTAAATGATGAAGAAAGGAAAAGTTCGGAACATCTTAAAAGGAAAAGAAGGCAATATGATACCTTTAGCCGTGGCTGTAACCCTTGGAATGCTGTTCATTATTCTTGGCGTTATCGAATATATGCGCCTGATGATTACCGCCGCCGGAGTCAAAGATGCCACGGAATCAGCCATTATATCCGTAGTCAACGATAATTATGATGAGGTGTATCATAGTGTTCGGGAAGGATATGCAGCCGGATATGTACCGGAGGAAGAAGCCTTTATGGCGGTGGTTGATTATGGGGATGTATATGGCAGACTGTGTTTCCTGCTGGGGCTGGAAGAAGATGGGGAGGGGTATGTCAGGATCAATAATGGTGGCGAACGGGAATACCGGATATCGGGCCTTACAGTTGGCATACCCAATACGCCGATTGCATCAAGCGGCGGAACGTACTATGCTGATGCTGCCTTAAAGCTGGAGGTTCCGGTGCGGTTTGGCGGTAAGATTTTGTCTAATATGACTATCAGTTTAAAAGTTAGAGCCGCTTATAAAGAGAAATTTTAGCGGTATGTAAAATGTAAAAGAATGGTGAAAAAAATAATAGACTTCGGAACATTCTTGTGATAGGGTGTGGAATAGAAGGAGTAAAAAAACAGCATAAGGGAGGTTTTACGATGAAAGAAAAAACTAAGAAATGGCTTGTAATAACGGGTCTGGTAGCTGTAGGGGCAGCATTGGCGGTAGGAATCGGAATGAGATTACATAAGGACGAAACGGTTCCCATCACAGCAACAAGTACAGAGGAGCAGGAACCGGATGTTGTAATTGAAGCGGAAACTCCGGTGCCAACGCCAAGCGCAAAACTGGTGATAGAGAAAGAAGAAAAGACTGATATTGATACCGGTACACAGAAGATTCAGGAAGATCCTGTGAAAACGGAGGATGAGAAGCCGAAGGAAACGCCGGTTGCTAAGGAAAATACGGATGTGAAAAATCCAGAGGTCAAACCGGCTGATACTAACCAAACTCCGGCACCGACGGATACCGGAAATAATGGTAATAACGATTCAAGTCCTAAACATGGAGATACAAAAGATGGTATGATGTATATTGAAGGATTCGGCTGGATTGAAGACCAAGGAGAAGGTAGTGGCACAATAGCAGAAGGTATGTATGAAAATGGAAATAAAATAGGTATTATGGATTAAAAGCACAGAAATTCAGGGCACAGAATAATCTGTGCTCTTTTTCGTTGCGGAAATGGAGATATATGATTAAAGCCATAAAAAAAATGTGTTTATTAATTATTGTGCTTTCCATGCTTTTTTCTTTCCCGGTTTTTGCTACTGGAGATGGAAATATTGATAATGGTGGTGGAGGACTGGGGGGAGGAACAAGCACAAATTATTGGAGCAGTCGTGATGAAGGGGTAAGAATTACGGTTGTTAGAGCGAGCGATGGGGCAATAGTATCACCATCTATTGATTTGACTAATAAGCATCCTGATGATATAAAAATGCACTTTGGAAAAACATGTAAATCATCATACAAAAATGGAGTTGGATTATCAGTTAAAGTAGGTGGATATACATATTTCAATCCAGAACAATCATTACCTCAGATTATTAGTACTTCGAGCGGAGGTGCTAATCTTGTTGCAATAAAGCGATATTTTACAGACGAACAAGTAATTAAAAGCATTGCTGAGTATATAGGTATAAGTTTTACAGAACTGACCAATGGGACTTATAAGTTATTGTTAGAACCAATAGCTTATGTAACATTTCAAGGTGTCAGGTCGGCATTTACAGCAACAGAAGCTGCCAAATACAACCAAATCAGAGGTGGTTTGTTAAGAAGTAAAATGCCATCATTAACCCATAAGAATCTGCCCCTGGCCATGTTTCTGGAAGTATCAGATTTAGGCTACCCAGCATGGTCAGGATCAAAAACGGAAAAGGTAGCTGATGAACAGATTATCTCCTCATTAGGAATCGGTATTGTCCGGTTCAATGAAATCATTACCCCTGCTGTGATCGAAGCAGACTATGAATATCGTGTTGATACAGATGTGGTGACAGCAGTAACCATCAGCGGAGGCCAAAGCGACCCCTATCATCCTGTTACCGTTACCTTTCAGATTTTGGGCAGGACTTACACTGTCAATAATGTTTATTATCCCAAAGATGCATCACAACTGGTATGGGTAAAGTGGCACACCCCCTCTACTGAACAACATATCACCATCGGAGTCAGCGTAAGCGGTGGTGGTGTTCCCAGCCGTGGGACGATTACAGCCAATATAGTAGATTTGGATAAGAATCCTCCGCCTAACCCGGTAGCAGATGACCGAAATGATGCTTATAACAGCGGAAATGCCATAGTACCGGATAATCCGCAGAAAACATCAGCAGCATGGAGCATATGGCGGCCATGGTGGAAAGAAAACTGGATCTGGCATAGTGACTGGCAATGGAGCGCCGGATCACACATGGAAACTTGTCTGGAAGACTGTATTTTAAGCCATGGAAGCTGGGTAGATGAAGGAAAATGGGAAGACGAAGGCTGGTGGGAGTTTGACTTGGATACCTACTCCGCATCCCTATCGGCCAGTATGAAACTGAGCACTGATGAAAAAGCACCAACAGCAACAGATAGAACAATCAAAAGCGGCTATGGAGTAAACATCAAGGTAAATGCAAATGCATCCTCCAGTCAGACATCAGCCACTACCGGCCCACAGACAGCAGTCAGCTATTTCTCGGAATTTTATTACAAGACTTACTGGCGTTTGTTAGAGCGAGTCAGCAGCGGATATCATGCCGAATTTGAATTCAAAAACAACCATTATTCCACCTATAACCGGAGGACACATTTTACCCCTATATGGATGTTGGATGGTACATATAAGGTTTATACCTACTTGATGGATAGCTGGACGCCAGATGGTATGCTGTGCATGAATCTCACAGACGCTGTCCAGATTAATGGGAATCTGTGGAGCGATTGGCACATAGCACCACAGAAAATATGGTAGCGATCAATGTTTTGAAGATAAGAATAGAGCAAAAGCAGAGAAAGGAAAGGGAAATGAAGAAAAAAAGATGGATCATGGTAATAGTAATGGCATTGATGCTTTCCTGCTGTTTCAGCATCACGGCATTTGCATCTGGTGATGTTGCATCAGCAATTGAAGGAGCATGGAATGACGCCTCCGGTCAGATAAAAACGGTAGTAAATAAAGTTGTATTTCCGGCAGTAGATTTAGTCCTGGCGATATTCTTTTTTATTAAATTGGGAACCGCATATTTTGACTTTCGTAAGCACGGGCAATTTGAGTGGGCCGCGCCGACCATTCTATTTGCCTGTCTTGTGTTCACACTGACGGCACCGGCGTATGTATGGAAAATTCTTGGGATGTAAAGCGTAAATATATAAGAAAAGCAGGCCAATCGACCTGCTTTAAAAGTGAGTGTTAAAAAAAGTGAATTACAAATTACTTTTCTAAGAGTTTATGATCCATAATCAACTGGAAGACCTGAAATGAAGTTTCGGGATCACGATAAGATAAAGCTTCCAAAAGCTGTTCGTTTAATGTCTTAATAAAAACTGATGAAGCAGAAGTACTTAGAAACCGCTCGTGAAACAGGGAATTGAGTTTCTCCATAGGTTCAGTATTTCCTAACAGACTGCAGATTTTTTCATACAGGTCATGGAAGTGTAGCTCATCAAATATCCCACTAAGGAAGATAGAAAGCCGTTGCTTATATGCTTCTATACAGGATTTCATGTAATCATTTGCCATCATACAGATATAAAGGCTGGTTTGTGTTTCCTTTTCCTGAAAAGTCAGGGGATGGGAATCAATGAATTTACGCCCCTCCTTAAAAAAGGGATGTCTTGTTTCCCGGTCGGGATGATAAAAAGCCCGGCAGATGGCATACAGGCTGGAGATGCTTTCCATACCATAATCCGAAGCATCGATGTCATAAGATCCCGTGACAGCAGTTAAAAGGCGGGAGAGGTAATTATCAAGAAGATATGCCTTTCCCCCAAGCTGGGTGCGGATTTCACTTGCCAGAGTGAAGAATTCCAGATAAACGTCAGCAAGCCGGTCTACCGGAATCTCTCCTAAAATAGTTTCTTTGGTTAAAGCGTTCATGTTTTTTCCTCCTAAGTTTTTTTAGGAGGTTTCCCAAAGCATCGGAATGCCTATAAAAAAGCGCATACAAAAGGTGTTCCCGATTGCATACGCCGATTTTAATCTTGATTGGCACTTAAGGGGGTGTTACAATAATAAGGTCATAGTGCCGTTTCGGTTGTGCAGGGGTGCTAGTACCACCTTTTCGCAGAAGATATGTGTTCGCAGCACATATCTTTGCTATGACGTTTTCAAATAGGGGAAACCCCATAATGGTAGTAAAGCGCTGTAAGCGATAAAAGTCAAGGGGTACTGGTTTATTGCCAAAAGATATGCGAAAAAGGATTACCCGGAAGTTGAGGAAGGCGGTAAAATGACAAAAGAGCAGTGTGGGGAAGAATTTTGCAAACGATTCCCGGAAAAAAGAAAATTACTTAATGAGCATTATGAAGATTACGGTGAATTTCTATCTCATGTGTTTTTCTCTGAAACCATAAATTACGATCTGTTTCCATTACTCCAGATAAATGAGCAGAAGCAGTTAATCAAGCAATACTGTGATTTTATAGAAAAAATGTGGTCTGATGGTGATGACGCGATTATAAATGTGGTGGATGTAACTATTTTGGAACGGCTATCGGATGAGTTCGTTGTATGGAAAAACTTTAGAGAATATATTTCCGCAGAATTTATAGAGTATATTAATGAAGAAGTTCTTGTAAACAATATTGCGATGTTGGCCGTGGAAAGATTGTGATGAAAAGTACGAATATAAGAGAAATTGCTATAATTATTGATTTTATGGATAAAATATGTTATTATTGTGTTGAAATGAAGAGGGAAAACGAGACATAAAGATAACAAAATGGATGGTGATTGTATATGAATTATCAAGGATATGGTGAGCATATCACACAATCGATAAAAGATTTTCCATATGGGATAGCAATTTTCTCTGATCAGGTTGCCAGACTTTTAGTGGAGCAGTTTTCTATGCCACTTGAACAGGCCAGAAAAATAACCAATGTTAATTTAAATAGAATGGCCGACAAAGAAGAAATAGAAAGACTACAAAAAGGCATCTATTACCGTGCAAAGCAGACTGTATTTGGAAAAACAAAGCCAAATATGGATGTAGTCATGGAGCAGCTGATGACACAGAAAGATGATGAAGTAATCGGCTATGAAACAGGAGCAGCATTCTTTCATAGAATCGGACTTACTACACTGATGCCACGTTGTAAAGAAATAGCGACCAATTCATTTAGAAGAAAAGTAGAGGAAAACTGCCATATAATAGCCAAAAAGCCGGTAACAGAAATCAATAAAAAGAATTATAGGTATCTGCAATATGTTGATATGATAGATCAATTGCCAAATGCATATGTTGATGCAGAAAACCCCAAGCAAATACTGCTGGGATGGCTTCATAAAGAAGAGCTTGATAAAGAGCATTTGATTTATTATGCAAGAAAATATTATTCTAAAAATACGTTACTCAGATTAATTGATACAATTTTAGAGGTGGAAAATGAAACTGCATGAAGATAGGGAGACTTTTGGAGTTCTTTTAAATGAAATAGGTGAGCAGACCGGTATACGGACCGATATTCTGGAAAAGGATTATTATCTTACGCTTTTGCTATATGAGTTATCGGCAAGGCAGGAAAAAGTCCCGGCCTATTTTAAAGGTGGGACAGCTTTATACAAGGCAATAAAAAGCATTAAAAGATTCTCAGAAGATATTGACCTTACTGTAGAAACAAAAGATTGTTCAAACAGTCAGGGAAAAAAACGTTTGGAAGAATCAGCAAATGCTTATAAATT
>JAVBUF010000079.1:0-50354 GCA_031555615.1 Lachnospiraceae bacterium | reverse complement strand
CTTTTTATTTTTCCAAAATTCTGAGTTTGTTGTCTTAGCCCACATTATCTTTTCAATTGAATAAATTGGAAACTGTCGCAATCGAAACATTACAGGCGGCGGCTATCTCACGTATCGTTGCCATACTATACTCCCTTCTTTTGCTTAGCTGACTAAACTTTTATAAGGATTATAGCATGGTTAACCGTTTTAGTAAACCGTTTTACTTGTTTTTATTATATCCATTCCCCAGTGATTGAAGCCGGAAGAACGCTGAGCGTTCTTCCGTACAAGTTCATATGTATTTTATCCTTTTACTGCTCCTGCTGTCATACCATCAATAAAATAGCTTTGGAAGCAAAGGAACAGGATGAAGATCGGAAAGATTGCAAAGAACGAACCGACAATCAATAAGTCATAATTGTTGCCATAAGGTGTCAGCAAGGTTTTCAGACCAATGGGCAGGGTATATTTCTTGCCGTCGCCCAGAACCATAAACGGCCACAGCAGGTTATTCCAGCTGTTCATACCGTTCAATATTGCCATTGCCGCAAAAGAAGGCTTCATAACCGGCAGGATAATACGGAAGAAAATTCCGTATTCGGTACAGCCGTCCACCCTTCCCGCATCCTGCAGAGCACGGGGAATTCCCTGTAGATACTGCCGGAAAAAGAAGATTGTGGAAGCATTGGCTATGCCGGGAATGATAATCGCTGAATAAGAATTATACATACCCAGATCATTTACCAAAACATATAAAGGCATCAGCAAAATTTCAAATGGCACCATCATAATCAATAAAACACAAATAAATAAAAAGTTTTTAAATTTAAATTCATAAGCAGCAAATCCGTATGCCACAAATGCACTGACCAGCAAAGTTAATACCACTTGGGTAATTACCAGAAAAAGACTGTTTTTAAACCACATCCAATAGGAATGTTTTCCGGTAAACAAATACGCAAAGTTATCAAAACTCATGGTCTTAAAATTAAGATCCAGATTCAGTCCGTATTTGATAATATCCGCTCCGGGCTTAAATGAAGCCAGTGAAATTGCATAAAACGGCAGCATAATGAGACAAAACAAAACCCCGAAGACAAGAAGAAGAATGATTCTGTTAATTATTCTTTTTGTTTTGCCGCTGACAGGCTCTGCTGCAGCTGTACTAACGTTCATCATAATCATTATTCCTCCTTCTTAAATGTTCCGTTCATTACCAGCTGGGTAATATTGATAATCATTGCTACAACAAGCAGTACGATACCAACTGTCGCGGCGTAGCCAAGCTTACTCTTTTCTATTCCCTGGCGATATAAATAACCTACAATGGTAAGGCCGATGTTCTTGGGTGAATTGTTACCGTTAAAGATCATCAAACTTTCTGTAAACATTGCCAAACCGGCATAAATGCTGATTGTCAGCACATAAATCGTGGTAGGCTTTAATAACGGCATGGTAATATACATAAATTTTTGTCTGGCACTTGCCCCATCAATGGCCGATGCCTCATAGTATTCCGGATCGATCCCCTTCAGGCCGGAAAGGAAATACAGCATATTGACACCCGTCCATCGCCAACAGGCCAAAGTCAAAAGGGTAATCATAGACAGGGTCTGGCTTTTCAACGGTTTCAGCGGACCGGCTCCAAAAAATCCGATGACCTGATTGAACAGGGAAGTATTCATTTCACCGAACATCAGACGGAAAATGGTACCGGCTACCACAACGGAAGTCAGGGCTGGTAAGAAAAATGACGCTTTAAAGAAATTCTGCCCCCACATCACCTTATTATCAATTAAAACGGCAAAAAGCATGGGAAACGGAATCAAAAGCAGCAATGTCCCAATCATATAAACAACACTATTGCCGACTGCCTTTAAAAATACTTTATCCGTTAACAGCTTTTGGTAATTGGCGGCCCCTACCCATTTGGCCTCCTGTCCCATCATTCTTTCCTGAAAGCTCATGGTTACTGAGTTCGTCAGCGGGTAAAGCCAGAAAATAAGAAATGTCACCACAAATGGCAGAACAAATACATAAGGCGCTACCTTTTTGGAATGTAAAAATTTTTTCAGCATACCATCTTTCCTCCTTCCGATTTGCTTATTTAAGATAAAACACTGCCATATAGCATTTTATCCTATATGGCAGTGTGAACTTACTAAATTACTGTAATTCTTAATACTGTAATTTTTATTACTGTAATTCTTAATACTGTAATTTTTATTACTGTAATTCTTGTTCGATCATTTCCTGAGCTTCATTTAAAGCTTCGGTTACATCCTGGCCATCTTCAAAGATTGCATTTAAAGTTACGGTACACAATACATTGTTGATTGTAGGAGTAGCGGATGTAGATTTGATACTCTTAATATTGGATTTTACTTCATTCAATACATCAAACGGGTTGTTTGCAAAGTACTGTACGAACTGATTGTCGGCATTGTGGGTAACATCATTCATTTCCCATACGTCCATGTTACAAGGGTCAAATCCTAAGGTGTTCCAGATTTCGATATTTGCTTCCGGAGAAATCTTGGCAAAGGTTAAGAAATCTTTGGCTAACTGGATATCTTTAGCAGACTTGGTAACAACCGTACCGGTTCCGCCGCCGCCTACTGACATCAGTGCTTCACCTTCTTTTACCGGAAGAGGAGCGATAGCGATTTTGCCTTTAAACTGATCCATGTAGTTGGTATATCTGGACATTTCCCAAAGGGGCATTAACTGACAAGCATATTTTTCAAGGTTATATTCGCCTCTTGCTTCATCGGTATCAGGCTGACCGCCGGCGATGGTAGCAATTACGTTGTTATCCTGGAAGTCTTTCAACATTTCCAGACCTTCGATCATAGCTTTGGAGTTAACCTGAGGATTTCCGTTTTCATCAACGAAATCGGTTCCTGCCTGAGCTAAGATAATGGATTCCTGCCATGTTGCGGAGGTATCTGCGGTACACAGGTAAACACCTGTTTCATCAAACAGTTTGATTCCGGCTGCTTTGAAATCATCCCATGTCTTGATGGTTGAATAATCGATTCCGGCTGCTTCAAGAAGCTCGGTATTGTAGAAAGCAACCATAGCACCTACGTGAGTAGGGAAGCCGTATACTTTTCCGTCTTTGCTGTAGATGTCCAGACGAGCCTGAACGATATCGCTCTTATAAGGATCAACTACGTCATTTAATTCTACCAGGGGAACATCATCACCGGCAAGGAAATCCGGGAATCTTCCAAGTTCGATATCAGAGATATCAGGTGCACCTTCGCCTGTCTGAACAGCGATCAGGAGTTTGTTGTGCATATCATCATAAGGCATAACCGTTACATTTAACTTAATTTGTCTGTCAGGGTTTGCTTCATTCCATTTCTGAAGCATTGTTTCAAAGTGCTGTCCGTGTAATTCAACAAAAGTCCAGTAATCTAATTCTGTAGCGTCTGCGCCGGCACCGGCATCGATAACTGCAGTTTTTTCAGCATTTTCAGCCGGAGCTTCAGCAGTTTCGGTGGTAGTGTCTGCTGCTGCGGCTTCATTACCTGTAGAACTTGATCCACATCCTGTTAATAATAAGGATGCAACCATTGCAACACTTAAGAGTGCGCTTACTAATTTATTCTTCATACTATTAATCCTCCTTATTTTTGAACCTCTCGGTTCAAGAAATTTGTTGCAATATTTTATAAAATATAAAATATTTTAGAGAAAGCTGTATTTTTTTAAAAAAACACTATTTTAATCTTCCAAAATCTTTTTTTGTTTTTGCTCTTTCGGCAGATTGTATATTTTTATTAATTCGAATACTGCTTTCTATAAACAATGTACAACATAGGGGGCGTATTGTCAATAGGTATTTTGCATTTTATTAAAGTATTTTAGATATTTCCTTAGAACTAAAATGTTTTTATTTTTAATTAAATATGACTCCACTTATAAAGCAGTGGAGTCATATAACACGAATCAAAATTTTTATAATGATGATTATACACATAATCAAGGATTTTCTATTTGTTCATTTCGGTTTTCCCATATAATCCGGCCAAATAACCATCAAAACCGGCATAAGCAACATCCGCAGGCACTTGTGTTCCGGTCGGAATCACGATTTGATAAGTTGTCCCTGACAGCCTGTAAGTAAGCACAATCTCAACGTCTCTTCGGGCTGCTATTGTTTCCATCACACTTTGTGAGAAGCTTGTCCATAGCCGGGTATCGATGACGATTTTTTCACCTGACTGTGCTTTGTTGACTTTATCTATTACATTTTTGTTAAAAACCGCATACGCTGATGACTGATCTGTTCCGCCGGTCATATAATCGGTAACCGCTCCGCAGCTGGTACATACATATGCCATCACACCGTCTTGCGTCTCGGTTGCCTTGGTTTCGGTTATCCACTCACATATATGGGAACAACCGTATGCTGCCGGTTTTACAGGCCCTGCCTGCTCCTCTGACAAACCTCCTTCACCAGTATTGGGAATCAGGAATACAAAATAACTTACGGCAATTTTTAGTACCATTCCAATTTTCCATGATGAAATATCTGGCGAAACTACTACTTCCATCTCATCAATTGTTCCATTATGATAAAACATATGCGACGGCATTCCGGCATATGGTACATATGCTCCTGTTGCCGTGTCTACCGATGAACAATAATGCAATGCAACATAGGTATATTGAATATCATTATTCTTCCCTTCCTTCTTATCTTCAATAGAATCTCCGTTATTTACAAGGTCTCCTTGTGCCAGTTCCCATATGGAAAGGTTTCTGGGTGCCGCATTGACTATCATTCCATTTGCGGCAAAATTTGTAACAAACAGCACAAAACATAGTACTGCCGAAGTCAGTTTCATAATTATTTTACTCATATTATTTCCATCCTCTCTTATTCATAACTTCCTGTTTTGTCATTCCTTTACAATTATACACATTTCACGACAATCAAAAGACAACCAAATAATGTGCGGAAATGTACCGGATTAAAAAGGATTAAAAAATTTTTAAAAATTATTGGAATGTTTCTATCTTATGTTATAATCTTTGTATTCCAATCCATCAGTAAGGAGGTTTCGTAATGCTTATTGACAATATGCTTAATCTCTATATAAACCTGTGCGCATTTGTTGCCGTTGTCATGCTGATGATTGCGGTCATTCTTGGCGGTAATCTGAAGGAACGGGTCTTTCGTTTCTTTTTTTACCTGATCCTCCTTAGTTTTGCAGGAATATTGAATGAGTTTATTATCTGGAAACTGTTAGGGACTCCCGGTTATCTCCCGTATTTGCTGATACGAATACTGGATTTTATCAGTTATGCTGCCGGCGGCATGCAGATTATTTTAATGGGATTATATATTTATGAATATTTGTCTATCAAAACATGGGTGTCCAAAAAGCTGACCTATCCCTTTTCCGGATTGGGCATTATCATACTCCTGACCGTATTGCTTGCCCAGTTCAACAAAATGTTTGCCTGGGTCGATGAACATAATTATTATCATGTGGGTGAAATGGTCTGGATTTATCAGGTACTTTCCCTCCTGGCCGCGTTTTCCCTTATATTTATTACCTTACATTACCGCAAACTCCTTGCGGCAAGGGAATGGATTTCTCTGCTGCTTTATCCGGTGGCCCCCATTATCTGTTATATAATTGAGGTGATTTATCCAAATGTCTGGATTTCCCAAGCCGGTATCATTTTGACCCTTTTCATTATATATGTTAATAATCAAATAGAATTGAAGGTCAAAATGAAGGAGCAGGAGGCCGAGCTGGCAGAAAAACGGATTGCTGTTATGCTCAGTCAGATTCAGCCGCACTTTTTGTATAACAGTCTGAGTGCCATTGACCGATTGTGCTATGATAATCCTAAAGCCCATCAGGCATTACTTACCTTTTCCAATTATCTTCGTGGTAATATGGATTCCCTTTCTCAGAAAAAATTGATATCTTTTGACAAAGAACTTACTCATACCAGACAGTATCTCTGGCTGGAAGAGCTGCGTTTTGAAGAAAAACTACAGGTGGAATACGATATTCAGGTGAACGAATTTATGCTCCCTGCACTGACGCTCCAGCCCATTGCTGAAAATGCCGTGCGTTATGGAATAACCAGAAAGCCGGGGGGCGTCACGATCAAAATTCAAACCCAAAAAAAGGAGAACTGTTTTTTTATCACTGTTGCAGACGATGGCATGGGATTCGATTCCGAACTTCTTGTGCAAGACGAACGCAGCCACACAGGAATAGCCAATGTGCGTGCCCGACTGGCCGTCATGTGCCGCGGACAGCTTTCTATTGAAAGTACTCCCGGCAAGGGTACCACTGTCGTCATTAAAATTCCGGAAGGAGGAGCAAGATGAATATTATTGCCGTAGATGATGAACGCTCCGCATTATGGACATTGGAGCAAGCCATCAAAAGTGTTTGCAGACAAGCCTGTGTCACTAGCTTTTCTTCTGCATATGAAGCGTTGGAATATGCCGGTGAAAACCGGGTGGATGTGGCTTTTCTGGATATTGAAATGGCTGAATTGAATGGTCTTTTTCTGGCTAAAAAATTAAAGGATATTTATGGCCGGACAAACATTATTTTTGTAACAGGGTACAGTAATTATACTCTCAATGCTTTTGATTTATATGCATCGGGATATGTACTGAAGCCAATTGATCCGGAGCGTGTGGCATATGAACTGGAAAACCTGCGCAATCCAGTAGCACTTCCGGATAAAGGCATTCGGGTACAATGTTTTGGTAATTTTGAAATTTTTGTAAATGGCAGGCCGGTAACTTTCACACGTTCAAAATCCAAAGAAGCTTTGGCTTTTCTGGTAGATCGCCAGGGTGCCGGAGTCAGCAAAAAGGAATTATCGGCAGTTCTACTGGATGACCGCCCATATACCCGTGGTATCCAGTCTTATATTCATACCATTATGACTGAAATGATACAGTCTCTGAAAAATGTTGGTGCGGATGATATCGTCATCAAAAAGCACAACCTGTATGCCGTAGACCCTTCCCGATTTACCTGTGACTACTACCGCTATAATAGAGGAGAGCAGGCAGCAGTCAACAGTTATCGCGGAGAATATATGGTGAACTATGAATGGGCCGAATTTACCACCGGCCATTTATCTAATGACAATTTTTAAAACTATCCCCACTAGCTGGCGTTTCGGCCTAACTAATGGGGATTGATTTATTTTTAACTTCAAAATCCGCACATTTAAGGCTGCCGCTTCGTTAAACAATAGGAAAGAAAGGGAACTCAAGCCGACATTATCCGGACCATAGAGGGCAAAGTTTGGGAATGTACGGTTGTTACTTTTAGACTATCATACTCCTGGCAGTCCTTTAATAAAACAGTTGTGCTATGGGCGATGTTTCATCAATAATTAATGTCTTATTATTTCCCACCATAGTTTTCTTTGCCGCATCTAATGAGCGTAGGAACAGATAGAAGTCCGCTTTCTCCGGATCATTGTAGGATGCACTTAAAATACGCATATATTCTGCTTCACCTTTACCAATAATTTCTGCTGCCTGGGCATCGGCTTTTGACTGCATAACAATAATCTCGGCATTGGTATTATTGGAAATCTCTTTTGCCTCCTCCTGGCCTTCTGCCTTATATGTTGCTGCAATGTTATTTCTTTCGGAAATCATCCTTTCATAAACCGCATTTTTATTCTCATCCGGCAAATCCAAAGATTTTGTTTCTACGGCAATCAGCTTGATTCCGTATTGATTCAGGGTCTCTCCGATATTATCCTTAATGGCCTGGGCCAGCTCACCGTCACGGCCGCTGATTACTTCCTCCTGGCTCAGACTGCTGATAACATTCTTTAAGCTGTTGTATACAATGGTATCAATACGAAACTCCGCATTACTCTTTTGTGCACTTAATGTCTGGGTATACTTATATGGATCATCTATTTTCCATAATACAAAACAGTCTGCGATCATGGATTTTTTATCCTTAGTCATAACATCACTAATAGCCAGATCATACAAAAGTACTTCTTTTTGAATGGTTTCTTTGGTCTGAATAAAGGGTATTTTCATACTAAGTCCCGGTTCCTGACGAATGCTTACAATTCTGCCAAACTGTTTGATAAGCGTATATTCATTAGGATTGGTAACGACCATATTGGCATTTACTATAAAAAGCACAATTACTGCTAATATAATTATTATAATTCCTGATTTCTTCTTCATAACTATTCTCCTTCCTTCTCCGCTTTGGTATTATTCGCTTCTTCCTTATCTGCATCAGCAGTGCCTGCTCCTGTCAGCGACGAAAAGCCTGCAAAGGACTCCAGAGGAAGCATTGTCTGTGTAGATCCATTACTTTTTTCAATTATCACCTTCATTTCCGGCAGAATTTCTTCCATTGTCTCATAGAACATTCTCTGCTTGGTGATCAGGGGATACTTCTGATATTCGCTATAAAGCTCATTCAACCTGGCAACCTGGCCGGTTGCTTCATTCACTCTTTCCTCGGCCTGGGCCTGGGCGGTCTTGACCGTCTCATCTGCTGCCGCTCTGGCCGCCGGAATATCTTCATTTCGTTTTTGATTTGCCTTATTAATAGAAGTTTCTTTTCCCTGCTTCGCATTTTCAACATTTTTAAATGCGCTGATTACTTCCTGGGTGGGGGGTTCGGCATCCTGAATAGTAATATTTACCAGCTGCAGTCCGATATCCTCAGCCTCTAGCCGATTCATAATCTTTTCTTTAATAGATGCCTGAATCTCGCTCTTCCCCGTTGTAATGACACTATCCACATCATAAAGACCGATGGTATCCCGAATATAGCTCTGGGTAAGCATCTTCAAAATGGTTATGGGATTTTCTGAGGAGTATAAATATTTAGTGGGATCGGTTACCCGATACTCCACATAAAAATCCACATTAACAAAATTATAGTCTCTGGTAATCATAAATGATTCCGAATCCACCGCCTCATCACTGTTGGCTACATAACCGATGGGAAATCCGTTAATGGTTTTGGGTACCTTTTGAAGCCTTTGTATGTATGGAAATTTCAAATGAATACCTGACTCTTCCACAACCGATGGCACACCAAAAGTGGTAATTACCGCATATTCGTTTTCTTTCAGTGAATAAACGCTTCCTATGAGCAAGTAGATAATAATAATCAAGCCCACAATAAGTCCGATTATTCCCCCCACCATAACTCTTTTCTTTTTCTGGTCCTTCTGTTCATAAACAGTGTCTGGTTTTTGTTTAAACATAATTTTTCCTCCTTGATTTTCTTGATGCCGCTTATTTATAAGTATCTTCTTTGGTAATAAAAAAGACTCCTATCGCAGCATCTATAACTACGATAAAAGTCTTGCTACAGTTCACACTGACTTGAAACGGATGATTTCCATCGTCCTGACGTTTCAAATATACCCGGGATATAAGCTACTCCCTTTTATCTGTTGGAATAATATTAGCATATTGTTAATTAATTGTCAATAATATTTTATAATTTATTCTTTCCGAATAAACCGGCCAGGTAGCCGTCAAAGCCGGCATATTCAACGTCTGTCGGTACTTCGGCACCGGCTGGAATACAAATTTCCCAAGTCGTCCCCGACAACCGATAGGTCAGGATTATGTTTATATCTCTCCGGGCAGCGATGGCCTCCATCACCTTTTGCGAAAAACTTGTCCAAAGCGGAGTATCGATAGAAAGGGTTTTCCCTGCCAATGCTTTGTTTACCTGCGCGATCGTATTCTGGTTAAAAACCGCATATGCTGATGTTGATCCGGTTCCGCCACTCATGTAATCGGTGACCATTCCACATTTGGTACAGACATATGCCATGACTCCGTCTTCCGTTTCGGTTGCTTCCGCTTCCGTTACCCACTGGCAGGAATGGCCGCATCCCGATGAAACTGCTTTGACCGGCTTTACTTCGTCCTGTTCATTGCTGTCATCAGGTTCGATGCAAATGTAAAACATGCCACCCCCGATACTCTGGATATCTTTAACTATCCAGGAGGAAGAGGCCGGCAGGGTCTCCCTAGTTCCATCAGCTGTGAATACACTCGTTCTTTCACTGTAAAAAACAAAGAGACCGGCCGGATCGGTATACTCCAATACAATCACATCGTGGACCGCAGAAGTTTTAGGATTAACATTAGTGGTACATTCAATAATATCACCGCCGGCTAATACATCATCTTCTTCCAGATCCCACAACGAATGAATCGGCGGAGCGGCTTCTGCCGTTATTCCGTTTCCTGCCAATACAGTAATCGAAAGAACCAGGCTTGCTGTTATAGCTATCATTTTTTTAATACTTTTTTTCATTTTAACTGTCTCCTTTTCTTATGGTGTCTTTTTTACCCATTCAGTCATTGACTCAGAACAGATAACCTTTTGTCAGTTAATTTTAGCATGCCGTGACAATCAAATGACAACCAGGAACCAGTCGATTGGGGAGTGTGCAGCAAATTCTCAATTACTTACACGATTTATTCGAATCGTTTCTTCATGAAAACATCCATTACCTGCCACTCTGTTCCATCATATTTGATTGCAAATGCAATCTCATCGGCACAATGATATATTACATGGGCCGTACAGATATAGGTATTCTCATCGCCGGGACTTTCCTTGATAGTATAAACCTGGCACTCTTCATAGCTCTTGCTGAAAGAAGATTCCGGTCCATACAGCCACTCGCAGCTTCCCCACTGGTATTCTTCTTCGGTCATTGCAACTTCTTCAACAAACTCCGGAAATTCTTCACATTTATAAGTTAGAGTACAATTATGCGCATCCGTTACCCGAACATTTACATGAACATACTGGGTAAAAGTATCTTCATTATACATTGATTTTGTAAAAGGCAGATCCATCAGCCGGTACTCCTTTTCATACTTTTCAAACATTGCCAACTCGGCATTTATTACTTCTCCACATGCACCGGGATAAAATGTCTGATAGGCAATAAACTGCTTGCCAAAAGCTGGTGTTATTGATGTAAAAAAGGGCACACACCCACCATCCTGACCGGAAACTGTCAATGTGCTTCCGTCACCGAATTCTACTCTGAAATTGCATAGTGGTGATATTTTTCCCCCTGTAACGTACTCACGATAAATACGGTCTTCTAAACCATCACCGTCATAATCCTGATTTTGATAATTGGCAAGTAAAGTCCACCCTGTATATTCATCCAAATATCCTGTATACTCGCTGAGAAAAAGGGTCGTCTCCGGTTGTCCCGATTCCTCCGGGGCTTGGATGTGATTCTGGCGTGTGTCCTCCGAAGTAACAATACTTTCTATTTCAGTATCTGGAGCTGCAGCGGGATTATTTTCATGTGTTACGGTATGAGCACAGCCGCTTAATAAAATAAACATTAGTCCTGATAACGAAATCAGTTTCATCCGACAAAAACAAATCTTCATAAGATACTCCTTAATTTATACACTTGATAAATACATTATATAACATTTATATAATCTTTCAAAGAAAGCCAAAAGAAAATTACTTACGTATTTTATTTCCTTGGGCTGGCATCTGAACCCGATTATTGTTATGATGTAAAGAGCGCTCATTTATATATTATGGAAAATAACATGGAAATGAGAAGAAATCTTAAAGGAGAGATAACATATGTGGCATGGAAAAATGAAGGCAGTTACCTTCAGTTATGATGATGGCGTGGAGCAGGATAAACGCTTGGTGGAGTTGTTTAACCGATATGGTATGAAGGCAACTTTCAATATCAACAGCGGTATTCAGACAGGTGCTTCCTCCTTTGTGGAAAAGAAGAGTGGCATTTTGATGAGAAGAATGAACCAAAAAGGACTTCGGGCTCTTTATGCCGGACATGAAATTGCCAGCCATGGCCTGACTCATGCCAATCCGGCAGACTGCGACGAGGAGACCTTTTTCAATGAGGTTTCGGCCGACAAGAGAAATCTGGAAACGTTGTTTGAGCAGGAGATTGTGGGTTACGCTTATCCCTATGGCTGCTATAATGATATGGCCGTAAAAGTTTTATCAGATTGTGGTATCTGCTACGCCAGAACCGTTGAGACGGCACCAGGATTTGGATTACAGGAAGATTTATTGCGCTTCAAGGCCAACTTCCACCATAATGATACCGAAATCCTGGCGGGCATCGAAAGATTTCTTGCTATGGATACCAGGGAGCCTGCTTTGCTGTATATCTGGGGCCATAGCTATGAGTTTGATGCTGACCGGAACTGGGAGCATATGGAGGAAATTTTGAAACGCCTTGCCGGACACACGGAGGTGTATTATGGCACCAATGCGGAGGTGTTGTTAAGGGGAAACCGTCCTTGGACAAACAGGCATCAAAAAATTTTGTGATTTATTTCAGAAACAAGTATACAAAATAAAGTGTGCCATTAGCTCACTAATTTGCACACTTTACTTTTTATACAATCTATCTGTTATTCCTAATCCTGATAACAAATCGCAAATAAACTAAACACATTCGTATCAATTGTAATGCTCTTATTATCGTTGTCAAGGTCATTCATAACAATCTTATTTCCCTTACTGTCAAAACAGATAACAAAGAATGTTCTGCCTTCTTTCTGCAGGTTGGCCGGAATACCGATTTCCATGCGGGTTTTCTGACTTACTTCTCTGATCGGGGTAACCGTTCCATTATTGAGCAGATAAAGGTCGGCATTGATTACCGCTGCCAGCTTATAACCATCCTGGGCTGCTGTTTCAACAAGCAGGGTTTTGGTCTTGGAAGGTCTGCTGTCGCAAACAAAATATTTCAATACGGCCCCCTCTTTTTGTAGCTCAGGTGTTAAACCAACCTGGGCATTCAAGTCACTTAAAGGGGTGGTGACCACACAACCTCTGACACTTGAACTATTGTAAATACCATCTAATGACGAGCCGGTTGCACT
Organism: Lachnospiraceae bacterium; assembly: GCA_031555615.1. Lineage (GTDB taxonomy): Bacteria > Bacillota > Clostridia > Lachnospirales > Lachnospiraceae > UBA935. The sequence continues at coordinate 37,447 of JAVBUF010000079.1, read as the reverse complement.
TCCGTTATTGTGATGTACCTCATTAACCATCTTCACCGGTTCTGACACGGGTTCAACCGTAACTTCCGTTTTAGTCTGCTTGACTTCGTCCCCTGATGAAGTACCGCCCGGACCCGGTTGGGGTCTATTGGTTGGCGTTACTTGGCAAGATGCATAATTCATATAATGGTAACCACCAGTGGGAATCTCTTGAAAGTAACTAACCACTATATAAACCGGCACGCCATCGCTAAATGGGGCACCATTGGTATAGCTAGCACAGTCCAGATCCGCGGGGGTATTACCCGTCAATCCCAAATCCGTAATGTCAAACGGATCATTGAGATCATCATACTCTATAAACTCACTATACTGAATCTCAGTCAAATACTGGACTTCATATAGGGCCGCACTACTTGCTAAATCAATATCAACTGAAACTGTTATCGTTAAGTCTTCATTATCAACTGCAGTAACATCATTTGATGCCGCATATACCTTTTGCGGTATTAATAAACCAATCAATACCATCGATAAAAAAATCCCAATCACTTTATTTTTATTGATATTCATCTTTTCCTCCTCCTAATATTGTTACTTTTGAGTAACAAGCTTTGCTAAAATTACAGTTCCGCAAATTCACTACATAGCTCCTCTCTTTCTTTTGTCTTTTTTTGAAATTCCGATCCAAATAATTACGCCGGAAATTTCATATTGCAGCATTTGGTGTTGCATCGATTACCTATCATTATAAACAAGCAAGTAAACCAAATGAGAACCAAAAAGCACAAAAAAAATATAAAAAAACAGTTGTTTTCCAATTTAACTTCCACCTTTTCTTTAAAAATTAAAGAAGTTACTCTGGCAAATATCATCTGTAGAAATTACTCTGACAAATTCCCTGGAATCCCATATATTTAGATTATAAACTCAAACTTCGCAGATGGATTTGCGTCTCGGCCCGGCCTGATGACTGGGAATATCACGTGATGTTCCCATTTCAATGAACAACGGTTAAATACCAGTGATAACGATTTGAGTGAGATCTCTTTAGCGGCTTCTGGTTTATTTTATTAATTTAAGGTAACGTTTAAGGTAACGGCATAAAAATAGCGGTTCTCCACAACCGGAAAACCGCTAAACCCTTATAAATACTGAATCGAAGTGACAGGATTTGAACCTGCGACCTCTGCGTCCCGAACGCAGCGCTCTACCAAGCTGAGCCACACTTCGCTATAAAACATATTGTAATGACATTTTCTAATGACATTGTTCATAATACAATTTTTACGCCCAAATGTCAATGTCTTTTTCTGAAAAACAGGTTCCGGGATTAACCCAGAACCTGCTCTAATTTACTTACCAGATCGTTTTTGGAAACCACGCCTACTATCGTTTCCTCCGGCTTTCCATTTTTAAAAATCATTATTGTCGGAATAGACAATATTTTATATTGATTGGCTAAGTCCATCTCATCATCAATATTACATTTTCCGACCTTGCATCTGTCAGCATATTCCTCCGCCAACTGTGCCACTACCGGTGCCATCATTTTACAGGGGCCGCACCAGTCGGCATAAAAATCCACCAATACCGGCACCTCACTTTCCAATACTTCTTTTTGAAAATTATTGCCTTTAATAATCAGTTCCATCTGCCTGCTCCTTCCTTAATCCATAATGAATTGTTATCTGGAAATAATATATTTGTAAATGGGGTTGCCCAAAGAAGAAAATTTCTCTTCATATTCGGTCATCACATTTCCTGTCATCATTTCCGGGTCATGATGCAAATCATAAGTAATCTTTTCGGCTTTCCAGCCTGCCGGCCCAATTTCTTCTTCGGCAAACCGAAACAGTTTCTCGTTATCGGTTTTAAACTCCAGTTTTCCTTCTTTCTTTAATATCACATCAAATAATTGTAAAAAAGTGCGGGAAGGCAGTCTTCTTTTAGCATGCCGGTCTTTGGGCCAGGGATCGGAAAAATTCAAATAAATCTTTGACACCTCTTCCCGTCCGAAAACATTTGCAAGATCTCTGGCATCCATACAAATCAATCGCAAATTTGGAATATCTTCCTGATCCAGCTTTTGTACGGCGCGATAAATTACGCTGGAATATTTTTCGATTCCGATATAATTTATATTTGGATGAAGTTTTGCCATATCGGTAATAAATCTTCCTTTTCCCATACCTATTTCAATATGTATAGGATTCTCATTTTGAAAGAAACTATTCCATTTCCCTTGATACGTTTCCGGCTGCATGCAGATATATTTACTTTTGGCTATTAATTCTTCCGAGCCGGTTACATTTCTTAATCGCATAATCAATCAAACCTCTTTAAATCAGTAATATCTATTATACTACATTAATTTGCGATAAAAGAAAAGTACCAAAACTTTATATTTAGTTTTATAAAAAAATAGTGTATGATAATAAATGTACCTCAATTTGTTACCAACATTTCCAAGGAGTCCCATTATGTCTATTAAAATTAAACCGATGCTGTTAACGGTTTTTATATGTCTCAACACATGGCTTTGTTTTCTTCTTCCGGTGCATGCTACTGCGGACGAACTTTCAGAAGCAGCCGAAGCACGTAAATTATTACCTGTTCAAACCAATAATATCGAAAACTGGCCCGCTGGTCCGGCTATTGGCGCAGAATCCGCTATTTTATTAGAAGCCAATACCGGTGTTATTTTATATGCCAAAAATATCGACGAAAAACAATTTCCCGCCTCCACAACTAAAATCATGACCTGCCTTCTGGCCGTAGAGCATGCCAACTTAAATGATATCATTCCTTTTTCTCATAAGGCTGTTTTCAGTATTGAAAGGGGCAGTTCCAATATCGGTATGGATGAAGGACAATCCATTACTTTGGAACAGGCCCTGTATGGAATTATGGTGGGCTCTGCCAATGAAGTGGCCAATGCTGTGGCCGAATATGTGGGCGGGGATATGGAATCCTTTGCTGAAATGATGAACGAAAAAGCAACCGAACTGGGCTGTAAAAATACCCATTTTGTCAATGCCCACGGATTACATGCTGACGATCACTATACCTCCGCTTATGATCTGGCCACAATTGCCAGTGCCTTTTTTCGCAATGAGTTATTAAGTAAAGTGGCCAATACTGCTTCCTATCACTTTGAACCCACGGCAACCCAGCCGGATGAATTTACGATCAGAAATAAACATAAGCTGATTTCCGGTGAAATCAAGTGCGAAAATATTATTGGCGGAAAAACCGGTTATACGGATATTGCCAGACAAACACTGGTTACCTGTGCCGAAAAAAATGGCATGAAACTGGTTTGTGTCATCATGAAGGAGGAATCCCCGGAACAATTTAATGACACTGTAAAGCTGTTCGATTACGGCTTCAGTAACTTTACCGTGGCCAATGTCTCCGAGAACGAAACCCAGTATACCATTGAGAATGCCAGCTTCTTTCAAACAGGAAACGATGTTTTCGGTAATTCAAAGCCGATTCTTTCTTTAAATAAAAGCAGCTATTTAATTATGCCTAAGACCGCTGACTTTAAAAACCTGACTTCGGAAATTTCTTACCATACCGAAAATGAGCTTTCTGTGGCCGATATTAATTACACTTACCATGGTGCCTTTGTGGGAAAAGCCACCATCGACCTGGCTGCCGAAAATCGCTCTACATACGAATTTGATCATCAGCTTTCGGAAGAAACCCCGATCTCCTCCGAAACCGAAGATGAGAAGATTGTTTTTGTTAATATTAAAAAAGTTATTATTACAATCATTGTCTTTGCCGCCCTTATTACCCTGTTTTTTATTGTTCGTTCCTATATTAAAAATTATCATTTTGCAAGAAGAAGGTATCGCCGCAGAAGCAAATTAAACGCAAGAAAAAAACACCACAAAACCAAATTCAGGGACTTTGATTTCTAGTGTTTTTTTCTGGATTTATACTGTTCTCTTGCGTATCCTCTTTTGGCCTGTATCCCCGTGGCTTCCTCTTCGGAGATAAATTTAGAGGTTTTAACGATATAAACACCCTCGGCCTCGGTTTTTTTGATTCGGATCTTGGATTTCATCAAACCGTGGACGGGGCATATGGAAACGCTGTAATAGTGTTTTCCGTTATTGGAAAACCACTTTATCTTTCTTTTCAGATTCCTTTTTCCCTCACAAATATAACATCTGGTACTCAATACTTCCCGGTCAGTCAGGGCCTCTGCTTTATTGGCAAATTCCACCGATATATACTTATGGTAGGTATCAAAATTTACATGTATTTCTTCTTTTCTGCTTTTGGGTAAAACAAAAGTATCATAGGAGTAGTTTTCTAATACATCATCTTTTATTGTTTCCAATATCTTGGCTGTGTAATAGGCATCACTAAAAGCACGGTGAAAGGGTATATCCTTTGGCAGCTTTAAGAAATCTATGGCATACTCCAGTGTCCGCCGGATCTTCCGATCCTCATATGCAATACTGAACAGCTTCTGTACATCCAGATAGCGGATGGGCCGGTCGCTTAAAGGAATCATCCCATAGTACCGCATGTTTCGCTGCATCTCCCATAAATCCAGGGGGCCCCAGGTACAAAATACATAGTCCACACCGCACCACTCCTGAAACTCCTTCATCACTACCGGAAAGGGATTGCCTTTCATCAGATCCTTCATATGAAGGTGAATAATCTTACTGGTTACATGATGCATTTTATCGTATACGGAAGGCTTGACCAATTGATTGAATTCGTCCACCATGTTTTTTTCACTATTTAATTTGATCGCACCAATATCGATAATCTCAAAAGGAATTTCCTTCACTTCCGGCTCTTCCCCCGTATTACTCTGGTTCCATTCCAAATCCAATACAATGTAGTTCATGTAGCCCTCTTCAAATTAATTAATATGCTTATTATACAACATAACAGCCTATTGGAGAAGAAAAACTTTTGTGGTATGATAAAATCATGTTTTAAAAGGGAGAGCGAAATGCAAGAGAAAAAATGGAAGAAATTCTTATCTTATTATAAGCCTTATAAAAAAATATTTGCTGCCGATATGTTCTTTGCCTGTTTGGGTGCTGCCATTACCCTGGTGTTGCCTTTGATTATCCGATACATTACCAATGATGTTATCTATCGGGAAGCCGGTGCTGCCCTGCAGACCATTTTGATTCTCACCCTGGTTATGCTGGGGATGATCGGACTGGAGTTTTTCTGTAATTATTTTATTGCCTATTATGGACATATTATGGGAGCCAAAATGGAATACAATATGCGCAGTGAGATATTTGCTCACTATCAAAAGCTTTCCTTCAGTTTTTTTGATAACCAAAAGGTGGGGCAATTGATGTCACGGGTAACCAATGATTTATTTGATATCAGTGAGCTGTTTCACCACGGGCCTGAGGATCTGGTTATCTCCATTATTAAAATGATCGGCTCCTTCTGCATTCTTTTTTCCATTAACTGGAAGCTTGCTCTGATTGCTTTTGCCATTGTTCCGGTTATGGTTATCTACGCCGGCTACTTTAACATTAAGATGAAAAGAGCTTTTGTTAAAAACCGGGCACGGATTGCCGACATCAATGCGCAGATTGAAGACAATCTCTCGGGTATCCGGGTGGTAAAATCCTTTGCCAATGAAGAAATCGAAATGCATAAATTTAAAAAGGGCAATGACCGATTTATTGAAAGCAAGCGGGAAAGCTACCGTTACATGGGACTGTATCATTCCGGTCTGGGCGGCTTTACCACTCTGATCAATGTGATGGTGATTGCCACGGGTACCATTTTTATTACTAAAAATATGGTTACTGTCACCGATCTGATTACTTTTTTACTTTATATAAATAACTTTACCGAACCCATCAGAAAACTGATCAACTTTACCGAACAGTTCCAAAACGGCGCCTCCGGCTATACCCGTTTCCTGGAAATACTGGCTGTTAATCCGGATATTGAAGATAAACCCGATGCAGTTGAACTTACCCATGTAAAAGGCGATGTTGCCTTTGAAAATGTTTCCTTCCATTACGGAGATAATAAGGATTCTGTTCTATCCAATCTGAATCTTCATGTCCGCCCGGGGGAATATGTTGCTCTTGTGGGTACCTCCGGTGTGGGTAAATCCACCCTGTGCAGCCTGATTCCCCGCTTTTACGACGTAACGGAAGGCAGCATCCGGGTGGATGATAAAGATATCCGGGATCTTACCTTAAAAAGCCTGCGGGATAATATCGGCATCGTCCAGCAGGATGTTTATTTATTTGCCGGCAGTGTCCTGGATAATATCCGCTACGGCAAGCCGGATGCAACCGATGCGGAAATCATCGCTGCTGCCCAAAATGCCAATGCCCATTCTTTTATTATGGAAATGCCGGAAGGATATGACACCAATATCGGCCAGCGAGGGATCAAATTATCCGGCGGTCAGAAGCAGCGGCTTTCTATCGCCAGAGTTTTCTTAAAGAATCCGCCCATCCTGATCTTTGACGAAGCCACCTCCGCATTGGATAATGAAAGCGAAAAAGTAGTACAGGATTCGCTGGAAAAACTGGCTGCGAACCGTACTACCTTTGTTATCGCCCACCGCTTATCCACCATCCGCAATGCGGGAAAAATTCTGGTGCTTACCGAAAACGGCATTGCCGAGACCGGTACCCATCAGGAACTCTTATCACAAAATGGTATTTATGCGGGACTATATAATATGCAATTTGCATCCAGATAAGTAAGCACTTCTCTTATCTTTTCTAATCTGTTTTAACTTTAATGACTACCGGCAAATCACTTTTTATGCCGGTAGTTGTGATATGCAGGCCCTCCTGGTCAATGGTGTAAGCCGTGGGCTCCTGATACCCCAGAATTTCCACACTGCGGATCAGGCCGTGAAAAGCCGGTTTGTTGGCATCCTTTGATTCACCCAGGGAACGAATGGTAAGCTTTCCATTCTCGGGATACTGCATACAGATAGCATAAATACTTCCGTTCCCTGCTGTAAAACGGAAATCCTCAGAGGTATATCCGGCCCCTGCTGCCCCGTCGCTGAACTGTCCTTCCACCTCTCTGGTGGGACCTTCCTCCGCATAACGCCAACATTTGCTGCCATAAATAGCTTCCCCGTTAACCGCCAGCCAATTGCCGATATCCTCCAATATCCGCTGATCTTCTTCCGGAATACTTCCGTCGGCCTTTGGTCCGACATTTAACAGCAGGTTACCGTTTTTACTGACCACATCAATGAGATAACAGAGGATTTCTTTACTGCTCTTATAATCCAGGCTGGTGGTATAGCACCATGAGTTCCTGGCTATAGCTGTATCCGTCTGCCAATAATAAGGTTTCGCATCGGCAAATTTACCTCGTTCCACATCCACGATTCCGCTGCCAAAGGCAAAAGCATCATGCTTATAACAGATACCGGTATCCACTCCCCACTCCTTACCGCGATTATAATAATATGCCGCGATTTTCTTTAATGTATCCTTGTATGCCTGGTGCTGAATCCACCAGTCAAAATAGAGAATCCGGGGCTGATACTTATCAATCAGTTCACAGGTCCGCAACAGCCAATCCTCCAAAAATTCCGCAGAAGGATACGGTTTTGCCCGTAAGTCCTGATGGTCCGGCTGTTCTGCAACAGCGGGCCAGTAAAAATCACCGCACACCAGCGGCTCCTTGATATCACTGTCAAATTCTTTACCGTTCCCCATAAACCAATGATGCTCGGCCCGGTGAGAAGACGCTGCAAAAACCAGGCCCTGCTTTTCAAAAGCGGTTTTCAGTTCACCCAAAATGTCTCTTTCCGGCCCCATCTTTACTGCATTCCATTCCGATAAATCAGAATCATACATCTGAAATCCATCGTGGTGCTCGGCTACCGGTACTACATATTTGGCTCCTGCCCTGGCAAATAGCTCCGCCCATGCATCACTGTCAAATTTCTCTGCTTTGAACAGGGGAATAAAATCTTTATAACCAAAATCCTTATGAGGTCCATACGTTTTGATATGGTGTTCGTATTCCGGGGTACCCTGAATATACATATTGCGGGAATACCACTCATTATTAAAGGCCGGGACACTGAAAAGTCCCCAGTGTATGAAGATACCAAACTTTGCTCCCATAAACCAGCGGGGTATGGTAAAATCCGATAAGGATGCCCACTCATCCCTAAAAGGACCGGCTTTAATCACATCCTCGATTTGCTTTAAATAAGCTTCTTTTTTCATTACTTCTGCTCCTTTTCGTTATATTTTTCAACCGCAAGAACCCTTGCCTGATTCTGATCTTTGGCATTCTGCAGATCAACTTCCAATACCTTTTGATAACCCAAACTGATTACGGTATCCTGCATTCCCTTTTGATATTGATAAAATTCTTCTTCACTTTCCGCAAATACCATATCCCATGAGTAATCTATAATTGTTGTTGTACATTGATTTCTAATGGTTGATATCTCCGATGTTTCCGCGGGAGTATAATATTGACATCCGGGAGCTATGGCAAGCTTGTCATTTTTTTCCAAAAAGTCCATGGAGTTTTCCGCTTCCATAAAAGCCTTCCAATCCCTCTCCAGCCGGGTTTCCTGTAAAGCCTGCACGGAATCCCATAAAACATAAGAATAAGGTATTCCATCGGGATTGCTTTCATTCCGTGCCACTGCTTTATAATTCAGCTGGGAAATCCCGTCCTCCCAGGTACCTGTTCCCCATTCTTCCGGCATCTCCGCTGCATAATCAAAAAAAGCCTTGATACCGAATTCCGTCAGATAGGGACCCTCTTCCCCCAGTTCCCAGCACAGTCCTTCCGGCCCCGCTGTTTCCCCCGAACCTTGGGCACCATTGATCATAATGCCTTCCGGAGAATATATCCAATCAATAAAGTCAACCATCCGCTCCGGATCCTTGGCCTGAGAACCTACAGCAATAACCGCTTTGAACCTCCCTTCCGGGAAACAACCGTAAGAAAAAATCTTCATATCAGCTATATCCGCTATCATAAAGCCTTTTCCTGCCTCTTTTCTGGCCGTAGTATTGTATGCCGACTGCCCCAGCCATGGCCATGGACTATACATTACTTCGCCGTTCTGATACTTTTTAAAAACCGAATCAAAGGTATGATTGGGTGATTCAGGATCTACCAGACCCATCTGATTGGCATCAAAATATAATTTTAAAACCCTCATATATAAGGAATCACTATCAATAATGCTTTGGTAATCACTGCCGTCAGCCGCCGCAAGAACAAATCCGAATTCATCATAACCGTAAAAACAGCAAGGCTGCTTGGCCGCATTCATCATATTGCCATCCCAATCTTTGAAAAAAGAAAAACCATATGTTTTTTCTCCTGTTTCACTGACCGGACAAGCCTCCTGCATTTGTTTCAACACCATCAGCATATCCTCCAGCGTATCCATTTGCGGATAACCAATCTGAGAATAGATATCCCATCGCAAATACGGAGCAAATGTCGGTTCCAGACTATCACTGGGTGCCATGGGGGAGTTCTCGGACACCTCAGAGGGAATGGCATAAATGCCCCGTGGTGTAATATCCCGGTTCAGAAAATTAATGGCATCCTCATAGCGCAAAATCTGCTTATCGGTCAGATAAGGGCTCATGTCGATTACCAGACCTGCCGTAACCAAGTCCTGCAAAACCCCATTTTCGCCATTACATATAATCAGCTCTCCCACATTACCGGCGGCCGAACGGATTTCAAAAAGTGTGGCTCCGCCACCGGCTATATTGGGGGCAATGACATTCAATTCCATATTAAACTTATCTTTCACGATCTTGGCAAACCATCCCGACTGAATTCCCTGATAATTAGCCAGTGAATCAAACACTTCCACCACTATCGGTTCTTCATAAGTTTTTTCCTTTTTTGCAGTCTTGGAAGAGATATCGCCGCATCCACATAAGGCCAACATCAAACAACCTGTTATTATCCATTTTTTAGCTCTTGCTCTAATCTTTCTCATATGCTGCTCCTAAAATGTGTTTGACTAACCAGACATCCTTACTTATACTGAAAGTACCAAAAACACCAATATTTATGCTTTGGTACTGGAAAGGAAACTTTTTATGGAAACTGTTTTTATTGCCGATGATGAACAAAATATCAGAGAGGGACTTAAATATATCGTGGATTGGGATTCTCTTGGCTTTACCATTTGCGGCGAGGCCGGAAACGGCGAAGAGGCTCTGGAGGGTATTCTGAAATCTAACCCCAGTCTGGTTCTCCTGGATATTCGTATGCCCAAATTATACGGTACCGATATTATCCGCATTGCCAGAGAACATGGTTTTACCGGTAAATTCATCATTTTAAGCGGTTACTCCGATTTTTCCTATGCGCAAACAGCCATTCGCTATGGTGTGGAATTTTATCTTACCAAGCCCATTGACGAAGAGGAACTTTTACAGTCCATTACCAAAATTAAGGAAATCCTTGACAGACAAAAACAAAACTCTGATCATATCGACTTATTCCGGCAAAAAGCTAAAAATGTCATCCTGCATGAAATCATCACCGGTGTCTATTCTCCCAGGATGCAGACTGCCATTTCCTACGAGGAATTTGAAAATTTGAACCTGCAGGCAGATTCCTATCAGATCGTAATTTATGAAAATTTCAGCAATGATCCGCAAAATCCCAGTTACAGTTTTGCCGATTTACTAAAAGTAACCAATAAAGGGAATCACACCTTTGAACATATTAACATCGATTCTCACGAAATTATTTTGCTGAAGGGTTCTTATGCTCTGCAAAAATTTCAACAATTTCTTCTTCATTATGAACGACAGGAACCGCAGGCCGGCAGTCCGTTGGATACTTTGTTTCTGGCTTACGGGCGGCCGGTTGAAAACATGGACGAAATCTATCTTTCCTACGAAGAAGCTCTGACCCTCTGCAAACGGCGCTTTTTCTGTATTCAGGGCCAGCATACCCTGGGGTTTGAAGAACTGCCTCAGGTCAGTACCGGGGATTTGGAGATCAGCAGCCAGAAGCTGGACCAGTACAGTGACCTTCTGACCAATTATCTGCAAGCTTCCAACCGCAGAAATGTTGCCGAAACTCTTTTTTCACTGGAAAATTTTCTTTATAATGTAAAAGATGACATCGCTTCGGTTAAGCTTTTCCTAACGGATTTATACTTGCAGATGAAAGAAAAAATAAACCATACGTATTCTCAGTTAACGATTCCTTTTCCCAGTAATTCGGAAATCATTAATCACATTGAGGGCTGCTTTTATTTATATGAAATCATCCGCTTTATTTCCGAACAGACAGAACTTATCATCGGTGCCACCGGGAACCCTAACCGGGATAATGTGCTGGACGATATCCTTTATTATATTGACCATAATTACCATAACAATATTAAACTGGAGACCATTGCTCCCTTGTTTGGATATAACAGTGCTTATCTTGGCAAGATCTTTAACAAAGCCACCGGTGAAAGCTTTAACAGCTATGTGGATCACCGGCGGATTGAATACTCTAAGGAGCTGTTAGCTGAAAATAAGCTGAAGGTCTATGAAATTGCGGAGCGGATAGGCTACAAAAACGTTGATTATTTCCACAAAAAATTTAAAAAATATGTAGGTATCAGCCCCGCTGAATTCCGCAAAAATTTATAAAAAAGCAAATTCTGCGACTTTAATTTTTCCTTTTATTGTGATTGTAAGCTTTTGCTTATTTCCAATCGATGCAAAGTTATCCGGCAGCTTGGATTTTATTTCCGTAAAGTCCAAATCAACGGACGGTTTCACCCGGATTTCCGTTTGTTCTGTATTTTCTGATTCATCGGAAAGGGTAAGCGTTATGGTTCCTTCTTCCAGTGCACAAACTTTCAGGACAACTTCTGTGGGCTGCCTGCTGAAAACAAAATCCCCGTACTGCAATACACCGGTCCGGCTGTTATTTTGACTGTTATCCACAATATCGGGAAGATCCCCCGCCTTGCCGGGGATCACGCAGGTTCTTCCTGTCATGGTATGGGCTTTTGTTCCCCGATGAAGAAAACATCCTTCACTGGTATCATATTGAATGGCCTGAGTGGTGACATAAGGATCTCTCGCCGGTGCCTTTTCACCATTAATCTTAATGGTTACTTCCTGTCTGATGTCCATAGAAGAAGCTCCTGCCATAAAGGTATATTCCCCATCCTCCAGCAGCATACTGCAGGTAATAACATCATAATACCTTAACTCTTTGTAGTCTACCCTGAATTCCGCAACCCTGGTTTCTCCGGGAGCAATTTCCTTTATTCTGACAAATCCCTTTAATTTACTTATGGGCTGCTTCACCCGGCTGTCTGCCTTATGCACATAGAGCTGAACCACTTCATCCCCTGCTGTCTGCCCGGCATTGGTAACAGGTACTTTAAAATGAACAGCATCCTCTGTAATCTCCCATTCCATCTGTCCATAAGCAAATTGCGTATAAGAAAGACCATAACCAAAGGGATATAACACTTTTTTATTAAAATATTGATACGTCCGCTCACTTTGGATAATATCATAATCATTGATATCCGGCAAATCCTCATCGGCTAAATACCAGGTCATGTTCAGTCTGCCTGCGGGAGATGCCTTTCCGGTGATAATCTCTGCGATTCCCGTACCCAGCTCCTGAGAACCGGAGGCCGTCAGAAGAATGGCCGGGGCTTCCTTCTTCAGCTTATTGATCAAATAAGGATAATTGCTTACCAGTACGATAACCGTTTCGGGGTTTGCGGAAAGTACCGCATCCGCCAGTTTTTGCTGATACGGCGGCAGAGCCAGGGTTGCCCGGTCGATTTCCTCCTTGCTGTTAATAACGGGATTACAGCCCAGTACAACTATTGCCTTGTGGGCTTTTCCGGCCTGCCCTGCTGCTTTTTCTATGCCGTTTTCAACAATCTCCATGGCAAAGACAGCAGGTTCCCCTTCCCACAATGCATGAGACTTTTTCCCCAGCTTCTCATCATCGCCCTCCCCCACAGCACTCTCACTGGTTTTAATAACTGCCAGATATCCTTCCCGGTCGACGGTAACTGCCCGTCCGTTCCAGCTATCCAGATAAAAGGTTCCGGCCATATCCTCACTGGGATTACCGGAAAGGCCCTTAAAATTCCAGCTTTCTCTGATAAACCAGCTAAATGTTTCTTCCTTATCAGCTTTGATAAGATAAGAAGCTTCCTCCAAAGTAACATATCTGTCATTGCTTTGTGCCAACAGTGTGGTACTGCCGCAGCCCCAGTCGGTAAAGATAAAGCATTCTGCCTGCTCTTTGTCTGTAAGCCTTAATCTTCCTCCATTATCCAGCCCAATATAGCTTCCGTTACACTTCAGATAAATCCGGGAAAGCCCATTATGGCTTAAAATTTTTGATTCCGGGAAAGCTTTTTTGATTCCTGCCAGGGGTGTCACCGCATATGGCGGAATACCGCTGTACCAGTCCTTATACCAGACATCGGCAAGGGGACCCGCAACCGCCAAAGAATCCGTTTCCTGGGGATTCATAGGCAGTATATTGTTTTCATTTTTCAAAAGCACAACGGACTCTTCTGCCATCCGCCGGCAAATTTCCTGATGTTCTCGGTTATTAACATAATCCTCATCCATTGCGGTATAAGGACAATCCCCCCTGGCATCAAAAAATCCCAGACGGATACGGGTACGGAAAGAATTCCGAACCGATCTGTCGATATCCTCTTGGGTGATAAGCTCCTTTGCAAGAGCTTCCCTGGCGGCCGCAAAGACCACCTCTCCATCGTCTGTAAAACAATCCACACCGGCTTTTAATCCATAGGCAAGGGTTTCCGCATGGGTCTCAAAATACTTATGGTCTTTAACCGTCTGCTGGAAGTCCCCGCCGTCACAGACAACATGGCCGGGCAAATGCCAGGTATCCTTCAGGATATCCTGCACCTCGTGATTTACAATCGCCGGAACACCGTTTATTTCATTGTATGAGGTCATAATTGCCTCGGCACCGCCTTCTTCTATGGCTTTGCGGAAGGGTTCCAGATAATATTCATATTTATTTCGTTGGTCAACGGAGGAAGAAGTCTTAATCCTGTCTTTCTCCACATTATTAGCATAAAAATGCTTTAAACTTGCGCCACACTGAAGATAAAAAGGATCCTGCCCTTTCATCCCCTGAATATACGCAGAAGACATCTCTCCTGCAAGATAAGGATCTTCCCCGTATGCTTCTTCCGTTCTGCCCCACCGGGGATCACGTTCCATGTCAATGGTAGGTGCCCATCTGCACAAACCGCCTTTTCCGTTTCGGGCAAAAAGTCCCCTTGCTTCCTCACCCACTGCCCTGCCGCACTCTTTGATCAATTCCCGGTTAAAGCTTGCGCTCATGCCTATGGGCTGGGTAAAGGACGTTGTGGGTTCCGGTTCTCCGGCGTTAAATGCCTGATCGTGCCTGGCTTCAATACCATGAGCAGCTTCTCCGCCCATAAAAGATGACACAATTCCAAGCCGCGGGATATCCGGGCATCCGGTTGTCAAACAGGTGATTTTTTCATCCAAAGTTAATTCTTTTACTAAAAATTCAAGTCTTTCTTCAATTGGCAGATCGTTATTCCACAAGGGCGTTTTTTTGTAATCTTCCATATTGTAACCAAGCCTTTCCAATACCTGCAATTTTTTTATTATTCTTCTTCATCCGTTTTATAAGTTACGGAACCGGGTTCCTTTTCAATTTGCTGAAATATCCGCTTGCTAAAAGATGCTACAGTAAAAATAATAAATCCCGGTCCGATAATGATTGCAAAAAATAACATGGTCTTATTAAACATAAAAATCATCACTTCAAAAGCAACTACCACCACCAGAAAAAAAGTTCTGCCAAAATACTTTCTGGAAATATCAATGGAATTTTGGATTGTTTTAAACAAAGTATTCTCATAGCGGGCAATCAGCGGATAAGAATAAATAAGAGCAACAATTACCAGGGCAACGGATACCATTCCGATGATCAGCAGCACCATGGGATTGCCTTCCACTGCTTCAAACAATTGAAAGTCCAGATAAATCGCATAGCTGGCAATCATGGAGATGATAAAGAGCAGGGTTCCTTTTTTCCAGTTTTCTTTAAATGCCTTCCAAAAGCTTTTACCGATATACCCTTCTTCATCATCTACCATTTTAAGTGCTACGGACATGGCTGCGGCGGTAGCTGCACCCATGGTAATGATGGGAATGCTGAAAAAAATCCATAAAAAATTCAATTTCAAAACATCAAGAAACTTATTTAAAAACTTATATAAGGGACTGTCCACACTAAAAAATTTCATCTGATAAATACCCATCTCCTGTAATTAAAAGGGGGCTGCTTACTAATGAAGCAGCCCCCCTTCCAATTTTGTTCTAATCCTTAACGGCTGAACCAGTTTCTTTACTTAACAGCATCTTCTGCTGCTGCTCTTAACTTCGCTTCATTTAACTGGAACTCAACACACTTATCATAACCATACTCATTAGCCTGTGCGATCATATCACCCACAATCTTGTCAAATTCTGCATCGGATTTTGCATAGATTGCTTTCCAGGAATTGTCTTTGATACAGGTTGCAACCTGATTCCAGAGAACCATCAGCTCATCAGACTTGGTGCCTGCCGAGTACATTGTACCGGGAGCTACTCTGTATTTTACAGTGTCAAAACGGGAGTCAAAGGTGGTACATCCGTTAACTTCTCTCCAGTCAGCTTCAATCTCTGAACCGGGTTCGGAAACAAAGCTATCCCATTTCTTGTAGTTGAAGGTATCACCGTTAGAATCCGGGTTTGCTGCATCAATACCCCATGTGGTGTTGTTGAGCTTGAAATTACCGTCTTCAAAGGTTCCTGAATATCCGTCCTTCATCTGAGTTTTCACATCAAGCTTAGCCGTCCGTCCAAGTTCGGTGAAGCAGGTCTTGCCATTGTCATCGTAGTACCAGCAGACATCCTTAGGACCATATTCAAGTGTCATACGTCCTTCAGGTGTTGCCAGCCAGTTGAGAATTGCCATGCAAAGTTCAGGGTAATCTGTCTTGGCACCGATAGTCCAGGGTCTGTTGCCGCCATACACGTTCTGTCCGTATGCGATAGGCTGTGCATCGGCAGGAGGGCAGGGATACATTGCTTTTCCTTCAGCTGCATGTGCTTCCGAGTTATACATGGCCGATCCCAGGAAGTTGAATATATTCAGGAATGCTCCTCCGTTCTGATAATCTTCAATCATACCATCATATTTCTGGGTCTGGGAATCGGGATCAAGCAGACCTTTCTGATATAACGTATTGTAGAACTTTAATGCTGTCAGGTAAGGTCCGTTCTCCTCAAGACAAGGATAATATTTCTGTTCAACGGAATCATATAAACCAAATCCAAATTCATCATATCCATAATATGCGCTTGCTGTGGACTTAACGAACATCACCATGTCGCCATCCCAGTCATTAAATAAGGATACACCATAAGTAGTCTTTCCGTTATCATCTTTCGGGCAAATCTCTTTCATCTGTCCCAGTACGGTAACCACATCATCCAGAGTCTTCATTTCCGGATATCCCAGTTCTTTGTAAAGGTCCCAACGCAGATCCCAGGTGTACATAATATCCTGACGGGCACTTGAGTCTACTGCTACGTCAAAACCGAAACCATAGGTGGTTCCACCGGAAATCTTGGCATTTTTCTCAAGGGCATATGGCATATTCTCGACGATATAAGGGCCATAATCGGCAAGAAGATCATCTTCGTTTATGTCAAAAAGCATGCCTTTTTCGATAGCCTGAAGATACTCATCAGAGTCATTGCCCCAGATTACCAGGTCACCCAGGTTGCCGGATTCCATACGTGTCTCGTAAACGCCAAGACCATCGGGATCAGGAATAATGTTCAGCTTAACATTGAACTTCTCTAACATAACCTGGCCAAACCAGCCAATCTGCTCACCTGAATAGTTGGCTAACTGATCAAATACATCCAAAGTTACAGTTTCCTCAGGAATAATATCAGCCAGTAATGATTCATAATCATCTGCTGCTTCCTCAGTGTCTTTTACTTCTGCTGCGCTGTCCCCTGCTTTCTCTGCGGCAGCGGGTTCAGTTGTTTGGGAAGGGGTACTTCCACACGCTACCAGTGATGCGGTCATTACAACGGCTAAAAGTAACGCTACGATTTTCTTTGCTTTCATTCTTTTTCGTCCTCCTTTTTATTGCATAAACTGACACGTTATGTGGCAGAATTAGCCTTGTTAATAATCAGCCCTTAACGGCTCCCAGCATGATGCCCTTTTCAAAGTATCTTTGCATAAACGGATAAACCACCAGAATCGGAATAACCGTTACCATGGAAATGGTGTACTTAATTACCTTTCCGGTGAGTGCTGACTTAATCGCTGCTTCACTTACCTGTCCGCCGGATTCCATCAGTGCACTCAGGTTACTTGACTGATTTAGGTAAATGTATAAGCGGTGCTGTAAGGTATACAAATTAGGTGCCGACTGCATTAAAATCAGGGAATCAGTAAAGGAATTCCAATGATTTACCGCACCGAAAATGGCAATCGTCGCCAAAATCGGTTTACTCAGCGGCCAGATAATCTTTCTGAATACCGTCATATAAGTGGCTCCGTCTATCGCCGCACTTTCTTCCAGCTCAGCCGGAATGGATTCGATATATGTCTTTACCAGAATAATATTGTAAGGTACCACGATTCCGGGAATAATATAAGCGATAAAGGTATTGGTCAGTCCCAGCATCTGCATATTCAAAAACCAGGGAATCAGTCCGGCATTGAAATACATGGTAATGATCAGAAACCGGTACCAGAATTTTCTCCCCCACATTTCCTGCTTGGTTACCAGATATCCCACAAACCCGGAAGCTGCTACCATAAGTGCTGTTCCCAAAATTGTTCGTGAGGTGGAAACCATAAAGGCACTGGAGAGATCACTTACATTAAATAGGGCTGTATAATTATCAATGTGCAATCCTCTTGGTATAAAATTGATCATGCCCTTTATTACCATATCATTATCACTGATGGTATTAATGAAAAGGTAATAAAACGGAAAAATACAGGCTATGGTAAATAATATAAATACCGCATAGTTCAGGATGTTGAAAATGATATCTCCGGGCTTTGCGCGGAATTTGCTTTTATGGGTTTTTTCATAAAGCTTTTCAGCTTTTAAATCCGCTTTTTCCTGTGCTGTTTTTGCCATCATTCCACCTCCTACACAATACTTTCGCCACGGACCAGTTTTGAAACTCCGTTAGCGCCAAACAGCAAGGTTACACTGACAACTGACTTCAGCATACTGACCACCGTAGTAAGAGGAATGGTGGAACCTTTACCGATACCAAGCTCGTATACATACAAATCCAGGACTCTGATGGTATCGATATTTGTTGCATTTTTAAAGACAAGATACTGATCCATACCATTGTTCAAAACATTTGCTACTGACATCAGGAGCAATACGCAGAAGGTGGGAATAAGTCCGGGTACGGTGATATTCCACATTTTCTGGAATCTTCCCGCTCCGTCTACCGTTGCTGCCTCATACAACTGCTGGTCGATACCGGAAATAGCTGCTATGTAAATAATTGCGCTCCAGCCAACGCCTTTCCACATCCCCCATGCCCACATCTTAATCCAGGTATGGTCGCTGCCCATCAGCAGATTCTGTCCTTCTGTCCAAATACCAAGATTTACAAATATACTGCTAAGAAATCCATCGGTTGAGAAAATACAGAATGCAATCGCATATACCAAAACCCAGCTGATAAAGTTCGGAACGGTAGTAAAGGTCTGCACAAATCTTCTGAATCTCATGTTCTTTATTTCACTTAAGAAAATTGCAAAGGCCATGGGCACCCAACTGGTGATAATTCCCAGACCGCTCATTGCAAGTGTATTTCTGATAACGCTGACAATATCTTTAACCGTTGCCGGATTCTTAAAAAGCTCTGTAAACCACTTAAATCCTGCAAAATTTGCACTGCTCAGGGTATCACCCACTTTATAGTTAAAAAAGGCATATCTCCATCCCCACAAGGGTAAGTAGGAGAAGACCCCTACCAGGGCAATAAAAGGCATAAACATCAGAAAAAGCTTGAACTTGGTCTCCATCTCAAAGCGTTCTTCCTTTTGGCTCTTTGCCAACAGTACGATCTGCACTACCGATAGCACCAGAATAACCGCCAGAACCGCCGCTGCCAGCCAAAAGCCACTGGGGAAAACCGGCTCTACCTTTTTGGGATTTTCCGATAAGGCTACCTGACTATAGGCCACATATATTCCAAGAATGCCGCCAAGACCCATTGCACCTCCCAGCGCTGTCATCAGATTGCCAAGCCTTTTCATCTTGTTATTGCCAAGAGAAAGACATCCGCTGACTGCTGCCAAGATAATTCCAAAACATAAAATCAGAGCCGATACATATAAAATCTGAAAGGATGATTCCATTACCCAACCCTTTTTAAAGGCCCGGCTAAAACCATCAATCAAAGCCGAATAGGAAATACCGGATGTAAACAGCGACATATTTCTATTCATCACCCCACTTATTCTCGCCGGATTTAAATTTGGTATAAAAAGAAATAAAACAGATAGCAGAATCCCGATTCTTAGTGGATAATAGACTTTATCCGCAATGAATTCTCTTTTTGTCTTTGTCTGATTCATTTGCTCCCTCACTTTCTTTGCAAAAAAGTACACCACCGAAGTTTTCGATGATGTACTTATTATAAAATTAATACTATTTAAAAAATACGGTCAAAATAAGATATGTTATACATGACAAATTTTATGTGCCCGTACACAATGGCAGCCACATCTTAACGCAGGTGCCTTCACCCAGCTTTGATACTATTCTGATACCATATTCATCGCCATAACAAAGCCGCATCCGCTGATTAATGTTATACAATCCAATACTGGTACTTCTTTCCGGATTATAGATTTCAATATTTGCCAAAAGGGACTGCAGTTCTTCTTCTTTCATTCCGCTGCCGTTATCGCTGACCTCGATCCACAGGTTTATATTTTGGTTTTCATCCGGCTGCTTATAGATCTTAACCTTAATCTCACCACCGCTTTCCACTTCCTCCAGTCCATGCAGGATAGCATTCTCCACCACCGGCTGCAGCAGCAGGGGCAGAATATTATAGCCTTCCAGATTGATATCCTCAGCCACCTCCCTTTTATATTCAAACTTATCGCCAAAACGAAGCTTCTGGATAGTAAGGTAGGTTTCGATATGGTTCAGCTCATTTTCCAGGGTAGTAAATCTTGTTCCGGTATTCTCCAATACATAGCGCATGGCTTTTCCCAACAGCTTAATCGCCGTGGCAACCTCCCGGTCACCGGCGGTAAAGGCTTTCATTCGGATAGTCTCCAGGGTATTGTACAAAAAATGAGGATTGATCTGACTGGCCAGCATCTTAAATTCCATCACCTGCTGCTCATTGATCAGTTCTTTTTCATTGATCAATGCCTCGTAAACCTGGGCATCCTTTTCCTTGATTTTCTGCACCATCACCTGTAAGTCCCCGAAGGCTGCCGAAATCTCATCTTCTCCGTAAACCGATTCAGAAATATCATAATCCTCCAGGCTGGCACGATGCATCACCTTTCTCAGGGTTAAAATACGGCCCGTAAAATAATCGGTAAAGAAATGAATGATAACTCCGGGGATTAAAATGGCCAGTACTATAATCAGCAGACAGATCATAATAATATTTCTGATATTCTGATAAGCTTTATCATCCATGTTACAAATATATATTCTGGAGTCGGACTTATACATATGAAGTGTTGACATATTGGCAATATAGCGTTTACCGTCAATGTCGATATTCCCCTGAAACTGAAAATAGTTTTCACCATAATCAATGACTAATTCCTGCTGTGTTCCGTAGGTATCCCGTTCAGTACTGAAAAAAATCGGACCATCGTCTACTGACAACATCGTCATGTAAGTACCGCTGCTGACCCGGGTCCTGAAATAATTGTCGCTGACTTTCATAACCAGCACGGCATGATAGGAGGTATTTACCAGCGGAATCTTCTGTACCAGGCAAAGATTCCAGTAATCGTTTCCGAACTTATCCTGTGTTTTCATCGGCATCCAGAAGACACTGGACTGATTTAAAGCTTTTTGGTACCATTCACTTTTCTTCATTTCCGGATTAGCCGGTTCGATTTGCTTATAGGGATACAAACAGGGATTATCCGTATATATAGTTACTTCTTCCAGTTCGGCATAATTATAGATATACTTATCCATCAAAGTGATTTTATTCAATTCTGCCGCAATCTCTTTTTCCGAAACGTTCTCCTTAACCAATACCTCCTTCAGATTTTCATCGGCAGATATCTCTTTTGAAATATTATAGATCTGGGTGGTAATTTCAAATAAAATGGTCTTTACCCGCATATTATCCGATTCTAATAAATCCTTATGATAATTGGTCAGAAGGTTGCCTGTATTAATCAGAAGAAAAGCTCCAATAATGGTAATCGGAAGACATATCGCAAGAAAATATATGGTATATAATTGCTTTCTGATATTAGAATTTTTAAAAAACCTGATCATCCTGCTCCTGTCTGCGACTTCTTTCGCCTGTATGCTTTTTGATTTTTTTACTTCAGTTTATCTTTCTCCAGTATAAACCTCTTTCCCTGTGTCGGACAAGATGTAAAAATAGAAGTAATCTTTCTATAATATTGCCGGTATCCATGCCGGCGTTTTTTCTTTACAATAAGGGATAAGATGTTATTAATATGTATTTTTTGGAAAGGACGGAACAAATTATGAAATTCAGCAATGGATGTTGGATCCAGAAAGAAGGATGTGAGTGCTTTGCACCCCAGGAAGTTTATTTTACCAAAATTACTGATACAAAGGTGACTTTATGTGCGCCTACTCAACATATCCGACACCGGGGAGACACTCTTGGAGGCATTAACCTGACCGTGGAAATCACCTCTCCGGCACCTGAAATATTAAGAGTACAAACCTGTCATTATAAAGGTGCACTGAAGAAAACCCCTGATTTTGAGTTGGAGTTAACCGAAGAACTTCCTTTAACTGTCACTGACAGTGACGAAATGATTATGATTTCCAGCGGCTCATTATCTCTGGAGATTGAGAAAAAATCCTGGTCCATGACCTACAAAAGAGATGGCAAATTCATCACCAAAAGTACCGGCAAAGATCTGGCCTTTATGAAAACCGACTGGAAGGGACTCCCTTACGATCCCGGAGATCTTTCTGATACATATATGCGGCAGATGCTTTCCCTGTCTGTGGGCGAACTGGTTTACGGTACCGGAGAGCGGTTCACCCCTTTTGTGAAAAACGGACAAAGTATTGATATCTGGAATGCCGATGGCGGAACCAGTACCGAACAATCCTATAAAAACATTCCTTTTTATATGACAAATAAAGGGTATGGTGTTTTTGTAAACCACCCCGAAAAAGTATCCTTTGAAGTGGCTACCGAAATGGTCACCCGGACAGAATTTTCTGTTCCCGGCGGATACCTGGACTATTACCTGATCAATGGCCCCACCATGAAAGAGGTTCTGAGCCGTTACACTGATCTGACCGGAAAGCCCGCTTTACCGGCACCCTGGACCTTTGGTCTGTGGCTTTCCACATCCTTTACCACCAATTATGATGAAGCAACGGTTATGAGCTTTATTGATGGTATGCTGGAACGGGGTATTCCTCTGCGGACTTTCCATTTTGACTGCTTCTGGATGAAGGATTTTCACTGGTCAGACTTTACCTGGGATAACCGGGTTTTCCCCGATCCTGAGGGCATGCTTTCCCGGATCAAAGATAAAGGACTTAATATCTGCGTTTGGATTAATTCTTACATCGGCCAGGAGTCCTGCCTTTTCGATGAAGGTATGGAAAAAGGCTACTTTATTAAGCGAACTAACGGTGATGTGTGGCAATGGGATATGTGGCAGCCCGGTATGGCCATCGTTGACTTTACCAATCCTGCTGCCTATAGGTGGTTCCAGGATAAACTGGAAGTGCTGATGGATATGGGTGTGGACTGTTTTAAAACCGACTTCGGTGAAAGAATCCCCACCGACTGTGTTTATTTCGACGGTTCCGACCCCCATAAGATGCATAATTACTATACCTATCTTTATAATAAGTGTGTATTTGAATTATTGGAGCGCAAGCGCGGCAAAGGCGAAGCGGTTCTGTTTGCCCGTTCGGCCACTGCCGGGGGCCAGAAATTCCCGGTTCACTGGGGCGGCGACTGCTGGTCTGACTTTGAATCCATGGAAGAAAGCCTGCGGGGCGGCCTTTCCCTGATGATGTCCGGTTATGGCTTCTGGAGCCATGATATCGGGGGCTTTGAACATACCTCCACTGCCGATGTCTATAAACGCTGGTGCGCTTTCGGACTGCTCTCCTCTCACAGCCGTCTCCACGGCAGCTCCTCTTACCGGGTGCCCTGGCTGTACGATGACGAAGCGGTTGATGTGGTTCGGTTCTTCACCCGGCTGAAAGCCCGTTTGATGCCTTACCTTTATAAAACCTCCATCGATACTTCCCAATCCGGTATTCCCACTATGCGGAGTATGGTAATGGAATTTACCGAAGACAAAGTATGCCACTATCTGGATAAACAATATATGCTGGGCGAAAACCTGCTGGTAGCCCCCATTTTTAATGAGGAAAGTATGGCCGAATATTATCTTCCGGCCGGCATCTGGACCGATTTCTTCACTGGGGAAGAGAAGACCGGCGGCCGCTATATTCAGGAAAAACACGGTTATCTGAGCATTCCGCTGATGGTAAAAGAAAACTCCATTGTTGTTCTGGGTTCCCGTGATGACAAGCCGGATTATGATTATGAGGAAAATCCGGAAATCCGTATTTATGCCTTAAAGGATCAGGGCGAAGTATCTTCCGCCGTATATGCCATGAATCGGGAAGAAAAACTTACCGTTACGGCTGCCAGAACCGACCGGCAAATTACTGTCAGCGTGACTGCTGCCGGAAGCTATTCCATCTGCCTGGTAAATGTAACTGCCGCTTCCGTATCCGGCGGTGAATTCGATATCGAATGGAAAACAGAGGAAAAAGATACCTTGCTGTCGGCTTCAGGTAATGCGGCAATAACCATTTTACTATAAAAATGCACTTAAAAATTTTCATACAGTTAAAATTGCATGGAAAAAATATAGAGGGTGCCCTGACATTACGAGTTATTAGACTCATAAGAAGGGCATCCTCTTCTCATACCGTAAATCATATTTTCTATATGACTGCATAAATCTCTTGCTCATACACTTGCGGTGTGACAAAAATTATAAAGATCGTGAAAGAAATTAAATTCTATTCACGATCTTTAAAGGTAACACAATTTTTTTATGATTATTCAACTTATTAGCAATCTCTTTTAGCGCAACTCTCTCTTCACCCTTTTTTGGAACCATTCTCCCATCACATAGAATTATACCCGCTGTTTCTTTGTACTGTGCCATTGATATAAATAGATAACCAACACCACCGTAAATGAAATTGTTTGTGCAATAGCAATACGGATTGTCTGAAGCTCATCGACACCCGACAGCGTCGATACATGTATCAGGTTCGTTCCGGCATTATTGATAAAATGCACCACCATGCCCGCCCAGAGTGATCCGGTAAGCTTATAAAGCATACAAAGCTGGATACCCATCAGCGTGCTGGTAACTACTAACAACAGTGCCGACATAACGGCTCCCATAAGAGATTGTTCACCATCTGCAAAATTTCGTATCGGCTGGGCAATATGCCAAAAACCAAAAAGAACGGAGGACAGCATACAAGCTTTTAGAAATGAGTATTTTTCTTCCACCATTTTAACCAGCAATCCCCGGAAAATACCTTCCTCCATAATCACATTGATCAGATTGCCAACCAGACAAATCACAATAAAGATCAGTCCGTCCTGCATACCGCGATTTCCTTGAATGGCGTAGCTTGTGACATAAAAATGTAATGACGGCGCATTCCCGGCAGATACCTGCATCAGCATTTCCACACCATACGCTATAAAATATACCACACCACCAAATAGCAGGCCAAGACCTATGTTACGACCCACATTGCGGGCATCAAAACCAATTTCCCGCCAGTGATAGCGGAGCATATGAACAGCCGCTGCCAGCAGCAGAATTCCGATGAGCTTATGAATGAAGGCTTCCCCAATTATACTTTGATCGGTGCGGATCACAAAGTATTCAATTGCTCTGAAAACAGAGCAGGTGAGGAAAAAAAGTAAAGTAAATAAAATAGGGCGTTGTTTTGCATTAGACATTTGGTAATTCTCCTTTATCACGTTTTTGTAGTTCCTGATTGATTTCACTGATATCATCACGAATTTTCATGATATTGATAAAACCGCCAATAGCATAAATCACGATACCCATCAGAATCACCAGCCCAAGCGGCGTGCTGCCGTACCAGCTAAATAAATAACCGCAGCAGATCAAAACCACTAACACATACCCAATCTCCCAAAGGATTTCAATTAGAAGGTAACGGCTTTCAATTTTGCTTACAAAGTACAGACCAACATGGATAACAACATTGGCAAAAAAATCCTGAAACACCGTGATTACGAAAATATACCGGGCCTGACAGACATACGCCACAATTGCTAAAATCAGCAATGTCAAAGCTGTAGTGGCTAAACAATTTACGAAAAGCTTCTTCAATGGACTTACCTCTCTTTCAGCTTGCTTCGGATACCGGCAATGTATTTACGTGTAACATTAATCCGTTCGCCATTCTTAAGTGTAGCTTCCAGGCGGCTATTCAGCAATGGACGTATGCCGGACAGCATATTGAGGTTTATAATGCAGGATTTACTGACTTGAATAAAACCCCATGGGGAAAGCTGTTCCATCAGCTGATACAACCGCAGTTCGGTACGATACACCGCCTGACCGCAATAGACAAAACTCTTTTTATCCACGCTTTCGATGTAATAAATCTCTGAAGTTTTGACCAGTATCTCCCCATTATCACTACTGCATTGCACCGTATCGTTAAAGGATTGGACCAGCAAAGCTAATCTTTTTACAGCATTGTTCATCTGCGCATATCGGATCAGAACCTCAACCTCTTCCTGTGTTAAATTTTGTTGCAGCTTTACAATCATCTTGAACTTCCTCCAATATATCCTGCTTTTTGTTTTCTTACAATAGGGTTATAACCAAGATGCAAATGCAGGTTACCAACATGCAAAATTTAATAATTTTCCCTCATTCATCTGCGATTTACACAACCGAAATACCGGCTCTTAATAACTTTTCTTTCATTAATGCAAATCTCTTAATGCTTGTTATTCCTATACATGAACAAGGAATGTTGATTAAAAATCCTAGTTTTACTCCTTCAAGCGCGGATATTCCCACGCAATAATTTCCATCCACTCCTACTATTTCAATCTCAGTAACTCTCTCCTTTAAAAGCAGTTCCCTCAGACCTTGATTGGAAAAGCAACTTGCTTCCTCCTTTTCAAATTCCATATCGGATACCAGCAGCAAACCTTCAGTAAAATCAGAAGCATTGGTGGATTTACCCTTGTTTTTAATGTAAATAACCATATTATTCTGGCTGTTGTAATCAGCAATTCTTTTATTTATGTTGTTTACCAATCGCTGTATATCATAGGGACAATTTCTTCTGTTTTCTAAATAAGCTTCTTGCATATCAATAACAATTAATGCTTTCATAAAAAACTCTCCCACTTAATAATTTATTTCACCTATTCCTGATTATAAATGAATGAAACCATTTTTCATAATCTCCATCACATTTGCAAACAATTCCGGCAGCTCATCGGTTTTATCATTTTTATTTGTCAGATAATCAACAATGATATTCTTAATCTCCGAAATAAAATCAGCTCCGCTTTTAAAGATATCTGCGGCTTCCTTCAGCACCTCGTCCTGATACTCCTGTCCAATTATTTCAAGAACGCGGCCGGCTTTATCAAAACCTCCGCCATATGCCACGGTGTCCGGTTCATCGATACCGCACAGGGCGTTGGGAATTGTCGGTACCTCGCCAAAAAACATCACCATATTGGCAAGCAGTTTATCATAATCTTCTTTTACAAGTTCTTTTTTCCATTTTGGTATATCTTTAACAAATTTCTCAAAACCCCGGCAGCCCATAAAATTAGTGGGTGGATTAAGGAACAGCTCACGCTTTTTGGCAAGTGCTTCTTTTGCGATTTCATATTTATTTTTTTGACTTTGCATACGAACCGTACAGACCGTATTGGGCTTTGATAATCCACTATAACTGCAATCCCATGCCAGCCGCAATTCCTCATATGAAAGCAGTTGTGTTTCCTCACGGCCGCAGTCATTCAAATAAATGCATTGCGTTTCATCATCATATCCCACTACCAGAACATAATGTAAAGGTATATGTGTTTCATGATATAGCTTAGGATAATACGCCAAATAATACATATCAATTGCCCCGATCACACAGGGATGCCCGGCATCAATCTCTGCTTTTACCTTTGCCAAAGCCTTGTCAAAGGAACTGTACTCATAATGTTTATAGTCAAATCCGACAATTGGGGCCAGAAATTCATACATTTGCCTGGTACGCCCGTCCCCAAGTGCAACCATACGCTTAATTTCTGCCTTGTTTGTTTTCATGTAGCAAAATGAGCCAAAACTGGAAAGTGAAAAGAAAAAACTGGGGGGCAGCTTTTGCCCTGTGTCACGAATATATAAATCTTCAATTCCGTTCCACATACACTCATAATCATCTTTATGATGAAATATGTCCATTCTTCTCTTCATTGTTCTTCTCCTTTAAATTCAGATTTAATGATCTGAATTTAGGATAAATCCTCACACAATGGGAGAGTCAAGCAATTTTATATTCATGGTGGTGTAATTTGAAATAGAAAACCCCAGCTTCTCGTATAATGGTTTCCCGTCACTTGTGGCAGACAGGTTAATGGAAGACACCCCAAGCATTTTCGCTTCATCAATGATTTTCTCAAGCACTTTTGCCGCTATTCCCCGTCTGCGATACTCAGAGTATGTCAGCACATTTAACAGTGTCCCTGTTAATCCTGTGATAAAGGATGGATTGGCAGGATTTTCCGATATGGCAAGGTATGCGGCTGATACTATATTGTTATCTTCCTCGGCTAATATCCCGATAAATGAATTATCCGGAATATGATTATTAAAATACTGTTCCAGCTGTTTTCTAACAGCGGCCTCTTCTTCAGGACTCATACTCCAATGGTCTTCTGTCAGATAATCCATTCGCAGCTTAATGAGCAAAGGAATATCTTCAAGCGTTGCTTTTCTTAATATCATCTAAATCACATCCTTATAATTTATTTTTTCTTTTACCCTGATAAAGAATAAAACCTAACTGAAGAAACAGAATCCCCAGCATAGAAATCACGTATAAAATCCGGATTTCACCAAACTCCAATACACCGCCCAAAGACGAAGATGTTATTACTTCTTTCATCCACCCGCCAATCACCGGACCTAATATAAAAGCGATTCCGATGGCCGCACTATAAAAGTTATCGTGCAGTATACGTCCATCTGCCGGCATCAACTCATAGCGCCGATTAAATACCGCTACGACAAATCCGGAATTAGCCGCCGCCGCAAATAAAAAAGCAATAGCAATAGTCAGCATATAATTCCCCGTGTTGGATAACGCCAAAAACAGACTTTCACCCATAAAAAGCCAAATGGAACTTGCCAGAACAAATTTATGACCGCGTTTGTCACTCAGCTTCCCCCACTGTCCCAGCAGAACAATTTGCGGTAGTGAAATCAGCATTTGCAAACCTGTAATGGTGGCATATGGCAGACCCAGATATCGCATCATATATAAGACTGTAAAGCTATCCGATATGTACAGAAAAAAGTAAAACAGCGACACGTAAAAAACAAAGACCAGAAATGGTTTATTCTTCATTGGCGTTCTGATAATATCTCCTAGTCTATACTTCACTCTCTGCCGATCACCTGCCAGGGCATTGGGGATACGCAGAAGAATAATAACCTCCACGATAGCCACAAAAAACGCCATTCCGAAAACAATCAGCAGACCCGTATATTGCTGACTGGCATTATCCACAATTCTCCCTACCACCAGAGAAAGGATGACTGTAACAACAAGGGAAGCCGTCTGACGGAAGGAAATATACTGCCCTTGTTTTTTGCCATCAATAAAACCCACCATCCAGTTGTTCACAATAACAGTTGTTTGGGCCTGTAAAGTAAATGCTGTAACTACAACCATTATAAAAACCGGGACTGTCAGCGAACCAAGCCCCAACAATGGAATCAGGACAATCATCAATGTCACCAGCCGGGATAATATCGTGAACAAAACCGCCAATTTTTTTCTGTTGGCCGCCCTTTCCACCAACGACGAAAAAAATAGTATCAAAACACCACATATGTTTGGAATTGCTGTAATATATCCAATCAGAACATCACCTGCTCCAATACTGACCGCCAGACCGCTGAGAAAAACACCGCTTGTCATAAACACAAACGCTGTAGACCAGGAAAAATGGGCAATAAAATCCCGTCCCCAATTGGGCTGTATAAGCTTTTTGATATATGCAATCATTAGTATTCACCAATTAAGGACAAACTGCGAAACATTTGATCAACACACAGAGCCGTCAAACCATTTTTGTAGTCATTCCCTGTATCTTCCGCATATAATATTTCCGGCAACGTCTCCTGCGGCATATCTGCATAAAGCATATCCGCAACAACACCGATGGCTTCCTTACGAAATGCAGGTCCGCCAAGGGTAAGATACCTCGGATTAAGAATCAGGATAATCCACTTTATAATTGTTGATACTATTTCTGAATACTGCATAATATTTTCCGCAGAACTCAACTTTTGTACCAAAGAGAGATCTTCTCCTACCGGCATTATTCCCAATTCCCCGGAATAATTGCTCCATCCTCGCACAAGTCTGCCGCCTGATATAAAACCGGCACTGATACAACTCTCTTCAAACTGAACATATGCCATATTCAGTGCTTCCTCAGATTCTTGGGGAAACATCTGCTGGTGGCAGCGGCCCATACCTGTTGTAATGAGGTTCAGGTCATTTTCTAAAAGGACAGGAATCTTATAGTACTCCTGCAATACTTTCCCAACAACAGCTTTTTCAAATTCACCATAACCGTTTTTCCACTTATATCCGTCTTCAACCACTATCCCCGGGACTCCGATACATATTGAACGCAGGGTATCGCCAGGAATCTCCCTTGCCAGCATATCCAGGATCTTTTCCTCCAGATTATCGGGAATAAACGGAAAGCTGCCTTCCTTGATAATCACTCCGAAAAGGTTAAGAATATAGTACCGGAACAAGGTATCACCAACACATACTGCCGCCCCATAGAATCGCTCGGGGTTCAATTGATAACGCTCTGCTCTGCGTCCGCCGCTGGAATCATCCTGACCGATAACAAGTATTTCCCTGTTTTCCTGCATCTCACACAGCAGCGATCTCACGGTTGTTGTGCTGACATTGATATGTTCCGCAAGCTCTGCCCGTGTCGCATTCCCCATTGACCGAAGCATTTCCCGTATATTTGCCTTATTTACCTGTTTCATATTTTGAGGGTTCATGGAAATCACATTCATGGTTTTCTGCTCCTTTTAAAAGACACTTATATAAGTCTCTTTTATTATAGTGTATGCCCCCATTTCTGTCAAGTTCTGAATTTCCATTTAATCCTGATGCCAAATTATCATGTCAAGTTTACCTCCAAAAATTTCAGAACTCGATTATTAAAGTCCTTAGCTTCTTCATATGTCGCATGTCCAAGACCATTATATATATATAATTCGCTTCCTTTAATTTTCTCTGCTATCTCCACAGAAGAACCTGGCTCTACAATCTTGTCACTGTCTCCGCCCACGATTAACGTAGGACACTTTATCTTTTCCAATTCAGGATAAGCATTATGGTGAATACAGGAATTGGCTTGTATAAGAAATCTACTGAAATTCTTTGGTTTTCTCATTCTGCTTAGAATTGGGTAGAGAAAACGATGTCTTTTCAGATACCTCTCCGAATAAGAATTTTCCACTGTATCAATGATCAAGCTTCTGTAATCCTTATGCTTCGCCATTTCCATCCAGCTTTTGACAACCCTTTGTACTGTTTCATTTTGCTTTGACAGCGTAACAGCTAATACCAGTTTATTAACCAATTCCGGATAATCAATTGCAAGATATTGGGCAATCATTCCGCCTTGAGATACACCCATTATATCCGCTTTTGAGATACCCAGCTTTTCCATTGCCTCAGCTTGATCTTTAGCCATATCTCTTGTAGAATATCCTTCTTTCAGTTGATTCTTTCTACTAAAAACATATACTTTGTAACTTGCAGCATATTCTCTATATGCCATCGCAAAAGGGAGCGCAGTTCCTTTTACTGTTGTTAAGCCATCACCCAGGCCCGGAAGGATAATTAAAATATCGTTTCCTTTTCCAAAGGAGATATAGTCCATCTCTGTATCTCCAAGTGTTACAACACCATTTTTTGCATTTAATAACATATTTTTTCTCCTCTTTTTTATAGGGTTATTTTTCATTGTTCAACAGGGTGTTCCTCCAGGAAGCTGATCAATGCTTTGGCCAAAGTTTGAAACATTTCCGGAACGTCCACGGTTGTTTTTTCTTCTGCGTTTTCTACAGTGTTCATTGCTACACTCTGCATGATGCCGTCTATAGAAATTCCTGTAAACATGATAATGGAATCAACAGAAATTGTAGTTTGTAAAACTCCTTGTTGAATTTTTTGTTTTATATATTCAACTATTTTGCTTTGGGCATATTCAAGGCTTTTTTTAAACTTCAGCTTTGGAAACATATCCTTTCTTTTTTCAGCATCATATGCATAAGTTACCAATAGCTCAAAACAGGTTCTTCCACCAATGGATTTTAGTAGTTCCTCAATATATTTACCTATCGCAACAATACAGTCTGAAACGACTGAGTTAATTGGCTGTTGGGAATTTACCAAGTTATCGATTTTTTCTTCCAACAAGTTGGATATTGGATTTTTATTTATTAAATCCATATAAATTTCATCTATGTTTGCATAATACCGATAGATTACTCCTTGGCTAAAACCGGCTTTTTTAATAATGTCTCTCATGGTTATTTGATATAAAGGTTTTTCTTTCAAAATTTCATTGGTACATTCAAGAATAAAATTTCTTTTATCTCTTAGATATTCGTCTGTAACTCTTGGCATGTCGAACCCTCCATTTACTATAATGACTATATGTCATTTATATTGTATTACAGCATAATCGGATTGTCAAGATAAACTGACATAGTGTCACCTTGTTTTTTATTAAATTAAAAAAGAGCCTCCAAAAAATCGAAAGCTTTTCAAACGCAAAACGAGCGTAAGAAATTGCTTTCCTACGCCGGTATTATTTCCCGTTCTGTTTATGATAAAGGCAGTTCAGTTGTACTGCCAGACGGCAAAGTTTGGATGAGGGCAAAGAAATGTTCAGGCGCACCGGTACTAAAATATTCATACCAGGACTCTAGTGTGTTTGATTGAAAAACACCTAAATACTCAATAATTTGTTTGGCCCACAACAAAGCTCCGGTGCTGCTTGCAGTAATAAGGTTTTTATCCGCTACAGATGGCTTGTCTATATAAAAACTTTGGCCTTTATAACTGGGAGAAACCATTTCAAGAAACCCCTGTCCATTACTGGTATGGGGACGATTATCTAATAATCCAAAGCTGGCAAGAGCAGCGGTAGCCCCACAGATTGCGCACACCGCAACACCTGAAGAAAGAAATTCGCTTGCTTTCTTAATGATAGCACCATGCTTTGGATCATTCCATGTATCTGCCCCCGGTAATAGCAGCATACTTGTTTCACTGACAATAATATCATCAATTACGCAATTGGGCACTATTGTCATCCCGCCCATTGTATTAATTGGCTCTTTAGAATAACTAACCGTTTTAAGCGATACACGCTCCTGGCCCTTTTTAAAAAATCGTCCAGAGTTCAACTCTGCAGTAACATACCCCAGCTCCCAATCTGCTAAAGTATCAAGAACGTAAACATAAATTGTAAACATAAATTTCCTCCACTTTTCATTATAGATATATTGTTATTACTTTTTTATTGTATCATGCAATTATTGACAACAGTATGGCAACAATTATATAATGAAATAAAAATTTTGAAGGGCGGCTATGAGGTGAAAATCGACCGGCTTGTTAGCATTATTATGATACTTCTCGACAAAGAGCGGATAGGTGCACAGGAGTTAGCAGACCTGTTTGAAGTTTCGCCCCGCACAATCTATCGAGATATAGATACCATCAACATGGCGGGTATTCCTGTTCGCGGGGCACCGGGAGTGGGCGGCGGCTTTGAAATCATGCCGGGATATAAGATTGATAGAAAGGTTTTTTCGACTACCGACCTTTCCGCTATCTTGATGGGACTTTCCAACCTCTCAAACATAATACGAGGTGATGAACTGGTAAATGCCCTTGCGAAAGTCAAGAGTTTTGTTCCCGCCGACAGGGCAAATGACATTGAGATAAAAACGAATCAAATATACATAGATTTAAGTCCGTGGATGAGCAACAGAAATGTGCAGCCATATTTAGAAATTATTAAAACCGCTTTACAGGAAAGCAAGCTGCTTTCGTTTGAATATTCAGACCGCTATGGAAACAAAACTGCACGAACAGCCGAACCCTATCAGCTTGTATTGAAAAATAGCAATTGGTATTGGCAAGGGTATTGTCTTAAAAGAAACGATTTTCGTTTATTCAAAATATCTCGTATATCAAATCTACAAATACAAGAAAAATCTTTTACACCACGAGATTATCAAAAACCACAGTTAGAATTTGCTGACATTTTGACAACTATGCAAACAAAAATCAAAATTCGTATTCATAAATCCATCATGGACAGGGTCCTTGATTTTTGTGCTTATGAATACTTTTCCCCTGACGGCAATGAGCATTACATTGTTAGTTTTCCTTTCATAGAGAATGATTACTACTACAATATTCTTTTCAGTTTTGGGGATAAATGCGAGTGTTTGGAACCTTTACATATCCGCACAGAAATGAAGCGCAGAATACATGATATAGCTACCTTGTATGAAAACTAATCTTGGAAAATATTAAAGAATAAATGCAATTGCAATAAACAAATAACTCCATTTAAAATCCTTTTCACAAATTACATAAATTATGCCAGCTAAAACCGAGAAAAAAACAGTAAACAGACCACCACTGACTCCTTGTAGAAAAAAATGCATAAATCCCCAAGTTACAGCTAAAAACAAGCCGCCACTTGGTATATGCTTGTTTAGTAAGAACTGTTTTTCACAAAATTTTTGACCAAAAGCTATACACAAAACAATAAGACTGGATTCACCCATGTAATAAAAAACTTGTAGTATATATGTGATAATATTTCCTTGGGAACCATTTCTAAATTCAACCATTGGTTTAAAACCATTAAATCCCACACATGTGATTGCTATAATTATTACTATCAATAATAAAATAATAAGAGTTTTTTGTATCGTTGGCTTCCACTTTATTGTAAAAACATTAAAATCAAATTTCCGTTTTGAATATTGTATCAGTAAAAAAGAAATCAAAAACCAGGCTGTTCCTGCCAAAATAGAATTTACACCTTTATTTAATGAACTTATACCTATTAAATTAGAAATAAATCCAATTATCAGCTCCATACTAAATCCTGCAAAAGCATATAATCCAAGCCATAAGAACTCAATAGGTCGTATCTTTTTAATATTACTTTCTTCTATTATCATTTTCCATTTTCTCCTTATAAATTCCATTTGCTTAATCAATCTGATTATTTCATATGTCCTCCGCTTTTCCCACTAACTTTCAGCTTCTTCACATGTGCATTTGCTATCTTGAATATCAGCTCATAACAATCGCCATTTGCTGCGAGCAAAAATATATAAAGCCGAAAACCTTAATTTGCAGGGTTTTCGGCGTTATTTCTGGCGTCCCCGAGACGATTTGAACGTCCGACCCCTCGCTTAGGAGGCGAGTGCTCTATCCACTGAGCTACGAAGACATCTATTGGAAACTAATAACGAATCTATTCAGGAAAATTGATAAACCCCTGCATCCAGACAACTCCCTTAAAGCGCCGTCCGATCTGCGGTTCACCAAGTAAATCCATTTTATTGATACAGATATCTAAGAGTAAATCATTACTGTTAATCAACATCTGATAGATATCTTCACCGGTAATCTTGTTTTTCACCAGCCGGCACTCCATGATTTCCCCTAAAATAGAATATTGGTCACATTCTACTCCGTAAGGCATCAGGTAAGTATCCACCAGGGTAAACACATCTTCGGTGTGGATCTTTCTGGATATTACCGTATAGGTATCCATATCCTCCAGAGTAAGACTTTCAATTGCATCTTCATCCCCTTTTCTTGCTGCGGCGATGAGATTTCCACGATTAATGGATGCCCGGTTTACTTTTTTCTTATCATTTTCATTTTTAATTATGGGCATCATTATTGTACCACTAAGTGACAATCCTGACAAGGTCAGAGTTGTTCCTCTGACCGGTAATTTTCCGGAACTTTGAATTTTTACATAGGGTATCATATTTTGCAAATAAAAGATTAAGGTTACACCAACTCGGATATCATCACATACACCTGCGTAAGATTCCTGGGAAGCATGCCGTTCAACCGATACATCTTCTTCGGTACTGATCAGAGAACCCCGCATATAAGGATAATAATATTCATAAATGAACTTATCATCTTCATCAAATTCTCCGCAAACGGTAACTCCGATATTTTCAGCAAAATCCTTGCTAAACTCCGCCAGGATGATATCCTCGCTATTGCTTGTGTAAGCACGTTCTGATGCCGATACTACAATATCGGTCAGAAGCTGCTTTAATTCCTTACGGTCCTTTAAATTACTAAAGCCTATGGCGCGCATATATTTATGCAAGAATTTCACCTCGCTTTCAGGACTAACCTGTATTATTTAAAATATTTTATTTGTCTGGTCTGCAGACGGTTTTCCCACCCATATACGGTTGCAAAACAGCAGGAATTCTGACAGAACCGTCAGCTTGCAGATTATTTTCCAAAAATGCAATTAACATTCTGGGAGGTGCAACCACCGTATTATTTAATGTATGCGCAAAGTACTTACCATTTTCTCCGTTTACACGGATTTTTAATCTTCTTGCCTGGGCATCACCCAAATTAGAGCAGCTTCCCACCTCAAAGTATTTCTTCTGTCTGGGAGACCATGCTTCCACGTCAAAAGACTTCACTTTCAGATCGGCCAGATCTCCTGAACAGCATTCCAGTGTTCTTACAGGAATATCCAAAGAACGGAATAAATCTACTGTATTCTGCCATAATTTATCAAACCAGGCAGGAGATTCTTCCGGCTTGCAAACAACGATCATTTCCTGCTTTTCAAACTGATGAATACGGTATACGCCTCTTTCCTCCAGGCCATGAGCTCCCTTTTCCTTACGGAAGCAGGGTGAATAACTGGTAAGCGTCTGAGGCAGTTCGGCTTCCGGTACGATCGTATCAATAAATTTACCAATCATGGAATGTTCCGAAGTACCGATCAAGTACAGGTCTTCCCCTTCTATTTTATACATCATCGCATCCATCTCGGCAAAGCTCATAACCCCGGTTACCACATTACTCCGGATCATAAAAGGCGGTACACAATAAGTAAATCCCCGGTCAATCATAAAATCCCTGGCATAAGAAATAACCGCTGAATGCAATCTGGCGATATCACCCATTAAATAGTAAAAACCATTGCCCGCCACTTTTCTGGCACTGTCAAGATCCAGTCCCTTCAGGCTTTCCATTATTTCCGCATGGTAGGGTATTTCAAAATCCGGAACTACCGGTTCCCCATACTTGGTAACCTCTACATTCTCCGAATCATCTTTTCCGATGGGCACACTGGCATCGATAATATTAGGAATGATCATCATAATTTTAGTGATTTTCTCTTCCAGCTCTTTTTCTTTTTCTTCTAATTCTAAAAGACGTTTGGCACCTGCAGCTACTTCAGCTTTTTTTGCTTCGGCTTCCTCTTTTTTACCTTGAGCCATTAAGGCACCAATCTCTTTGGAGATTTTATTTCGATGGGCCCGCAGGTCATCGGCCTCCTGCTTTGTATTTCTGCTTTCCATATCCAGACCAATTACCTCATCTACAAGGGGTAACTTATTATCCTGAAATTTCTTCTTGATGTTTTCTTTTACCAACTCCGGATTTTCTCTTAAAAACTTAATGTCTATCATAATAGTGCTCCTCTCAAATACTTACTCTAATACTTTT